>CANKOI010000003.1 GCA_947484175.1 Deltaproteobacteria bacterium
GTATTGCAGCCCGAGGAGGTAGTAGAGCTGGTTGCGCGCCGAGCGGGGGTAGTCGTCCGGCGAGATCTTCTCGACGACCTTCTCTAGATCGGTCACGTCGCCGGTGTATTTGTAGATCGCCACCAGCTTCGGCAAGGCGTACTTGAAGTAGGGGTTGCCTGTGCCCTTCTTCAGCACTTCGATGAAGTAGTACTGCGCCGAATGGTACATCTTCAGATCGTAGAGCGACATCCCCATGTAGTAGAGGATCTTGCTCTCTTTATCGGGGTAGGTGTTGTCCTTGAGTAGGTCGTGAAAGGCGAGGCTGGCCGACAAGGGCTTCTTCGCCTTGTACTGCCGGATCGCGTCGTCGAGCTTCTCTGGGTCCTTACTCGAATCCTCTTCGCTGTCCTTGTCCGTGAGCTCGCGGCTCTTCGCCGTCTTGCCGACGGCCTCCTCCTTCTCGAAGGACTCGCGGGAGGCCTGCTTCTTCGACTTGGGGGCGGCCGTCTCTGCCGCGGGCGCCTCATCGTCGCCGCCTGAGTCTTTGGGGGCGGAGTTGGCCGCGATCACCTTCTTCACAGCGGCAACGACGCCGTCAGGCGCCCCTTCGTTGGTGAGGCACCGCACGAAGTCGGCGGTGAACGACTCTCCGGAGCCCTCGATCGTCTGCACGACGATGCTCTCCGGAACGTTCACGTTGACCATGTTCATCACTTCGTCGCAGGTGAGCGCGTGGGCGGGCGCCGCGAGAGTGAGCAGCAAGAGCGGAGACATCTACTTCATTCCCGGAAAGAAGAAGGAAACGTTGGTCTGGACGATGAGGTTGTTCTTCATTTCCAGGGTCGTTGATTTGACGGTTTCGATGTAGGTCATCGACTTCACCTCGGCGCGAAGCGCCACCGACTCACTGAAGGCAATACGCGCCCCGCCCCCCATCACGGTGGTGGGGTGTACCTGACTGGCGGTGCGATGGGCTGGGCCGTCGGGGGGTTCGTCTTCGGCCTGGAGGGCGACGATGTCGTCTTCGGTGGCCGTGACGCCGATGCCGATGGTGCCGAAGATGTCGAAGGCGATGATGTTGTTGCCGGCGGCGACCTTGCCGTAGATGGGTGCGAACTGCAGGCCGATGGCGCCGTGGGCGGTGAGCCGCGAGATGTCGGGCGACACGCTGTTCTTTTCCAGCAGTTGGCAGGAGAGGGGCTTCCAGTCTGGGTCTTCGCAGCCGCCCACACCCAAGACGGGGCTGTACGCTACGGTGGACTCGATCGCGAAGATCTCGGTCACGTGGTAGTCGAACACCGCGCCCATGATGTAGCGGTTCAGGAAGGGATCGTTAGCCACGAAGCCCAGAGATGGGCCGATCTCATAGCGGTGGAGCTTCATGAAGGTCTTCGGCTGAATGGTCTTGATGACCTTCTTGCGACGCTTCGGTTCCTGAGTCTTCCTGGCCGACTCGACTTTGCCGGACTTCACGGCTTCCTGCTCGGACTTCACCGAGTCTTCGTCTTCTTCCTCTTCGTCGCCTTGGGCAACGGCGGGGAGGGGCGAGGAGACCTCGGCGGGCTCGCTCACCACCACGGGGGTTGGCTCGGCCGCATGGGCCAGAGGAGCTAGGGCGAGGGAAAGGGCAATGCTCAGCATCGGGTGTCCTGGCCGCTCAGAAGTTGAAGATGCGGGGCTTCATCTTCGGAATGAAGATGCTGATGCCCCCGGTGGTGATGAACGCGGTCTGGATTTCATTTTCGAGCACCTGCGGCTGACCGGTGGTGGGGTCGACGTCGCCCACGATGTAGTCGGCCTCCTCGCCCACGAACACCAACGTGCGTGCGTCGATTTTCAGCGCGATGCTCGGAGAGAGGAACACGTTGATTCCGGCGCCGAGGTTGACAGCGGGGTTGAAGGCGGTCTGCGGCTGGGGTTCCACGTACACCGGGTCGTCGGAGTTGCCGCTTCGGTAGTCTTCGGAGATGGTGGCGACGTCTTTGCTGACGGCCAGCAGGCCGACGCCGGCGGTACCGTAGACATCGAAGTTGACGACCCCCTCGCCCATCAGGTTGATCTTCCCGTACACCGGAGCCCATCGCGCGCTGAACGCGGCCGCCATTTGGAGGCGGTCGATCGGCTGCTGGAACTTGGTCTTAGGATCGCCCTGGTACGCGATATCGAGCAGGGTGCGGGTGAGCCCCTTCACTCCTGACGCGCCGCTGTTTGGCGAGTAGATGAAGGCCGCCTCGACCGAGAACTGCTCGGTGAAGTGGTAGGCCAGAAAGGCGCCGCCCACGTAAACTTCGGCGAAGGAGTTGTTCGGCACGTAGCCGAGCGATGGCGCGATCTCGAACCGGTTCGTCTTCAGGAAGAAGCGGTTCCGAATCGGGTCGGGAACCGGCTTCTTACCGTTGAACTCGGCGAGCGCTGCCTCGGCGGAATTCTTCTCACGGGCGAGCGCCGTCTCGGGAGCGAGCAGCGCCGTCGCCGCGAAGGCGAGGGTGACCGCACCGCTCAGAAGGCGCGACAATGGTCCAAAAAGGCGACCTGCAAGCGTCATTCCAGCACTCCGCTGTACAAATGCTGTCCACGTTGCCCTAGGTGGGATCCGAGGGCGCCGCACCATATCACGGAACCGGTGGTTAGGTGGACCGCGCAGGGAGGGCCCGATGATGTTGGTGGTTGCGGCGGCGGCGGCGATGGCGAGCGAGGCGGTGCTCAAGGCGCCGGACACGGCGGTGGCTCCCGGTGATCCGGTCAGCTTTTCCTTTGGGTTGGAGGGTACATCCTGGCTCGATGGCTGCTCTCCAGTAGAGCTGGAGCGGCAGTCAGGGAGCGTGTGGGTGGCTGTGGCTCGTACGCCCTGCTCGGCGGGCCTCCCGGCCACGCAGGTGGATTCGGCCCTGGTCCTCTCGGTCGCTGCCCCGGCGGAGGGGACCTACCGCGGTGTCGTGGCGTTCGGTACCGGCTGCGTGCCCGCACGCTCGTTCGGGGTGGCCGCTTGCGCGAAGCTCGCCTTCGTGCGCTCGGAGCCGTTTACCGTCGCAGTGCCCGCTGCCGCTCCGCAACCTCCGTAACGTCGAAGCTAAGATTCAGCGTTCCCCAGCCCATTCCGCCGCGGCGATCCCGAATGACCACCCACAGCGCCTGCGACTTCAGGGTGGGCTGGTCTGGCGCAAAGTAGACGACCTCGTCGAAGGGGTACAGCGTGTTCGTCTGGTCGAAACTTCCCTCTTGCAGGTACCACGAGAGGTAGGGTTCCTCCGTTCGTTCCTCATCCTTCCCAGCTTCGGTGCGAAAGGTGTAGGTTTCTACCGCATCATCCGCGAGTCGTGCCTCGATGGTGTAGGCCTGCGCCGGGTCGAGCCGCACGGTGGCGCCGTCGGCAACGGGGAAGCCATCCACGGACCATCCTGCGAAACCGGGGTTGCGGTTCGGCGTCTGCGCCAGCGACACGGGCACTCGTTTGTAGGCGATTTCGACATCTTCTTCGGCCACTTCGGCGCCTTCCTCCACCTCGGGGAAAGCCGTGATGTACGTCATCGCGAAGGTGCCTTCCAGCCGGTCGGCCTCTGGGAGCGCGTCGAGGAAGTCGGGTGGGACGAGCCACACGGGCGGCAGGTCGGGGAGGTAGCCAATCAAGCCGGCGGCTTGGAGCGCCGCGAAGTCGATCTCATCGGCCGACGCTCCCGAGAGCGAGGAGGTGTCGATCTCGCAGCCAAACTCGGAGCTGGCGCTGGCGCTGCACACAAACCACGCGCTTCCGCCCACTGGCACGGCGGGGGAGAGGATGAGCGCGTCGAAGGTGACGAGGTCGCCCGGGCGCGGCTCGGCCGGCGTGGCCGCCACTGCGAGCACCCGCAGGCGGTCCACCTGCCAAGACTGAGCCATCGACTCCGTGTCACACGCGGTGATAATGTAGATAATCATCATTAGAACTCCACCTTTGCTTCCACGCCGGGGCTGGGGATGAAGGGCAGGCCCTTGAAGTAGGTCTTCTCGGTGTAGTCGTAATTGTACTGCTCAAACTCAGGATTATCACCGTGGAAGGCGTTGATGAGGTCGACGTACAACAGTAGTTGCCACGACTTAAAGGTGAAGAGCTTGTCAATTCGGACCGACACCGCCCAGAAGGGGGGGAGCCGCTCGCTGTTGTAGGCGCCCGAGGGGAACGCGGAGTAGGTGTCCTGGTCCACGTCATACACCCCCAAGGAGTACGGCGTGCTGGGGTTCCCCGTGGTGTACTGTACCTTTGCGCCCACGCTCAGATCGTACGGCAGTCGATAGCTCCCTACGGCCGTGAGGATGTGCGTTTGGTCGTAGTCGAAAAGGTACCAGTCCTCCCCCGGACGGTCCTGACGTTCGGAGCGGCTGAGCGTGTAGCTGAGCCAGCCGAAGAAGTTCCCGACGGGCTCGTGGCGCACGATGGTTTCTATGCCGTACGCTCGCCCCACCCCGGTGTTGACGTAGTAGCTGTCGTCGAGCGTTCCGAAGCTGCTGTTGCTGACGATGAGGTCGGTCAGGTCCTTGTAGAAGCCCTCTAGCTCCACCCTGACGGCGGGACCGATCTCCTGCTCGATGCCGATGCTGCTCGCCCAGCTCTGCTCGGCGCCGACTTCCGCTGGCTTGTCGTCGGGTCGGTAGGACTGGAAGGGCTGCGGAGGCTGATGGTACAGGCCCGTGGAGCCCTTCAATGCCGTCGTTCCCGTCGCCTGCCATCGGAAGGAGAAGCGCGGATCAAACGCCAGCACCTCGTTCTCATCGGGGATGATGACGTACATCATGCGCAGCCCGCCGTTGAGCGCGAGCGCGTCGGGGTCCGCGAGCGGTTTCCAGGTCGCGCGCACCCAGGGGTCGGGCCCCCAGCCAGTGGCCGTTCCGGTCAGCGAATAGGGCTCGCGCTCAGCGAGGGGGTCGATCTCGGCGAACTGCGCCGGATTGAACGGGAGTTGCACCTCGAACGCCGCCCAGCCGAAGATGGCGTCGAGCCCGCCCACCACGGCCAAGTGCTCGTCGTGCTCGTACCGAACTTCCCCTCGAACCTCGCCTGTGTACCTCGTCTGGATCAAGCGGAAGGAGTTGCCGATGTCCAGCGCGGCCTCGTCCGATCCGAAACTTGGTGCCACGTGCGCAGACCACTGCTTTCCCCAAGCACGATCCCACGTGCCGCCGAAGCGGTAGGTGCTGTAGTCGGTGGCGATGTCGCCCTGCGTGTCGGCGTCGGTGCCTTGGGCGTAGCCGGTGGGCGTGGAGACGAGCAGCGTGTCCCTGAAGCCGAAGGCAAGCGCGGAGAACTTGTCGGGGCGGTCGCCTTGGTACTGGTACTTCGCCTGAAAGTCCCACCAGCGCGGGGCGACGGAGAACCCGTCTTCGTCGAGGAACGCGGGCAGGATCAGATCGATGTACGAGGCGCGTGCGGCCACGCCGAAGCCGTGCTGGTTGTTCTTGCCCACGCTTCCGAGCCAGAGGCCGCCGGAGTCGAGGGCGTCGGTAGACCAGCGCACCTCGTTCCTCTCCGGAAAGCGCCTGCGAGTCGTCGCGTCTACGGTGCCACCCGTGCTTCGTCCGTAGTGGGGGCCGTAGCCGCCGGGCAGGTAGTCCACGCTGTCGATGAGGTCGGGGTTGATGACCGATTCAAAGCCGCCCAGGTGGTAGATGTACGGGATGTACATGCCGTCGACGTACACCCGGCTGTCTTCCGGGTTGGACCCCCGAATGATCAACAGTCCCGACCCGAGCGGCGCCCGAGCCGCCCCGGGGAGATTTTGGACCACCCGAATGGGGTCGCCGAAGGTGCCGGGGATTCGCCGTGCTTCCTCCATGGAGATCGTGCGCCGCGTGACGTCGTCTGTCTCGCGGCGGTAGGTGCCGAGGATGCCGGGGTCGGCGTAGGACTGGTTGCGGACCCATAGGCGCGCGTTGGTCACCGAGCCGGCGACGACCTCCACGCGCTTCTCCAGCGTGTCGTAGCCGGGGTGGACGACGCGGAGAGTGTACGCCCCGGGAGCGACCCCCCGGAACGACCATCGACCCTCCGCGTCGGTCTGCGTTTCGAGGTTCAGGACGTCGATGCGGACGAGGTGATCGGGGAGCGGGCGGCGGGTGCCCATCTCCACGATGCTGCCTTCGAGGGTGACAGGTGCATCGGCCTCGACGGCGGCGGTGTCGGGTGCGGCTCCCTCCACCTTCGCGCGGTCGAGCACAAAGCCGTACGCGAACTCGATGGCCACTGGGACCGGACCTGTCGCATCTTGGGCGGGGGTGAAGCGGAAGGCCTTCGCCGCCTCCGTAGCGGCCTCGTCAAAACCGAATCCGGCCGGCTCCAGTACCTCTACGCGCGTAACGACGCCGGCCTCGTCGATCTCGATGAGCAGCCGCACCGATCCTTCGCGCTGTTCGGCCTCTGCCTGCGTGGGGTAGGGCGCCTGCACAAAGTCGAGCAGAGCAGGCTCCACCAGCAGCGGGGGCAGATCCTGGGCTACTGCCTCCGGCGTCGGCGGGGAATCGGTCGGAGACTGAGCCTGTGCCGAGAAGAATGCCAACGGGAGAAACAGGCCGATCACTGCTCGATCCTCACGGTACAGACCTGTGGAACGCCGGTGACCGTGACCGGTGTTCCATCTTGATTTCCGGGCACAAACCTCGCCTGACGCCAGGCGGCCGCGCAGGCGTCGCCCGTGCCGTGGCCGAGGTCGCGCAGCACCCGCACGCCGGTGACGTTGCCCTGAGCGTCGATGTCCAGACTCACCTTCACTTCCCCCTCCACGCCGGCCTCCTGCGCCTCCTTGGGCACCTCCATCATCGGGCGCATCCGGCTCTTCGGCGGGGTGGTGACGCTGGCGAAGCTGCGCGGCCCCGCTGCGTCTTCCGCGCTCATTCCGGGGCCGGTGGCTGCCACCCGGGTGGAGTTGCCCGCGCGCGCATCGAACCCCGTGCCGGCGCCCGGCGCGAAGGAGTTCGCGGAGAGACCCTGCGTGACGCGCCGGACCGGACGCGCTGCAGCCTCGGGCGGCGGCGCCACGTCGGGCTGGGGGGGCGGAATCTCCGTAAACTTCACGGTCTTCGGCTTCGGTGGCGGTGGGGGTGGCGGCGGGGGAGGCGGCGGGGGAGGCGGCGGCGGCGGGGTGACCACCATGTCCACCCACTCGGCCGCCCGCGCCGTGGTTTCGGGCTGCTGCAGGATGGCTGCCGCCGCCGCCGTGTGGAACGCCAACGACGCCAGAATCCCCACCGGGAGAATCCACAGACGGTCGCTCCCCGCGTGGCCGAAGGGAGAGAGCGACCCTGTAGGGCCGGCGGGTTTCATGGCGCGGGCGTCGGGGTGGTGACGGGCGTGATGGGATCAATGTTGATCGCGAACTTGGCCACGCCCTCTTGCTTCACCAGATCGATCACCCGGGTCACGTCGCCGTGCCGGGCGTCGGTGTCGCCTGCAATCAGGCAGACCACCTCCTTGCCACTCGCTTTGGCCGCACGGACCGCCTCGCGCAGGCCGAGGTCGGTGACGGGCTTCCCGTCGAGTAGCAGTGTGCCGTCGGTGAGCACGGAGACCGCGAGCGACGAGGGCGCCGTTGCTTCGCCGGTAGCCGCGTCAGGCAAGTTCACCTTGATGGATGGCGACACGATGTACGAGGTCGTCACCATGAAGATGATCAGGACGACCAAGATGATGTCGACGAGGGGGAGGATGTTGATCTCCGTCATCCCTTCGTCGTCGCCACTGAGTCGCGCCCCGGCCATCGCTCATTCTCCTTCGGCGCGCATGCGGGCAACGACGAGGTCCGCGAGGCTCTCGATGCGCCCCACCTGCGAACGAACCATGCGGGTGAGCACGTTGTACAGCACCACCGAAGGGATGGCGACCACGAGCGCCACGGCGGTGGCTACGAGGGCCTCGGAGATGCCCGCCATCACGGTTTTGGCTCCTTCTTCGGTCTCCAGAGACAGCGAGTGAAACGCTTGAATGATGCCGAGCACGGTGCCGAACAGGCCGATGAACGCTGCGGTGGATGCTACCGTGCCGACTGCGATGAGGCCGCGCTCAAGGCGCAGCTTCTCGAAGAGCAGCGTACCTTGCATTGCGTAGCGGGCAGCGGCGCTCACCCGGGCGTGTAGGCCAGCGAGGAGCACTCGCGCTTCGATTCCGCCGAGCGACGACAAGGACTGCTCCAAGTCGGAGCGCTCGCCTCCGCCGAGGTACTTGCCCACGGCCAACTCGAACTTCGCGGTCGGGGTGCGGTTCACCACGAAGTACACCACACGCTCCACGCCCACGGCCACACAGAGCAGGGAGAGCGCCACGAGTAGCCAGAGCACCCAGCCCGCTCCCAGCAGCGCGAAGTTCAGCATCGTCTTGGCCAGCATCGTCCCTCCGACGGCTGGCGGGCCTATCTCGATCAGGGGGCGCCGGCGCAGGCCCGAGTGAAGCGAGGTGAGTGCTCACCGATCGCTTCGGGCCGCACCACCACGGCGTTCGCGGCGTCAATGAGGTCGGAGGCGCTCTCTGGCTGAAAGGGCGGCCCGAACGCGCAGCCGGTCGCCGTGAGGAACTGCACGGTACCGGTCGCCTGAGCGGCGTCATGCGTGTGGAACAGCGGGTGGAAGCGGTCGTTGAGAAACGTGGTCACATCGGAATTGCCCGCCAGCGTGTCTACGGCGCCGCCGGGCGTGTCGACAAAGACGGCAACGGGACGATCCACCGGGTCGCCGTCGCCCCGCCATTCCACCCAGCGCGCCGTGGAGGTGGATCGGGTAGCCGGTGCGGGGTCGGGCGGATCGCCGCATGCCACCAGCACAAGCAAGGGGAGTTGGAGGCGACGGGCGGAGTTGAACCGCCGAATGATGGTTTTGCAAACCATTGCCTTAGGCCACTTGGCTACGTCGCCGGCGGGGGCGGGTCTAAGGCAGGGCGCCGCCGCCGGCAAGGGTTCACGCGTGCAACAGCTGTCGGCAGGCCGCGTGGAGTTCTCGCGCGTGCTGGAGAACGCGGCGCTGCCACTCCGGGTCGAGAGGAGCGAAGGCTTCGCGCATCCCCATCTTGGCGGGGTGGTCGAGGCGGGGTTCTCCCCAGTGGTGGAGGCGGTTCTCGGCGCGGAGGCGAGCCAGCACCGCGAGGTTGGAGAGCGTGCCGAACTCGCAGGTGAATCCGTCGTAGCGCACGCCCGGAAGCCGCTCGAGGAGCGCTCCGGTAAGTCCGCCGCGGATGAGGTAGCCTTGGGGGTCGGAGGGGTCCCAACAGCGAACAGCCTCGCCCATCGCCGCTCTCACTCTCGCGAGTTCGTCGGGCGCCACCTTCCCTTCGAGCAGGAGTGTGCGGTTGCCGTAGCCTCCCAACGCGCTGTGCCAGTCGACATGGACGACGCGCTCCCGGGACCGCAGCCTGTCTACCAGAAACGGAAAGACGAGCCCTGGCCCGGTCTGCAGCTCGCTGCCCCCGTAGAACAGCCCCTTTTCGAACGTGTACTGTCCGCTCACCACGGCGTTTTTCAGCGCGCCGTAGCCATTGCGGAGAACGGCGAGGGCGACCTCCAGCCAGAAGAGCTCAAACCCGCCCGAGGGGGTCGTCGGGTTGAGCAGGGGGTCCAGCGCCCGGTAGCTCGGGTCGACTCCCTCCCATCCAGCCGGCGGGTAGAAGTTGCGGTTGAGATCGACGTTCTGCTCGTTGACCCTTCGCAGGTTCGCCCATCCCCACGGGTTGAGGGCGTGTACGTAGAGCACGGCCTCCTCGCCTCTCTCGAGCGTGAGGGTCTCGAGCTGCGCGGCCCCGCCGCCGAAGCCCTCCACGCCGTGCAGGCCGCTGGTGTAGAGCAATACGCGCGGTGCATCCACCGGCCCGACCCAGGCCCAGTCGATGCTGTGCTCGGCGTCCACGTCGAAGTGTCCATGCTCCACCTCGCGGGTGGCGGCGCGGAAGCGCTCCCTCGCCTCGGCGTAGTCGCGGCTGAATCTCGTGTCCGTAGCATCCATGCCACCGAACGTAGCGCACAGCCGTGACCCGGGGCCAATCCGGATTACGCGCGGCGGGTGAAGTTCGCGCTTGTCCACCGCCGGTTCACCACCAACGGGGGCACCGAGCGGTACCTCGTGGGGCTGGCCCGATTCCTCGTGGCCGCGGGCCATGAGGTGCACGTCCTGTGCAACGAGGTTCGTGCCGACCTCCGCGGCGAAGCCGGCGTGCGCTTCGTGCACCTGCCCATGTGGCGCCCGGCGAAGGCTCTGAGCCTTGCTTGGTCGGCGCGCTCGGCGGTCGCCGCAGGTGGGTTCGATGCCGTGATGGGCCTAGGCCGCCATGTGGGGCACAGCGTTTACCGCGCGGGTGGGGGCTCGCACGTGGACTATCTGCGCCGCGCGCACCCCTACCGCCGGTGGTTCTCTCCGGGGGACTGGCTCGACACGCTCCTCGATCGCGCCGCTGTCCGCTCGGCGAGCATCTGCATCGCCAACAGTCGGCTCGGCGCAGCGGGCCTCCGCAACGACTACGGAGCGGCCCGCGTGGAGGTGGTCTACAACGGTGTTGACCTCGAACGTTTCCGTCCCGCCCCCGCCATGCGCGAGGCCGTTCGGCGGGAACTGGGCGCGAGCGGGCCCGTAGCCATCTTCGTGGGCAACGGTTTTGCCCGAAAGGGGTTGGATGTGGCGATCGAGGCGCTTCCCGCGGGATGGTCGTTGTGGGTCGTGGGGGGCGATCGCCCCGTTCCTGCCTCACCCGCCGTGCGTTTCCTCGGCACCCAGAGGGAGCCGGAGCGGTTCTTGCAAGCAGCCGACGTGATGATCCTGCCGACTCGCTACGACCCCTTCGCGAATGTGTGCCTCGAGGCCCTCGCCTGTGGAATCCCGGCGCTCACAACGAGCCACAACGGGGCGAGCGAGGTGCTGCCGGAGCCGTGGATGACGTGCGACGATGTGGCCTCGTTCCACGCCGCCCTGCTGCGGGTCACCCCGGAGCTCGGTGGCGCCTGCCGAGCCGTCGCGGAGGCTTTTCCCCCGGAGCGCAGCTTTCAGCGTGCGCTCGACCTGCTCGTGGAGACGTGCGCGTGAAACCCATTCTGAAACGATTGCTCCAATTCTCCATGGTGCTCACGGTAGCCAGCGGCGCGGCCGGCGTGTGGGGCTACCGAAAGTACGTGGTGCAGGAGCCGGGGCCCGAGTTCGAACGGGCGAACGTGCTCGCGATCATCGCCCAAGAGTCGCCCGTCTACTACCGCGACGGCGTCACGCCGATGGGCGTCTTCTTCGATCAGGAGCACCGCAGCTACGTGCCCTACGCGGAGCTTCCCGCGGACTGGGTCAGCGCCATCGTGGCTGCGGAGGACGGGAGTTTCTGGACGCATCCGGGGGTGGATGCCAAACACGTCCTGCGGGCGATGGGCCAGAATGTTCAGGCCGGCGCCGTGGTGGCGGGCGGATCTACGCTCACCCAGCAGACCGCCAAGAACCTCTTCTACCGCCCGGATCGGTCGTTCCGCGCCAAGCTGGTCGAGCTGGTCGACGCCCTGCGCTTGGAAGCGCACTTCTCCAAGGAGGACATCCTCGAGTTCTACGCCAATCAGTTCCACGTGAGCGCCAACGGCCGCGGCATCGGGATCGCTTCCCGTTACTTCTTCGACAAGACGGCGGGCCAGCTCTCGACAAAAGAATGTGCATTCATCGCCGGGATGGTGAAGGCGCCGAGTCGGTACAACCCCTTCATTGGTCAGTCGGAGGAGCGGCGCGCCGCGGCCCGTGCTGCGGCGGAGGAGCGCACCGCCTACGTGCTTCGCCGCATGGTCGCCACCGGCGCTCTGCAGGAAGGCCGGCGCGCGTCGATCGCGGGGCCGCCGCTGGAGTTTCGGAGAGGCAGCTTCCGGTACGACCGCAGCGTGGTTCTCGACGAGGTGCAGCGGCGGCTCGAGCAGCCGGAATTCGTCGAACTCTTCGAGCGGACCGGGATCAGCAACCCCTCGACCGCTGGGCTCCGCATCATCACTACGGTGGACGAAAACGCCGAGCGGGCAGCGGTGTACGGCCTCTGGCACCACCTCACCGAATTGGGCGGCGAGCTGGAGCGTCCCGGTGCCGCCGCGCTGCTCTTGCCCGACCTCACCCAGGTCGAGGCTTCCCCGAGCAGCGAGTTGAGCCCGCTGAGTTTTCACGCGGGGCGAGTGGCCACGGCGGGTGCTACCGAAGTGACGGTCGACCTCGGAGGGCGGCCGTGTGCGGTCGACGCTGCCGGCGTGACACGCATCGCGAAGGCCGTGGGAGCCACGCCGGCCGAGGTGGCGAGCGCCCTCAGCCCCGGCCGGTTCGTGCTGGTGAGTGTGCGCCGCGAGGGTGCGGGCTGCGACATCGAGCTGCGGCCTCGCCTTCAGGGGGCCGTACTCGTGCTGGAGAACGGCGAAATCCGGGCGATGGTGGGCGGGAACGACAACCGAAACCTCAATCGGGTAACGGGCGCGGCGCGACAGTTCGGGAGTACGTGGAAGCCGCTGCTGTTTCTCGCCTCTGCGGAGCTGGGCTGGCTGCCCACCGACGTACTCGACAACCGCCGCAACGTTTTCCCCTTCCGCGACGTCTGGTACTACCCGCGCGCCGACCACACCGCCGACCCGTTCCTGTCGATGGCCGCCACCGGCGCGCGCTCCGAAAACCTCGCCACCGTCTGGCTTCTCTACCACTTGGTGGACCGTGTGGACGACGACACGCTGCGCGGGCTGGCGCGGGACGCAGATCTGTGGCCGCGGGAGGGCGAAGCGCCCGTCGCCTTCGGGGAGCGGATGCGCGACGAGGCCTCGCTTCGCTCGAGCGCGGAGCGTTTTCCGGAGGTGGCGTTCACTCGGGCGAGGGCCGACGTCGTGGCCGCTCTGGCGCGCTCTCGGCACCCGGAAGATGCCCTCGCCGTGAGGTCGCTCTTGCACGGCTACGGCGCGAGCGCGGAGCGGGCGAGGGTGGCCAAGACCCAGGCGTCGGCGGAGCGCGAAGCCCGCCTCGTGGCGCTGGAGAACAGCTTCCTTTCGCTCGAGGAGCGAGCCGCGGCCTGCCGCGCCGCGCCGCTCTCCAGCTTGCAGTGGGACCCGCTGACCCAAGCGCTCGCCTGCGGCCGCGCCCCCGCCGGATTCGAGCCGCTGCCTCCGGAAGCCCTCGCGCTCGCCACCGCAGACGCGGTGGCTGCCTCGCTCTCCGAGGAGGGCATGGACGACCTCCTCCTCGACGGTCGCCTGCACTACGGCACGCTCCGCCGCCTCCGTGCCGCCCTCGACGTGCGCCTCGCTCAGTTCGAGGGTCTCGACCCCTGGGACCCCGAGGTGCTCCTCTACCATCCGGACTGGCGCACTCTGGTGGGGGTCCGCACGTTCTCGGCGGCCGTGCGTGCAGCCGGCGTGAGCGCCGTACTGCCGGAGAACCTCACGCTCCCTCTGGGGGCAGCCGACGTTTCGCTGGCCGAGATGGCCGGTGCCTACCAGTCGATGCTGGGCCGCGGTTCGCCGCGGTTTCTGTCCGAGGGCTTCGGCGCCGGTTCGGTAACGGGCCTGCGCACGGCGTTCGTGCTTCCTGAGAATCAAGAGCCCACGGCGCTCATCTCCGAGATCCGCGACGCCGGCGGCAACGTGATCTTCCGGATGCGCCCAGCGCCGAACCCTGAGGTCGACCCCCGGCCGGGCGCGATGGTCGGTGACATTCTGCGCTCCGCCGTTTTGCACGGAACGGGCCGACGCGCAGCGGCTCCCGAGGGCCTCGGGGGTCGTCCGCTGTCCGGCAAGACGGGCACGACGAACGACTACCGGAATGCCGCTTTCATCGGCTTCGCCCCCATTCAGCGCGGCGCTGCCGCCACGTGGGGAAACGCCCACACCGTTGCCGCCTACGTCGGCTACGACGACAACGCCTCGATGCGCCGCGGTCGCATGCGTGTGCAGGGCGCGAGCGGCGCGCTCCCCGTGTGGCTGGGGACGGTCAGGGGCCTCGCGGACGCGGGGCTCATGGGTCAGGCGGGAGTCGCGGAGTTCGGGGTTCCCGAGGGCCTCGTGCGGGTGCCCGCACCCGATGGGGCGGGGTTTGACGGGGCCGCGCTGACGGCGCTTCGTCCGCCGGGAGAGCCCCCCGCTCGCGTGATCCGGGGTCGTGCGCCCACCGCGGGAGTTGTTCCCGCTCCCGACGAGGCCCCCCCATCGGGCGCGCTCGTTCTCCCCGCGGACGCTGAGTTCGGACCGCCTCTTCCCGACGAAGGGGTCGACCCCACGGTGGCGTCGCCGATCGACGAAGAGCCCACCCTCGACGACATGGCCGATCAGGACCTGCTCCTTCCGGAGTAGCCGGTTATCCCCCGCGCGTGCTTCCCTTGCTGTTCGCCGCGTGCTCCGTGCTGCCGTATCACCGGCCTCCGGACACCACTCTGCCCCCGCCCCCGCCCCTTCCCGCCGCCAGCGCCGCTGTTGACGTGTCCGGGCTCCTCTCTCGGCTCGACTCCTTGCTCGCAGTGGCCGACACTGTTGACTCGCGCGACCGGCTCGTGGAGCTTCGCGAGCTCATCCTCGGCGCCGCCAGCGGAGATCCGGGGCTTCGCGCGGCGGTGATGCGGTACGGCGACCGGGTCTTGAGCATCGAAGAACGCAGCAGAGTGCAGGTGATTGAGCAGCCGGGCCTCGACCGTCCTGTCGCGCCCGCTCCGGTGGTGGAGGAGGAGGTGGTGCCGTGAGCCCCGCACTTTCCGGGTGGGCGGCGGGAGTGCTGCCCGCACTTGAGACGGCGCTGTCCGCCCAGTTCGACGACGTCGATCCGGAGTTTCGCGGGGCGCTGCTCTACCCCTTGCAGACGGGCGGAAAGAGAATCCGCCCGCTGCTCGCTTTTGCCGCTGCCGAGGCCGTGGGGGCGGAGCCTGCTCGGGCCGGGCCGGCTGCCCTCGCTGTCGAGCTCGTCCACACCTACTCGCTGGTACACGACGACCTCCCCGCCATGGACGACGACGACGTTCGCCGCGGCCGCCCCACCGTGCACAAGGTCTACGGCGAAGCCCTCGCGATCCTCGTGGGCGATGCGCTCCTCACCCACGCTTTCTTGGTGGTGGCCGACTCGCCGGGCCTCGTGGCGGAGTTGGCTCGTGCGGCGGGCGCCACGGGCATGGTGGGCGGTCAGGTCTTGGACATCGGGGGCTGCGCGAACGATCTTCCGGCGCTCACGCGGCTCCATGCGAGGAAGACCGGCGCGCTCATCCGGGCGGCGGTTCGCATGGGCGGGATCGCGGCCGGTGCCTCGTCCGACGAACTCGAAGCCCTCGCCCGCTACGGCGAGGCCGTGGGGCTCGCGTTCCAGGTGGCGGATGACGTTCTCGATGCAGAGCAGGACGCCGCACCCGAAGGACCGCCCTCCTTCGTGCGGCTCCTCGGCGTTCACGGCGCCGCGGCCGAGGCCCAGCGCCTCGCCGACCTCGCGTGTTCCGCGGCGGAGGCGCTCCCGTTTCCGACACGACTGCAGGAACTGGCGCGGTTCGCCGTGGAGCGCAGGGTCTGACGTGGCGGAGCGGCTCGACGCAACGCTGGTGGCTCGCGGAATCGTGCCCACTCTGGAGCGCGCCGAGCAGGAGGTCCGAGCCGGAAACGTGCTGATGGACGAGCGGGTGGCCGACAAGCCCGGTGCGGTCGTTCCGGAGGGAGCGGTGCTGCGCCTGCGGGTGGGGCCGCGCCGGTTCGTTTCGCGCGGCGGGTTGAAGCTCGAGGCCGCGCTCGATCACTTCGGAGTGTCTCCCGCGGGGCACACCTGTGCCGACTTCGGTGCGTCGACGGGCGGGTTCACGGACTGCCTGCTGCAGCGTGGGGCAGCCCGGGTGTACGCCGTCGACGTAGGCTACGGGCAACTGGCGTGGTCTCTACGAACGGACCCCCGGGTGGTCGTGATGGAGCGCACGAATGTACGGCACCTCTCGGGCCTGCCCGAGCCCATCGATCTGCTGGTGGGCGATCTCTCGTTCATCTCGCTGGCATCGGTGCTGCCGGGGATGTGGACGGTGATGGCATCGGGGGCGGAGGCGGTGGTCCTCGTGAAGCCGCAGTTCGAGGTGGGTCCGTCGGGCCTCGAGGCGGGTGGCCGCGTTCGCGACGATGGCCTGCGGCTGGCGGCGCTCGCGGAGGTGGCGAAGGCTGCGGTGGCGATTGGTTTTGTGGTCGTGGCAGAGATGGAGTGCCCGGTTGCAGGCGCTCGAGCGGGGAACCGCGAGTGGTTGGTGCACCTGCGCAAACCGCCGTGCTAAGGTGGCGGGGGAGCGCCCATGCGTCGATCTCTGGCCGTCGGGGCCCTTCTCTCTCTCGCTGCAGGCTGTACGTGGATCGACGACGCGCAACGTGAGGCGCGCCGTGGGCAGGTAGACGACGACGGCGACGGAGTGATCGCCTCTAAGGACTGCGACGACGGGAACCCGAGCATCTCCACCGCCGAGCCCGAGGTGTGGTACGACGGGGTGGATAGCGATTGCGCCGGCGACGACGACTACGATCAGGACGCGGATGGCTACGTTCCCAAGGAGTTCGTCGGCCTCACCACGCTGAAGGTGAAGAACTCGGGCACCCTCCCGGGCGGCGACTGCGACGACCGGGAGGCCACCGTCTCGCCGAAGGAGAAGGACATCGCCTACGACGGCGTAGACCGCTCCTGCGACGGCGGCGATGACTACGATCAGGACGGCGATGGCTACGTACCCGACGAGTATGTCGGGCTGGCCACGAAGTATGTGGGCACCAGCGGGCTCCTGCCGGGGGGTGACTGCGACGATGGAAATAGCGCGGTGAACCCCGCCGGAGTTGACACCCCGTACAACGGGCTGGACTCGGACTGCGGCGGCAACAACGACTACGACGACGATGGCGACGGCTACGTGCCCGACGATTACGTCGGGGTGGCCGGCGGTCTTCCGGGCGACGATTGTGATGACGCCGACCCGGGCGTGCACCCCGGCGCCGCCGAGATCTACTACAACGGGGTCGATGACGCCTGCGATGGGGGCGACGACTTCGATCAGGACACGGACGGCTACGTGCGTTCGGGAGACGTGGGTCGGGGTACGGAGGGCGTGGCCGACTCCGGTGCGCTCCCGGGGGGCGACTGCGACGACACCAACGAGGTGGCGCGCCCCTATGCCAACGAGCAGTACGGCGACGCCTTGGATGGCGACTGCGATGGCGGGCGCGACAGCCTGCAGCTCAACGCGGTTGAGGGCTTCGTGTTCACGGATGCCCACACGCCCGTTTTCGTAGAGGCTCGCGACCGCGTGTACCTGTCGGTGGCCGCTGCCGACGTCGTCACGCCGACGAACCACTGGTACGCGAGCGGCTTCGCCATGACGTGGGATGCCGGATTCGTGGAGAACGATCCCGACGCGGTGGGGGAGTTCCCGTGGGCCAGCTCCTCGAACCCGACCGACTTCGAGGTGGGCTACGCCCACAACTTCCGGCACGTGGACGACACGCTCTACGGCGTGATCGGCCGCCAGGGCACCCGCTTCCGGGCCCTTGCCTTCGAGTCCTACCCCTTGGGTTCGGGCACCGCCGGCCAGGCCACGGCACAGTCCAACAACACGGCCTCCGACAACTTCGATGATGCCGATCTCTTCGTGGACGACAGTGGGCGGGTTCACGGCGTTGGTTGCGATGCGGGGAGCAACGGGGTTTTCACCTACGCACGCGTCGATAGCATCGCGACGAGCACCAGCGCCGACGTGCAAGTGAACGAAGAGGCGGGTGTGGCCAGCGCCGCCGCGTGCTCCTTCACGAACGACCAGGCGCTCCAGGTGCTGGCCGCCCGTACCGACGACTTGTACACCTACAGCTTCGACTCCGACTCGGTCTCGCCCACCTTCACGGGCGCGGCAAGCGGGTCGGGCTGGGTGGCGGCCGACATCGACACCTCCATCGACGGAACCTCGCCGCTCGAAGTGCTGGCGCTCCCCACGCAGGTGTACGTGAGCGGCACCGGCATCTCCGCGCTGGTGGGCCAGATGGGCGACGTTCCGCTGGCCGCCGACGCCGTTCTGCTCACCGATGGCAGCTACCTGATCGCCTGGGTCAACGACGACGGAACGGCGCGGGCCGCCATCGGCAACGATGCCGTCGGCTTCGCGTACGTGGCGTTGAGCTTCGACGACGTTGCCACGGGAATCGCGGTGTGGGCCGACGACACCAACGGGATGGTGGCCGTGACCAGCGACACGCAGGTTGCGATCGGCATCTACGACTGGTAGTCGCCCTCAGGGGGCGAAGGCCACGCCATCGTCGCCCGGCGCTGAGCCTTCGCCGAAGATGTACAGCTCCTGGCGCGTGCGCAGCCCCTTCTGGTCCTCGGCGATGATCACCACACGGTTGGTTCCGACCAACACGGGCACCGCGACTGAGAACCGCAGGCGTTTTGCAGAGGTGGCGCGGTACAGCAGTTTGTTGTCCGTCCAGTCCACGCTCGCCTCCCAGCGGCGGCGATCCACCCGGCCGGTGCCGGCCCAGATCACGACGTGATCGAGTCCGTCGGGGTCGTTCAGCTGGACGGTGACAGTGGCGGTGCCGGGTCGTTGCTGGAGCTGGGGAGCCGTGGCGGTCACGACGGGTGCGTCGAGGCGCACGGGGGACCCGGACGTGGGGACCTGCAGCGGCCATTCTGCGAACCGACCAAAGCCGCGAGCGCGCACCTCCAGGGAGAGCGCAAGCGTTCCCGGATGGCCGATCCCGAGGGTCAGCGGCTGCTTCAGTTCGAGCGTGGATCCCGCCGCCAGCACCGCGGGTCGCTCGGCTACGGGCGCGAACTCCACCCCGGTAAGCTCTGCGAACGGGAGGCGCGCCTGGACGTCGGTCAGCGTGAGGTGGCCCCGGTTCCGAAGCGTCACGATCACCACCCCATCCTCGAAACGGGCCACGGCGTCTAGGTCCGGCTGTTCGCCCCCCTCTACGGCGATCATCTTGTCGAGCGCGGGGGCAGACTCGCAACCATCACATTCCAACACGACCACGATGCGGTCTGCCCGATGCGCCGAGGTGGCCGCGGGGGTGTAGGCGAGGGTGGCGACGCGGCGCTCGCCGGCCGCCAGCTTGCCGAGGGGAGCGACCCGGTCGTCGAGGTCGGGATTCACGGAGCGGAGTCGGAGGGCGGCCCGGTAAAGGTCGCCGCCACGGTTCACCACCGTGAAGCTCAGCTCGGCGCGCTCGCCCGCGCGTGCTGTCGGTTGGGGGCCCATTTCGACCCCCACGTCGGGCACAGCGGGCGTGCCCGACGCGGCGCGCCAGTCCACCGACTGTGAGCGCAGACCCTCGCTGAGGCGGGCGGCCTGAAGCGCGGTGAGCGTGGGCATCAACGCCGCTGCGCTCGAGAGGGCGGTGGCCCGGTCCACACTGCTGCCTGCCGACAACAGGGAAGCGGCGAAGCTGAGGACGTCGTCGACGGCGGGATCGTCGCTCCCTCGTTCCGGGTAGAACAGCAGCGGCGTTTCAGCGGCAAGACGCTCTCGGATGCGGCTGGCGTCGGGGTACCAGAAGGGGAGCTCGCCGAGATTCACGGGGTAGAGGGCCACATCGGGTATGACCCCGACCTCGTTGACCTGGACATCGTTAGCGAGCACGTACTCTGCCGCTGTGAGCTTGAGCTTCAGGCGGTCGGCTTCGAGCGCATGCAGCGTTTGGACGGTGCCCTTCCCGAAGCTGGTCTCTCCGACCACCAGCGCCCTTCCCAGCTGCATCAGGGCGCCTGCGAGGATTTCGGCACCCGAGGCGGTGTCGTGGTCGACCAGCACCACCACCGGGGGCAGGGGTTCGCCGGCGTGGGGCTGGGCGTCGATGAGCTTGACGAGGCCGGGAACCTCGCCGCCCGAACGAACCTCGGTGGTCACGATCCGGCCTCGCTGAACGAAGGTGTCCGCCGCGCGCGCGGACTGCCGGAGCGAGCCGCCCGAGTTGCCGCGCAGGTCGAGCACCAGCCCACGGTCGAGCAGTCCGTTTCCTCGAAGGTCGGCCAGCACCCGCTCGAGGTTGGTGACCGTTCGTTCGGAGAAGTGATCGATGTGCACCACGCCGATGCCGTGCGGGCCCGCTCTCCCGGTCACGTTGGGGATGTTCACCTCGGCGCGCTCCACCTCGAACACCAACACGTCGTTGATGCGCAGCACCTCGATCGTCACCTTTGAGCCCTCCGGGCCCCGGATGTGCGCCGTGGCGTCCTTGGGCACCATTCCGGCTGTCGAAATCCCGTCTACCCGGACGATGATGTCGCCGACCCGGAGTCCGGCGCGTTCTGCCGGCGTGTCGGGGTACACCTCGGTGAGCACGAGCGCGCCTTCCGCCCGCCGCAGCGTGACCCCGATGCCCGTGAGCGTTCCACTCAGCCGCTCGTCGAAGCGTTCGAGCGCCCCCCCCACGAGCACGGTGGTGTACCGATCCAGCGTTGAGAAGGCGCCGTTGAGCAGCTCCGCACGGAGGTCCACCCCTTCGTCGAGCGTGCCGGCGCCTGCGCGGGCGGCGTCCTCAAGCGCGGCGAGGGCGGCGGGAAGGTCCCCCTCGAACGAAACCGTCGTTTCACCCTCGAGGCCGCGGATCGTCACCACCGTGCCCAGGGTGTCGATCAGGAGCGGCTCCACCCGCTCTTCGAGCCTCAACGCGGCGGCTTGGAACATCTGCGCGTGGTCGATGCGCTCAGGCCAGCGGTACTGCGCCTCGATCAGCCGCAGCGCCTCCTGGTACAGTCCCGCATCGCCCGCGAGGGCACAATGAAGCCACCACCACATCGCCGGCAAGGTATCGCGCGATTATCGCGCTCGGCATGGATCGTGAGCACCGCCTTCCGCACAGCACACTCGATCTCGAGCGGGCGGGCCGCATCGGGCAGCCCGAGGTGGTGTTCGGCGAAGGGAAGTCGGCGGCCCAGGTTGCCGATGCGCTCGACGTTCTCGCGGGTGCGGCGGGTTTTGCCTTCGCCACTCGTGTAGGCTCGGAGAAGGCCGGTCTCGTGCAGGAGAGGCTCGGGGGGAGGGGCGAGTACGACGGGGTCGCCCGCGTTCTCTGGCTCGGTACGCCGCCTCCGCTGGAGGGTAGAGTCGCCGTGGTCAGCGCCGGAACGAGCGACGAGGGCGTGGCGGCAGAGGCCGAGCGAGCTCTGGAGCTCCTCGGGAACGGGGTGCTGAGGGTGCGCGACGTGGGCGTGGCCGGGCTGCATCGCGTGCTGGCCCGCGTGGAAGAGCTGCGCTCCTGCAGCGCAATTGTGGTGGTGGCGGGCATGGATGGAGCGCTGCCCTCGGTGGTGGGCGGCCTCGTGAGCTGTCCGGTCATCGCCGTTCCCACGAGCGTCGGCTACGGTGCGTCGTTCGGCGGCTTGGCCGCGCTGCTCGCGATGCTCAACAGTTGCGCACCCGGAGTGACCGTCGTGAACATCGACAACGGCTTCGGTGGGGCCTACGCCGCCTCACGAGTGAACCGCGCGCGGGCGGCGGCCACGCCGTGAGGACCGCCTGGATCGACCCCGTTGGTGGTATCGCCGGCGACATGCTCGTCGGCGCGCTGATCGACGCGGGGGCCGACGTTGACCAGATGCTCGCCGAGGTGCAGAAGCTGGGGGTTCCCGGGTGGAGCGCGCGCGTGGAGCGTGTCTGGCGCGGTCCCTTCCATGCCGTTCGCTTCGTCGTGGAGCTGGAGGAAGGGGCCCCGGCTCACGATCACGACCACGCGCATGGCGGGCACGATCACGGCCACGAGCACGTTGCGGCCGGTCCGCCTGCCGAACGCTGGCGCGCGACCAGCCGCCGCTGGGTCGATATCCGGGAGCTCCTCGAAAGCTCAGGCCTCTCGCCGCGGGTCAAAGAGCGTGCGGTGGCGACGTTTGCCGCGCTGGCGATGGCGGAGGGGCGGGTTCACGGGATGGCGCCCGAGGAGGTGACCTTCCACGAGGTGGGCGCTGTCGACTCGATCGTCGATGTGGTGGCTGCGTGCGTGGCGCTGGAGCTCCTCGGAGTGGACGAGGTGGTGGTGGGCGTGCTGCCGCTCGGGGGGGGGCACACTCTCGGCGCCCACGGGTGGATTCCCCTCCCGGCTCCGGCCACGATCGCGCTGCTCCGGGGTCTCGACGTGGAGGGCCGTGATGTGCGGGGAGAGACCGTCACCCCGACCGGGGCGGCGCTCGTCGGCGCGTTGGCGCGGTCCGGGCCGCTCCCGGCCATGCGCATCGAATGTTCCGGCGTGGGCGCCGGAACATGGGACCCTTCGGGCCACCCCAACGTGGTGCGCGTGGTGATCGGCTCCGGCTCCGCGGGCTCCCTCACGCAGGTAGCGGAGCTTCAGGCGCAGGTGGACAGCCTTCATCCGGAGCTGGTTCCGCCGCTCCTCGAAGCCCTCCTTCAGGCCGGCGCCATCGACGTTTTCGTGGCTCAGGGCGTGATGAAGAAGGGCCGTCCGGGCTGGTCGCTGAGCGTGCTCGCGCCGCCTGAGCTGCGCCTCGCGGTCGGCGATGTGCTGCTGCGCCACGGCCGCACACTGGGCTACCGCTGGCACCTCGCCGAGCGGGAAGTCTTGGCCCGAAGCTGCGAGGCGGTGGCCACGCCTTGGGGCGCCGTGAACGTGAAGCTCGGCTCCCGTGGCGGCGAGGTTTTGCACTGTGCGCCAGAATACGAGGACTGCGCAGCGATCTCGCTTAAGGCTGGTGTGCCCGTGGGCGAGGTGGTGGCTGCCGCGCTGGCCGGCTGGTTTCGGGGCCGAGGTTGATCCATACTGCGCCGATGTCCGGTCCGAGCCATGAACTGCTGAAGCTGCTTCTCGACATGGAGGTGCACGGCGTACTCACGGCCGACCCTCAGGGGAGGGTCACGTACGGGAACGCAGCCGCGCGTGCGTTGTTGGGCTACAACAACGTGGAGTTTCCACCAGACATGCACGTCACCGACGTGTACTACCGCGCCGACGACGCGCGCCGGGTGATGCGCGCGGCGAGGGCGGAAGGCGGCTCCGCCGTGGACGCGCTGCTGCGCACGCGCTCTGGCGATCTGGTCCCCTCGCGAGTGCACGTGCGCATGCACACCTCCGCCGAAGGTACGTTCCTCGGCACGATCGGCCTGCTCATCGATCAACGGGAGCTGTTGGACCTCGACCGGCGGCTCGAGGAGGCCGCCAGCCAAGTGATAGCTGCCGAGAGAAGGGCGGCCGCGATGGAAGGTGGGGCCGAGGCGGCGAACGACCTCCGCCAGCCGATGATGGCCGCGATGGGGAACATCGAGCTCGCGATGATGGAACCCCATCTGGACGCGCGGGTGGCTAGCCGACTCGCACGCGCCTACGAACAATTGGAGCGCCTTCGAGTGCTCACGGCGCACTTCGCCACCCTCGGCGCGGGGCCCTCGATCTCCTGACCGGCCTTGCGCACTGCGTCGCGGTCGGCTAACCGCGGCCCGCTCTCGGCTGTCGCCGGGGGACGTCCACGCTGGACAAACGTTTCGCCCCGTGGTGCCCCTCAATCCAGAGGGGTCGGGTGCAGACGCCGGCGGTCGCCCAACCACGAACCCCAAGGCTGCACCATGTCCGTTTCTCTTCGTGATCTCCTCGACGCCGGCGTTCACTTCGGCCACCAAACCCGCCGCTGGCACCCCCGCATGAAGCCGTACATCTACGGTCAGAAGAACGGGGTCCACATCATCGACATCCAGCAGACGGCCACCAAACTGCTCGACGCGAGCCGGTTCGTGCAGTCGCTCGCCGCCCGCGGCCAGACGATCCTCTTCGTGGGCACCAAGCGCGCCGCGCGCGACATCATCGCCGACGAGTCGAAGCGCGCGAACATGTACTACGTGAACGAGCGCTGGCTCGGCGGCACCCTGACCAACTGGGAGACCGTCAAGAAGAGCATCGACCGCCTCAACTTCCTCATCAAGTCGCGTACGGAAGGCCGGTTCGACACGCTCACCAAGAAGGAGGCGCTCACCCTGAGCCGCCAGATCGAGAAGATGGAGAAGTCGCTCGGCGGGATCAAGGACCTGAAGGGCCTTCCAGGCGCGATCTTCGTGATCGACCCGAAGAAGGAGCACATCGCCGTGGAAGAGGCCAACAAGCTGAAGATCCCGGTGGTCGCCCTCTGCGACACCAACTGCGATCCCGACGGCATCGCGTACGTGATCCCCGGCAACGACGACGCGATCAAGTCGATCCGCCTCTTCACCTGCGCCATCGCTGACGCCGCCGCTGCCGGCGTCTCTGCAGGCCGCAGCGAAGCCGCCACCCACGCGCGCTACACCGACGACTCCGGCGATGCAGGTGGCGTCGAGATCGTCCGCCGTGGTTCCGCCCCCGAAGCCGAAGCCTAAGCCTTCCGAAGCCGCATCAGGAGTCCCCCATGGTAACGATGGAACAGATCAAAGAGCTGCGTGAGCGCACCGGCGCCGGCATTCTCGACTGCAAGAAGGCGCTTGCCGAAAACGGCGACGACGTGCAGAAGGCGATCGACTGGCTTCGGGCGAAGGGCATGGCATCGGCCGCCAAGAAGGCCGGTCGGGCCGCGGCCGAAGGCCTCGTCGAGGCATACATTCACGCGGGCGGCAAGGTCGGCGTGATGGTGGAGATCAACTGCGAAACCGACTTCGTGGCGCTGAACGATAATTTCAAGCAGCTCGCCCGCGACCTCGCCATGCACATCGTGGCGGCTCAGCCCGAGTTCGTCCGGCGGGAGGAGGTTCCGGCCCACGCGTACGAGCGCGAGAAGCAGGTTCAGGTCGAGAAAACGATGGCCGAGGGAAAGCCTCAGGCTATCGCCGAGAAGATTGTCGTCGGCCGCATGAGCAAGTGGTACGAGGATGTCTGTCTGCTCGACCAGAAGTGGTTCAAGGACGACTCCAAGACCGTGGACCAGGTGGTCAAGGAAGTCACCGCGGTGATTGGCGAGAACGTGCAGGTGCGGCGCTTCTCCCGCTTCGTGATGGGCGAAGGCCTCGTTCGCCGGTCTGACGACTTTGCGGCGGAAGTGGCGAAGCAGGCGGGCATCGCGTAGCAGCGCGCGGCACGATAAGCCGGCGCGGTGTCGAACAAGCCCATCTACGCTCGTGTACTCCTCAAGATTTCCGGCGAGATGCTCGCCGGCGACATGGACTTTGGGATTGACTCCACCGTCCTCCGCCGGCTTGCGGGTGAGCTGAAGGAAGTCGCCGAGATGGGGGTCCAGATGGGACTCGTCATCGGCGGCGGCAACATCTTCCGCGGCATCTCGGGCAGTGAAAAGGGCATGGACCGCGCGCATGCCGACTACATGGGCATGCTCGCCACCGTGATCAACGCCCTCGCGATGCAGGACGCCTTGGAGTCTGTCGGGTGCAAAACCCGCGTGGTGAGCGCGCTGCGGATGGAGCAGGTCTGCGAGCCGTACATCCGGCGCCGGGCTGTGGCCCACCTCGCCAAGGGCCGGGTCGTGATCTTCGCGGCGGGAACAGGCAATCCGTACTTTTCCACCGACTCCGCCGCTGCCCTGCGCGCCGCGGAGATTGGCGCGGACGTGATCCTCAAGGCCACCAAGGTGGATGGGGTGTACGACAAGGACCCGAAGAAGTTCGCCGATGCGGTGCGCTTTGAGACCATCGCGCCCATGGAGGCGTTCAAGCTGGGCCTGAAGGTGGCCGACGCCACGGCGATCGCGTTGGCGATGGAAAACAACACTCCGATGATCGTCTTCGATCTAGGCGTCCCCGGAAACATCAAGCGGGTGGTGCTCGGCGAGCCCGTCGGCACCATCGTCATTACGCCCCGAGCGGCGGGAGGAACCCCATGAGCGACGACTATCTGAAAGGTGCTTCGGCCGACATGGCGAAGGGCATGGAACAACTCAAGCGTGACCTCGTGAGTGTGCGCACGGGGCGGGCCACCCCCGCCCTGATCGAACACCTCCAGGTCGAGGTGGCGAGCTACGGCAGCAGCATGCAGATGAAGGAGCTCGGTGGCATCACGGCCCCCGACCCGCGCCTGCTCATAGTGAACCCGTGGGACAAGGGCACCATCAAGGACATCGAGCGCGCCATCGCCGTGAGCGGGCTCGGGTTCAACCCTCAGAGCGACGGGCAGATCGTCCGCATCCCCATCCCGGCGCTCACCGGCGAGCGGCGGCAGCAGCTCGTGAAGGTCGTCAAGCAGCACGCGGAAGAGGCGAAGGTGCGCGTGCGGGGGGTACGGCGCGAGTACAAGGAGCTCCTCGAGGCCGCCGAGAAGGACGGGGAGCTCACCGAGGATCAGCTCAAGCGGGCTCTCGAGAAGCTCCAGACGGAGACCGACACTTTCGTGAAGCTGGTCGACGAGGTGTGTGGCCGCAAGGAGAAGGAGATTCTCGACGTGTAGTCGGGGAGCCTCATGCCCGCACCAGCCCACGTCGCGATCATCATGGACGGCAACGGTCGTTGGGCCGAGTCGCGCGGTTGGTCGCGGGTGCGGGGGCACGAAGAGGGCGCAGAGAGCGTGCGCGTTGTCACCCGCGCCTGTCGGGAGCTGGGCTGCAAGGCCCTGACGCTCTACAGCTTCTCTACGGAGAACTGGAAGCGGCCGGCAGACGAGGTGGGGGCGCTCATGGGACTCTTGGCGCGCTACCTCGTGCAGGAGCGGCGCGAAATCCTCGACAACGGAATCCGGCTCAACGCCATCGGCCAGACCGAACGGCTGCCGCTGGCCGTGCGGGCCGCGCTGAAGGAGCTGATCCTCGCCAGCCGGAACAACACGGGAATGGTGCTCACGCTCGCGCTCTCCTACGGCTCCCGGCAGGAGATCGTCGACGCCGCGCGGGCCCTCGCCAAGAAGGCCGCTTCGGGCCGGCTGCGTCCCGAACAGATCGATGAACGTCTTTTCGCCAACGAGCTGCAAACGGCCGGCCTCCCCGACCCCGACCTGCTGATCCGCACCAGCGGCGAACTGCGGATCAGCAACTTCATGCTCTGGCAACTCGCATACGCGGAGCTCTACGTCACCGACGTGCTCTGGCCTGACTTTCGGCGCCCGGAGTTGGAGGCCGCGTTCGAGGCTTTCGGTAAGCGGGAGCGGCGGTTCGGGGTCACGGGCGCGCAGCTGCGTTCGGGCTCCTGAGCATGCGGAACCGTTTTCTTGCCGCTGTTGTCGGGCTCGCCCTCGTCCTCCCCATCCTTCACCGTGGGGGGCTGTGGGTGGTGGGGTTGCTGGCGTTCCTCGTGGCGGTGGGCCTCGACGAGTGGGCGGGAATGGTGGCGGGGGAGGGAGACGGCGCCGCTGCGCGCCGCCTCCGCGCGCGTCTGGTGCTCATTCCTCTCGGCACCGCTGCGTTCTTGTGGGTGACCGTCGCGGCGGGGCAGACGACCGTACCCGATGAGGCGCTGCTCCTCGCCCTCGTGGGCGTCGGGTTCCTTGTCCCCATGTTCGCCGAGCGCGATGTGAAGCGGGCCGGCGACGAAGCGGTGAAGTACGTCGCGGGGCTGGTTTACATTCCGCTGCTGTTGGCCCCGCTCTTCTTCATCCGTGAGCGCGAAGACGGTCTGTGGATGACGGCGTTCCTCCTCGCCGCCACCTGGCTGGGCGACACCGGCGCCTACTTCGCGGGTCGCTTCTTTGGCCGGCACAAACTGTTCCCTCGTGTCTCGCCGAACAAGACGGTCGAAGGGGCGCTCGGAGGGCTGTTGTTGTCCTCGCTCGGTTCGGCGGCCCTGGCCCGCGCAACCGACCTGCCCTTCAGTCTTTGGGAGGCTCTGCTGCTGGCCGCCGTGCTCGACGTTGCGGGCATCGTGGGCGATCTCGCGGAGAGCATGCTGAAACGGGCGTGGGGCGTGAAGGACTCCGGGTGGATCATGCCCGGTCACGGCGGAATCCTCGATCGCATCGACTCGCTGTTGTTCACCGCGCCGCTCCTGTGGGCGTGGCTCGCCCTGCGCTGAACGAAATTTGACTGCGCGCCCCGGCCCTTCAAGGGCGGGGTGCACAAGGAAGGACCCGTGGACGTCGTTTCCCTCTTGAAACCGCTCTTCGCGATGCTCGCGATGGTGGGTTCGCTGATCCTCGTCCACGAGGCTGGGCACTACGTGGTCGCGCGCCTCTTCGGGGTGTCGGTGAAGGTGTTCAGCCTCGGGGTGGGGCAGCGCCTGTTCGGGTTCCGGTGGGGCAAGACCGACTTCCGCGTGTCGGCGCTCCCCATTGGCGGGTACGTCCGGTGGGTCGGGGCCGACCCGTTCTCCGATGGCGGTGGGGAAGACGAGGACTGGATCGACGCGGCCGGCTCCTTCATCCACAAGCCGGCATGGCAGCGTCTGCTGATTGTGGCGGCGGGCCCGATCACCAACCTCGTGCTGCCGGTCTTCGTATTCACCGCGCTGTTCATGGTCGGGGAGCCGCAGTGGCAGGCGGTGGTGGGGGGCATCGTGCCGGGAAGCATCGCCGAGGAGGCGGGTGCGCAGGCGGGCGACCAGATCGTGGCGGTGGGCGAGGCGCCTGCGACCACCTGGGTGGACGTGGCCGAGGCGTTCGAGGCGCTCGAGGGCGACAGCGTGGTGCTGCGTGTGCTGCGGAACGGCGCCGAGCAGAGCCTCACGCTCCCCACCGCGGCGGCCACCGACCCCCACCGCTTCGGCGACTTCGGGCTCGATCCGCGCGCGCTCGACACGGTGGTCGTCGTGGACGATCCCGCGAGTCCGGCGGGCCGCGGCGGGCTGCAGAGCGGCGACCGGATCGTGGCGGTGGGGGGCGCGTCGGTGCCCCACTGGCACTCGATGGCGGCGGCGCTCGCGCGGGCGGAGAGCGTGAAGCTGAAGGTGGCGCGCCCGGGCGAGCCCGAGGAGCGCGAGCTCACGATGGTCGCGGACCCGCTGTGGGCGCCTGAGCGCTACCCCGCCGACGACGACACCTGGGCGCGATGGGGCCTCGCCCACGGCACGCTCGCCATCGGAACGGTGGCCCGCCTCCCGGATGGCCGCACGTCCGCGGCCCAGTGTGCAGGCTTGCAGGTCGGTGACCGGCTCCTCCGGCTCGGCGAGCGCGACATTCGCCGGTGGGCCGACGTGACCAGTGCGGTGGCCGCCACCGTCGCGGAGCACGCCCCAGCCGCGACCCCTGCGCAGTCGGTGCGCTTCGTCGTACGCCGCTCGGGCAAGCTCTTGACCCTCGAAATCACTCCCGATGTGGTGCAGGTCGTGGACGACGATCGCCGCTACCGCGTGCGCCCGCTCATCGGATTCAGCCCGCTCGGCAGCTTCGTGTACCCCGAGAACGTCACTCGCTCCTACGGCGCTGCGTCGGCCGCGGTGCGCGGACTCGAGGCGACGCTCGACAACGCCCGTCGCATGGTGGAGCAGCTTGGCCTGATGGCGTCGGGCGGCGCCCCGGTGAGCCAGAACTTGGGTGGACCCATCGCGATTTTCTCCACCGCCAAGGCCGCCGCGGAGGCGGGTTTGTTCGCGGCCGCTGGCACAATCGCGCTCCTGAGCATCAGCCTTGGCGTGATCAACCTGCTGCCCGTGCCCGTACTCGACGGAGGCCAGATCGTGATGTACGCCGCCGAGTGGGTGCGCGGACGGCCGCTCCCCTACCGGCTGCGCGAACGGCTTCAGCAGATCGGCGTGCTCGTGCTGGTGACCCTGTTCCTCGTGGTGAGTGTCTGGGACGTTCAGAGCTGCGCGCGGGGGGGGCGCGACACGCCGGTGCTTCCGGCCGCGAGTGGGCCGGTGAAGTGCGGCTGATTTTAGTGGACACGTGCGGCCCCGCGGTGGCGGTGGCCGGCTTCGTGGGCGAGGACTGTGTGTGTGCCCGGGCGGCCGCCATCGTGGCGGGGGCGGATGGTTGGCTCACCCCGGCGATCGCGGAGTGTCTCGAACTGCTTGGCGGGCTCGATGTCGTAGCGGTGTCGGTGGGCCCCGGGGCGTTCACCGGGCTTCGCGTGGGCGTGGCGCAGGCGATGGGGCTCGCGTTCGCGCGCGGGGTGCCGATGCGCGCAGTGCCGAGCCTCGCGCTCCGTGCCGCATCGGGGGGCGACAGCACGGGCACCCTCGCGGTGATCGACGCCCGGAAGGGGCGCGTCTACGCCCAGCGATTCCGGGTCGAGAGGGGCGTGCCCACGGCGCTGGGCCTCGCGGCCGACCTCGCGCCCGAGGCGGCGGCCTCGCTCCTGCAGCCCGGCGACCTTCTCGTGGGGGAGGGGGCTCCGCTCGTTGCTGCCGCCTGCGCAACCCCTGTGGGGGTCGTCGAGAGCAGCGCCGAGGCGTATGTCCGTGCGGGGTTTCCCCTGTGCGCATGGCTTCCGGAGGTGGCCGCCAGCGGGCTCGCTCCGTTCTACTTGCGTGAGCCCGACGCGCGCCCCTTTGGCTGATTCGCCGGATCGTGATTGGCGCTCAGCAGGCGCTCGGCTTCTGCTACACTACGCGTAGTCAGGAGTTCTCATGGAGTCGCACGAGCTCACCGTGCTTGAGGCGTTGGCCCCTCAAAACGACGAACTTCGGCATCTTTGGGGCCGGCATCAGGGCTACGAACGTGACCTGAATCGTCTGGACGGCCTTCGGTACCCTTCCGAGGCCGAGCGGCGCGAGATCGGGCGGCTGAAGCGCGTCAAGCTGCGGGGCAAGGAGCGTATTCAAGCGATTCTCGACGCTCATCGCAACGTCTGACTCAGACGGACGTTGATGCGGCTCGCCGCGCAGGACGCGGCGCCGTTGGGGCGGAGGTCCCTGGCCAGCCGGCAGTCTCGGAAGGAGCAGCGTGAGGAAAATCCGGTGTTGGCGCGGGGTCCTGCCGCTATTGGCCGCCCCTGCGCTCGCCCCGCAGCGGGGCTCGGTCGGGACGGCCAACAGCGTCACCCAGCCCGTCACCTCCCCGTCCAACCGCAGTGCCCAGCGAGGAGGTGCCGGGCTGCCCAAGGACTCCGCGAGGCTTGCTGCAGCGGCTCCGCACGGAGCGTGGGGGGGATAGGGGGGCCCGCATGACGGGTCCGACGATCGCGGTGCTGGGTGCCACGGGCAACGTAGGGGAGGCGCTGCTTGCGCGCCTCGCGGCCAGCCCGCTTGGGCAGGGCGAGGTGGCCGCGTACGCGAGCCGCGCCACTCGGCGCGAAACCGTGGACTTCGGCGGGCGCACCCTGCATGTTCGCACGTTGGCGGAGGCCGCCGACTCCGGCGCCAGCTTGGTGTTCTGCGCGCTCCCCCCGGGCCTCGCCCAGCGAACGGTGCCCAGCTTCACGGCTCGGGGCGCGCTGGTGATCGATGTGGGCAACTCCTGCGCGGGCCTCTTCGCGGGGCCGCTCTGCCTTGGCGATGTGCGCCCCATCGACGAAGCGGCCGTCGCTCGGGCCGGGGGTCTGCGTACTCCCGGCGCCCTCGGCTGGATGCTCACGACGGTGCTGGCGCCGCTGCTTCCGCTCGGCGCCTGGGGGGTCACGGGCCTCGCGAACCTGCCGGTCACCGCGCACGGCCGCCTCGCCACGGAGGAGTTTTCCGAGCAGGTGGTGGCGTCGTTCAACAGCAAGGACCCTCCTCGCCGCCGCTTTCCCGAGGGCATCGCGTTCGACACGCTCCCCGAGGATGTGGATGCCGGCGAATGGAGCGACCGGGAGAGGAGCGCTGCGGCCGAGGTCTCGGAGCTCCTAGGCGTGAACCCCGGCCGCATCGGCGTGCAGGTGTGCACCCAGCCCGTTTTCTCCGGGATGACGGCAGCGTTGCACATCCGCGGCGTCGACGACGCGGAGGCTGCCGAGACGGCCCTGCGAGAGGCGCCCGGCCTCGCTACGGCCGCGCGGATGCGGTCGCTGCGGCCGCGCAAGGTGATGACGAAGGCGCCGGTCTACTTCGGAGGTGTCCGTGCCGACCCCGCGGGCGATGGCATTCACCTCTGGCTGGCGGCGGACAACCTGGCCGGCGCCGGTGCGGCGGTGCCCATCCTGTTGGCTGAACGGTTGCTCAACGCCGGCGTTACCACGGAAGTCGACGCATGATCGGACTCCTGCTTGCCGCCTCCGCGGCCTCTGCCCTCCCCACGGAAGAAGCCGCCTGGGTGGAAACTAGCACCGAGGTGAACGACCTCGCGGTGAGCTGGGACGAAGCGTGGGTCGCCTTCACGACCTCGGGCGGCGAGCTCCTCCTCATCGACACCGCCACCTGGGATGTCTGGAACGTTCCGCTCAGCTCTGCGGCCGGGGGCGGGGTGACCATCGGCGGAGCAAGCGGCGCGAGCACGCTGTTCGCAGGCCTCGCCGACGGCAAGGTGGAGGCCTTTCTGCTCATGGCGGGCTCGTCCCCGAGCCTGCTGGGCTCCTTTCCGGTGGGCGGCGCTCCGTTGGCGCTGGAGGCCGACAGCCAGACGCTGTACGCCCTCGTGGAGGCTACCGAGACGGGCCCCACGCTCGAGTCCTACTCGGTGGCCGAACGCACCCCCACGGGTACGGAAGCGGCCGACCTCGGCGCGAACAGCTTCTCCGACATGGGCGCTCGCATCACGGCAGACAGCGAAACCGCGTCCGCGACGATCAGCTACCTCTACGTCACCCACGGCGGCTCGCAGGTGTCACGCATCGCCGTGTCGCCTACGTCGATGACGCCGGGATTGAACGAGAGCGGCGGTTCGGGGAACTACGACGACCTGTGGACGGTGGACGGCGTGGCCACCACCTGGTTCACCAACAGCGGCGGCTCGAGCAGCGTGAGCTCGATCACCAACGACTCCGGCACCTTTGAGATCACCAACACCACCAACCCCGTTCTCGGCGACCCGACCGCGGTGGGCGGCTCGTACCGCGATGGTTGGCTGGGCATCTCGAACAACGACGGCCTGCACGTTTTCACCTACGCGAACGAGGGGTTGGCCAACGAAGCCGACCTCGTCATTCCCGAGGCAGCGATGGCCACGGAGATCGTGGCGCTCAACGGCTACGGCGTGGTGGGGCTCCCGGGGGGCGCATCGATTGTGTCGGCGCTCCCCTGGGTGGAGATCACGGGTCTCTCGGCCACAACCGTGCTGCCGGAGGAGGAGTTCACCCTCACGTTCACGAGCAGCAAGACCGGCAGTTGGCAGGCGTATCGCCAGGTGCAGGGCTCCGGGGGCGGGCCGGAGAAGTTCACGGACGCGTCGGGGGATGTGGCGGCCGGAGAGGAAGTGACGGCCACGCTCAGTCTCCCGCCTTCCGACACCGATGCCGACGAACGTTTCCTGGTGGAGATTCGGGTGACCGAGGACGGCAGCACCTCCGAAGGGCGCGACGGCACCTTCGTGGCCTCCGACCCGCGCCCCACGGTGCCCGATCTCAGCGGTGGCGGCGTCGCCGTCGGCGATCGCGCCGTCTACCTCAAGTTCGACGCCCTCGACCCCGAGGCGGCCCAAACCTACCAGGTGTGGATCACCACCGTGCCGTGGGCGGCCGAGGACTACGCCACGGGCGGTCCCGTGTACGAAGGTCCCGACGACTACGATGCCGAGTCCACCTTCATCGGCGAGGCCGGTGACCTCGGCGTTGTCGAGATCACGATCGGGGCGCTCACGAACGGCACCACCTACTACGTGGGCGTGCGAGCGATCGATGCAGCCGACACCGACGACGAACAGGAGAGCGAGATGTCTACGGTCTATGAGGTGATGCCGGAGGAGACCTACTCCCTGAGCCAGCGGCTCGGCATCGAGAGCTGGTGCGGCCTGCCGCTCTCGAGCGCGGGTTGGTTCGGGGTGTTCGCGGGCGTCGTGGCGCTTTCACGGCGCAAGCGCACAGCCAAGGCCCTCGGGGCCGGTGCCGCCTTGCTCGTAGGGCTGGCGTTGCCGGGGGTTGCGGAGGCGCGCCCGCACGAAGACGACAGCACGTCGCGCCACTGGAACGTCGCGCTCCGGTACGGTCCGTTCCTCTCGCAGGGCAACTCCGAGCTGAAGGATGCCTTCGGGAGCAGCAACAACCGGCTCTTCCGGGCCGATCTCGGGTGGACCTCGAACCTGCTGGACCTCGACCTTGGTTTGGGGCTGTACACCGACGAAGGTGGCCAAACCACCGCTTCCGGTGAGCGGAGCGCCGACGACACCAAGCTCACGGCCTTCCCGCTGGGTGTGGATGCGACGGTGCGCTTCGACTTCTTGCGCGAGCAGCCGGTAGTGCCCTTCGTTCGGGCGGGCGGCGACCTCTGGTTGTGGAACGAAACGTGGGACAGCCAGTACGACAGCGACGGCGGCGGGGCGACCACGGCGGGCACCTTTGGCTGGCACTGGGCCGGCGGCCTGATGATCCTTCTGGACACGCTCGACCCGGGCGCCGCCAGCAAGCTGGAGAACGCCGCCAGCGTCAACGACACTTTTCTGGTCGCCGAGTACCGGCAGTCCTACACCTTCGGCTCCGACGCTCTCGACTTCACCAGCTCGGAGATCACGTTCGGGCTCAAGTTCGACTACTGAGCCGGTGCCCAACTACCGCCTGATCCTTGAGTACGATGGCCGCGACTACGCCGGCTTCCAGTCGCAGAGCAACCACCCCAGCGTACAGGCCACCCTCGAAGAGGCGCTCTCTCGCCACTTCGAAACGGGCCGCGTGATCGTGCACGGCAGTGGGCGCACTGACTCCGGAGTGCACGCGCTCGGGCAGGTAGTGAACTTCCGGGTCGACATCGAACGCGACCCCAACCGGGTGCGCCTCGGCCTGAACACCCTCCTTCCCCGCAGCATCTCCGTGGTGGCGGCCAGCGTGGCGCCCGCTTCGTTCCACTCCCGCTTCTCCGCCACGGGCAAGACCTACCGGTACCGCATCCTCCAGCGGCGCGACCGCAGCCCCTTCACATCCGGTTTCGCGTTGCATGTGCGCCGCCCACTCGACTGGGCGGCCGTAGAAGAGGCGCTGCCCGTGCTCGTGGGCACCCACGACTTCTCTGCCTTTCGTGGCGCGGGGTGCACCGCTCGTTCGCCCGTTCGCACCGTCGATCGTGCCGAGCATGTGGATGCCGGGGGCGGCGAGCACCACCTGTTCTTCCACGGCAACGGTTTTTTACGCTACCAGGTGCGGCGCATGGTGGGCACGCTGCTCGACATCGGGCTCGGCCGGCGCTCCGCGAGCTCGATCGGCGAGCTGCTGGCCGGGCGCGATCCCTCGAAGGCGGGCAAGACGGCGCTCGCCGAGGGCCTCTGCTTGATGGAAGTGGACTACCCCCCGGAGGCGCTGGGGTGACGGCGCCTGGGCGCTTGCCTCACCGGCCGAGGAGCGCCGGTCCCTCGCCGACCAGCACATAGGTCCACGGCATCGTGTCGAGCGTGGACCACACCACGAGGTCCTCGTTGATTTCGAGGTGCCCGTTCCGGCGACCCCCGCTCACCGCTTGGACGACGCCGGGCCACGCGAAGGGCTCGGGCTGGTACTCCTGCCCCGACGTGGCCTGCTCCTTCAGCCCGGAGCGCACGACGACGCGCCCGTCTGAGTCCACGAGGTACGCTTCCACCGGCATTCCGGCTGGCTGGAGCAGCGTCTCCACGAGGCATCCGACCGTCACATCCAGCGCCGCCACTCCGACGAAGGCGCCCTCGGGGCTGAACAGGCCCGTCCCGCAGCCCAGCAGCAGGCCCATGCCGCTCTCGTCGAGGTACACCGACCCCCAGTGCGGTGCGCGTTTTCCGTGGGCATTGAGGTACCAGGGGCGTTGCCGCGGGTCGTAGCCGTCCGGGTACGGGGTCGGCGTCCCGGGAAGCCCCCCGATGACCCCTTCCTCCAGCGCCACGTAGGCCCAAGTGACCGGCACGCCATCCTCCCCGATCAGGCGCCGCTGCTCCGCCGCCGACAACGTGATCGCGTTGTCTGCCGAGCTTTGGAGGAGCACCCTCAGGAAGGCGGGCTGGAGCGCGGCGAGCTGGTGGAGCCGCCGCTGGAGTGGCTGTGCCTCCACGCCCTCTGCGAAGCCAACATCGATGTGATCGAGGCTCATCTGCTCGAAGATCGTGGAGGGACCGAGGTCGGGCGGACCGAGCCCCGGGGTCGCGTAGTCCGCGTTCAGGTACACCTTGGCGGGTAGCGGCTCGGCGGCCAGCACCGCCTCGGCGGCGAAGGCTAGGCCGTTGAGCAGCCCCTCGTAGTGTTGCAGCGCCGTGTCGAGCCCGCGCGCGTGGGAGGACGCCACGGCAAGGACACCCGTCAGCCGCTCTTCGCGCTCGGCGGCGGCGAGCCGGGCGGCCTCTCGCGCCGCCACTCCCCCCGACACTCCCACTGCCACCACGACGAACACCAGCAGGAGCAGCCCGAGCAGGATCGCGGCGGACAGCTCCCGACGGCGCGCAACCCACCGAGAGAAGGTCTGCATGCGGGTGTCGGGCCGTGCGAGCACGGCATCGCCACGGAGGTAGCGCCGCACGTCGTCTGCGAGCGCCTCCACCCGCTCGTAGCGCTCGCCGGGAAGCTTCGCCGTGGCCTTCCGCACGATCGCGGCCAGCTCGCGCGGGACCGCCTCGTTCGGCGAGATGTGCTCGATGGCTCCCACTCTCCCGTCGCGCGCCAACTGCAGCATCTGGTCCGCATTGGAAGCGACCCTTGCCCGCCGTAGGGTGACGATCTCGAAAAGGATCAGGCCGAGCGCGAACTGGTCGCTCCGGGCGTCTACGTCCTCGTTCCTGCCGAATGCCTGCTCCGGCGACATGTAGGACAAGGTGCCGATGATCGCGCCGAACCGCGTGCTCTTCACGCGACCCGCGCCCTCCACGCCGGGGGTGCAGGCGGTCTCTCCCTCGCCCAGCACCCGCGCGATCCCCCAGTCCATCACGATCACGTCCCGGAAGGGGCCGACCATGATGTTGTCGGGCTTCAGGTCGCGGTGGAGGACTCCGCGCGCGTGGGCGAAGTCGACGGCACCGCACACCTGTAGGAACAGATCGAGGCGGGCGGGCAGGGCGGCGTCTGTGTCTGGCTTCTGCCCGGCCTCGTGGGTAGCGCGCGCGGCGCCCATGACCTCCTTGAGCGTGCGCCCCCGGATGAGCTTCATCGCGTAGGAGAGGGTGCCGTCCTCTCTTCGCTCTACCGCATACACCGGCATGATCGCGGGGTGGTCGAGTTGGGCGGTGATCTGGATTTCGTCGTGGAATCGCTGCGCGAGGGCGGGCTCGTGCACGAGGCGGGGGTCCATCATCTTTACGGCCACGGCCCGATGGAGCGCCTCGTCACGCGCGAGGTGCACTTCGCCCATCGCGCCGCGACCGAGGACACCGAGCAGCCGGTGGCGAGGCGCGTCGGGACGAGCCTTGTCGCCTGTGGGTGTGAGCGTCACCTCTAGTGATGCCACGGCGTCGCGACACTGTGCGGCGGTGATGAGCTCCTCGCGGTGACACCACGCGATGAAGTCGCTGTCGTCGCCGCTGCCGTCGGCGTCGAACCGGAGCCGCAGCGCATCGAAGTCTGCCCCGAGGAGCGGGGAGAGGGCTTCGAGTAGGGCGCGAACCTTCACCTTTCCCGACTATCCGGCGCGGCGGGGGTGTGGCACCCTTGCCATTGCCCATCGCCGGCCGGTCAGGGAACCCGCAACACCGCGACGTCGTACTGGGTGATCCTGTCGTCGTGCGTCATCAACGTGAGACCCTCGCACAGCGCCTGCGCTACGAGCATCCGGTCGAAGGGATCGTGATGGTGCGGCGGCAGCGCGGCGGCTGCCCGCGTGTGTCGGAAGTGGACGGGAAGCTCTGTGAACCCGGCAGCTACGACGCCGTCCTCCACGGTTTCGGGCAGGCGCAGCTTTCCGAGACTGACCTTGAGGCCCAACTCCCACGCCGTGGCGGCGCTAACGTAGACCGCCTCCGCGTCGGCGATCGCGCGCACCATCGCCGGCGAGAGGCGCGGGTCCGCAGCCTTCCACCACAAGAAGACGTGGCTGTCGAGCAGGAGCCTCATTCGGGGGTGTCGCCGCCGAGCATGGCCGCAGCGACCTGGGCGTCGGCTTCGTCGAAGTCCGGCGCCACCCACACCCGGCCCTCCCAGCCGCCGGGTACACGCGCCGGCGGCGCCGCCAACGCAACCAGTCGTGCTGCTGGCTTCCCATTGCGTGCGATCACGATCTCCTCGCCCGCCGCTGCACGCTGCACCAGCTCAGAGAGGTGGGTCTTGGCGTCGTAGATGTTGACGGGGTTCATGTCCAGACGATAGCGCCGCTGACCAAGTTGGTCAAGTGGCCCCTCGCCACCCTCAGCCGATCGCCCCATCCTCCAGCCGAGGCGGCACCCCGGTGGCGGCGGTGATGGCGCGCTCGAGCCCCCGGAAGAAGCCGATGCCGTCGAGCGGCGCGTTCATCCAACCCGTGGTGATGCAGTAGTGGCCGACGTGCGGGGCGCGATGGTGTACGGCGTGATGCTCCGGCCGCAGCGCCAGCCCGCTTCGCTGAACCAAGCGGATCCACGCGGGTGGTTCGGTGAGGTGCGCCCAGCTGTGGAACTGGTTGGTGGCGAAAATGCCGAGGCAGAGAACGACGATGAACACGACGGCGCCTTCTGCGAGGCCGCCGCTAGCGGGATCGAGGGCGAGGGCCATGAGCAGCAACGGCAGGCTGCCTAAGCAGTTGCTGCCGTTGGTCTCGACGAAGTCGTGCCGGGTGATGGCGAGCTCGTCGACGTGGTGCTCGCGGAAGGGCCGCACGAACATCGAGCCGAGGATGGGGGTCGTTGCGCTCAGCCAGGTATCGAAGAACCAGTGGACAAGGCCCGAGAACACGTCGGCGGCGAGGTAGCCTGCGAGGAGAGCCGCCAGCGTGACGAAATCGAGGGCGTCGGGGCCCAAGCTGGCCAGCCTCCACAGGTGGAACCCGCAGGCGCCGAAGAAACCGAGGACACCCGCCGTGTCGATCAGGCGCGCCGTCGTGGTGTACTCGGCTAACGACGCTCGAGTGGGTGAGGAGTCGGGTGACATGGGTGGGGCGGAGCATACCACTGGGCGATAGGCGGCCGGGGTGAACAGCAATCGCTCCACCCTCGCGCCGTCGCCCAACGAGACCATCCGGGGCCCGCTCGATGCACCCACGGAGGTTCTTCGCCCGCGAGGCCAACTCCACGGCGCCTACACCACGCTCGACACGCTCGGCCAGGGCGGCACGGCGCTGGTTCGCCGCGTCAGGCAGATCGTGCTCGACCGCGACGTCGCGATCAAGACGCCCCTGCGGGAGCACCTCGGCCCCGAGGCGGTGAGCCGGGTGTTGCAGGAGGCGTGGGTCACTGGCGCGTTGGAGCATCCGGGCGTGGTGCCCGTGCACGACGTGGTGGTGGACGCCGAAGGCTGCCCCCACATCGTGATGCGGCGCATCGAGGGCCACACGTGGACCCAGCTGCTCAACGAGCCCGAGGTGGTGGAGGCTCGGTTCGGCGTTCGCGACGTGCTCTCCTGGCACCTGCGCGTGCTGATGGCGGTGGCGGCCACCCTGCACCACGCGCATGAGCGAGGCGTGCTGCACCGCGACCTGAAGCCCGACAACGTGATGATCGGCGCGGGGGGCGAGGTGTACTTGCTCGACTGGGGGCTCGCGGTGGCGCTGGACGAGCGGGCCGCCCGGCACCTGCCGCTCGCCCGCTCTCAGGCCAGCCTCGCGGGCACCCCGCACTACATGGCCCCCGAGATGGCTCGCGCCGAGGGCGCGGCCTTCGGGGTGCCCACCGACGTGTACCTGCTCGGCGGCTTGCTCTACGCCGTGCTCACCGGCGAGCCTCCTCACCCCGGCGACGACGTTCAGGAAGTGGTGGACCGCGCCGCGCGGGAGCTGCCGTCGGTTCCCACCGACGGTCCGCCGCGCTTGCAGAAGTTGTGCGTGCAGGCGCTCGCCACGGAGCCCTCGGAGCGCCCCGCCACCGCCGAGGTCTTTCGGAGGGCGGTGCAGGCGTGGCTCGAAGAGCGCGACGCCGACGCCCTCGCGGACGCCGGCCGCGCCGCGGTTCCCGCGCTCGAGGCCGCCTGCTCGGCGGGCGACCCCGCTCTTGTGCCGACCTTCTTTGCCGCCGTTCGGGTGCCCTGCGAGCAGGCGCTGGCGCGCGCCCCCGACCATCCTTCCGCCCGCGCCACCCTCGACGAGGGGGTGCTGCGGATGGTGCACTTCGAGCTGGAGCGGGGCACCGCCCGCGCCGCTGCGGCCTGGCTCGCCGAGGTGAAGTCGCCTCCGCCCGGGCTTCGGCAGCGGGTCGTTGCCGCGGTCGAGGCGGCGGCCGCCCGCGAGGCCGCCGCGGCCTCGCTGCTCGCCGACTACGACCTCCGGGCCGGCGTGCGCACGCGCGCCTTCGTCGCGTTCCTGCTGGGCCTCGTGTTCACCCTCGCTCCGCTGGCCGCGGGGCGCTTCGCCCGCGACATCACGTTGGGCCAGCTCGCCGGCGCCACCGTGGCGGTCCTTTTGGGGGTACTGGGCCTGTGGTACTGGGCGCGAGACTCGCTCAGCCGCAGTGCGCTGAACCGTGCGTTCATCCGTACGAGCGCCGTCGTCCCGTGCCTCCACCTCGTGCTCATCCTCGCCGCGGGTCCCTTAGGCCTCGACGTCGTTACCGTGGTGGTCTTGCAGCCGCTCTTGGCCGCTACCACCTGCTTGGTCATGGCGGCCACGATCGAGCCGTTCATGCTCCTGCCGGGGCTCTTGTACGGGGCCACCTTCCTCGGCGCCGCCACCTTTCCGACGCTGCGGTGGGAGTGGCATGTGCTGGGCAACGCTACCCTCACCGGAGTGGCGCTGTGGCGGTGGGGGCCCACCGGCCTGAAGAGCTGGATTTCTTTTCGACGGGAACTGCGCCGGGCAAAGCGGAACGAGATCGAGGGTGCGGGAGTACCCTGCGGGGATGTTCGGTAGAGCGAACCCTGCTTTCCCATCACCCCGCTCCCAGCCAAGCCGCCGCTCCGATCGCCAGGATGGTGAGCGACCACTCGGGCTCCGAATAGCCGAACAGCACCCAGGTGAATCCTTTGAACACGAGGATCGCTGCGGCAAGATGCGGTCGCGTGGCGGGCCAGGCGAGCAGGGGGCCGGCCCATTCCATCCCCATGCCCACCCAGCCCACGACCGCACACGCTGCGCGGCTCTGGGCGAGGCGGAGTCGCAGGGCGCCGAAACGCCCGAAACCCCGCTCCGCGAGCATCAGCGACATGTGTTCGGCCCGCCCCCAGCCCCATCCGGAGAGCTGCACCTTGGCCACCGCGGCGAGCACGTAGGCACCGCCGAACACGCCGGCAGCGGCGTCCCAGCCGAAGGCCTCCTGCTCGCTCGCGCTCGCTCCAAGGGTGCCGGCCGCGGTGTGGGCGACCACGAAGCCGAGGAGCGCGGCGCTGGCGGGCGCGTACTTTCCGAGCCTCACGACGGTGTCGCCGGGCCACGTTGCGACCTCCCACCGCCGCAGCTGCCACACACACCCCAGCGTGAGCACGGCCCAGAGGGCGGGAACGGTGCTGGAAACGAACGCGAGTGCGCTCCCGAACGCCGTGAGCGCCACCGCCCATTGGGCAAGGCGCACCCGCTCCACGCTCACCTTGCCCGGCAGCGCACCGGGCTCGAGGTAGAGCGGTGCCCGGTGAAAGAGGAGGTGAAACATCGTGTTGAGCAGGCCGGCCGTGATGGCGGCAGAGAGCAGCGCTCGCGCGATCATCGGCGCACCCGCCGCGCGGTGCCGGCCGCGAGGGGCACCCACCGCTCCGCGAGTACGAAGCGCTCCATGGTTACGATTCGGAAGCCGAACTCTACCGCTACAGCATCGGCGGAATCGGCCTCCCCTGGGTGATCCTCCACCCAGCGGCGCGTTTCGTGGACGACCCACTCCTGCGAACACGGAAACCCATCGGGCCGGATCTGGGCCGGGTCGATCCCTACGAACGCCTCCAACGAGGTGGGGGCCACCTCTTGGCCTGCGACCCGCACGCTGAGCACGGCGCCCTCGGTACGCCCGCGAAGTTTTGCGTACATCACGTAGCGGGAGAAGGGGAACCGATCCCCGACGCGCCACGACACGGCGAAGTACACGGCCAATGCCAGGAGCGCGACGGCGGTATGGGTCAACGCCGACACGAGCGGCTCCCCACGGCCACGGCGAGCACCGTGAACAGCCAGTCGTAGTGGTGGAGCCCCATCAGGAGCGAGATGCCGACGTGTAGGAACAGGGCGCCGATGGCCCAGACGGCCCGCAGGCCGGGCCACAGGAACGCGACCGCGCCGAGCTCGATTACGAGCGTGCCTACGCCGAGGGCGCGGCACACGACCGGGGAGCCCGCCACCCACGTTCTTAGCGGCTCCAGCTCACCGAGTCCGCCGTAGCCCTGCGCGAGGATGTGAACGCCGAGGTTCGCCTGAGAGGTCCACGCCCAGCCCGACCCGCCGAGCTTCGCCACCCCCGCCAGCAGGTAGCAGGCGGCCACGAGGCCGGCGGCGGCGTCGATGCCGGCGCGGTCGCGGCGCTCAGGCGGCACCATCCCCCGGGCCACCGCCATCGCCACCAGGGCCGCACCGGGCAGCATGACCGCCCCGTTCGCGCCTTCGTCGCCGGGCCACTGCCACCCCTGCACCGCCGCCCCCGCCGCCAGCAGCGCCGCAAGCGCCACCATCGTCGCTTGCCCACCCCGAACCACGAACCACCCCAGTAGAAGGGCGAACACGACCGTGACGGCGGCAGCGGCCACCGGGTGAGTGAGCGGCCCCAGCCACTGGAGCGCCGCCGGAGCGTGCGGCACCCCCTCCACGCGCTGCACCCGTGCGAGGCTGGCCCAAGCGAAGAGCAGGCCCACGGCTTGGAGCGCGCGGGACGCTCTCATGCGGCCGGTCCTCGGTCGGGCTCGCCGCGCAGGACGCGGCGCCGTGGGGGCGAAGGTCTCTTGCCACCCGACAGCGGTTGTCGGAGGCGCGTTTGGAAAAGCCAGGGTTGGCGCAGGGTCCTGCCGCAGGTGGCCGCGCCTCCGCTCGCCCCGCAGCGGGCCTCGGTCGGCGCGGCCACCTGCGTCACCCAGCCCGTCACCGTTCCGTCCAACGGCGGCAGCCGACCAGAAGTCGCTTGGCTGTCAAGAGACTCCGCTGGGCTTGCTGCTGCGGCTCGCCACAGGGCGCGTTCCTGCGCGAATCGCAAGCTGAGCTTCTCACCGCCCCCGCCGCGCGCTTCCCGTAGCGTCGATCCGGTCGGTGGTGACGATGTCTCCGCCCTCCGAGAAGTGGAACACCCGCAGGCCCACCGCAACGGTCACCGGGCCACCCGCACCCTGATGGTCGTCCAGCCACCGGCGCGTTTCGACGAACCGATGGGCCACAGGTGAGGTGTAGCCGGGATGGTCAACGTCGACCTGGGCGCCGGGGAGGGCTGCGAAGTCGACGAAGTCCGTGGGCTCGGAGAGAATGCCATCGGCCACGAAGATCGGCACGGCGGCCGGCGGCTGAACGAGCGGAAAGCTGAAGGCGGGAAAGCGCACGAAGGGCACGCCCCCGCCGACTCCCAGCGCGAGGAGAACGTACGCAGCGAACGGGAGCGCGGCGGTCGTCGGTGGCGCCACCATGCCGGAACCGCGCTCAGTCGGCAGCGGTGGCGAAGTCGAACGTCACCTTGCCGTCGGCGAGGCCCGCCTCCACGCTGCCGCCCTTGGCCAGGCGACCGAAAAGTAGCTCGTCGGCGAGCGGTTTCTTGAGGTGCTCTTGAATGACGCGGCTCATCTCGCGCGCACCGAACTCCGGCTTGTAGCCTTCGTTGCCGAGCCACTCGCGCAGCTCGGGCGTGATCCGCAAAGTGACGTCGCGCGACTGGAGCTGCGCGCTCAGCTCGCGCACGAACTTGTCGACGACCTGGAGGATCACGGGGCGGCTGAGCGCGGCGAACACCACGCTGCCGTCGAGCCGATTGCGGAACTCCGGGGGAAAAACACGCGTGATCGCTTCGGAGACCTTCCCCTCCACCCCCGGAGCCGAGAAGCCCACGGAGCCCTTCGCGGCTTCTCGCGCCCCGGCGTTCGTCGTAAGAATGAGCACCACGTTGCGGAAGTCGGCCTTCTTGCCGTTGTTGTCGGTCAACGAGGCGTTGTCCATCACCTGAAGCAGGATGTTGAAGATCTGCGGATGCGCCTTCTCCAGCTCATCCAGCACGAGCACGACGTGGGGGTTGCGCGCCACGGCCCCGGTGAGCAGCCCTTCCTGGTCGAACCCGACGTAGCCGGGGGGGGCCCCGATCAGGCGCGAGACGGTGTGGGACTCGCTGTACTCCGACATGTCGAAGCGCAGGAAGGTGACGCCCAGCACCTCGGCGAGCTGCTTGGCCAGCTCGGTCTTGCCTACACCGGTGGGGCCAGAGAACAGGAAGCAGCCGACCGGCTTGTTGGGGGAGCCGAGCCCAGCGCGGTTCAGCTTGATGACCGAGCTGATCGCGTCGATCGCCTCGTCTTGCCCGAAGATGCGCTCCTTGAGCTCCCGCCCCAGCGTCTGCAAGTTCTGGGTTTCTTCGGCGCTGACACTCTTGGGCGGAATGCGCGCCATGCGCGCCACGACGGTCTCCACCTCGGGGAGCCCTACCACTCCGCCCGGGTCGGCTAGCCGGCTGGCCGCGCCGGCTTCATCCACCACGTCGATCGCCTTGTCGGGCAGGAAACGTTCGTTGATGTAGCGGGCCGAGAGGCGCGCGGCGGCGTCGAGCGCTTCGGCCGTGTACGTGATGCCGTGGTGCGTTTCGTACTGCGAACGCAGCCCCTCGAGGATGAGCACGGTCTCCTCGACCGAGGGCTCGCCCACCTCGATCGTTTGGAAGCGCCTGGCGAACGCACGGTCCTTGCCGAACGCCTGCCGATATTCCTGGTGCGTGGTGCTGCCGATGCAGCGGAGCTCGCCGTTCGCGAGCGCGGGCTTGAGGATGTTCGACGCATCCATCGCGCCTCCGCTCACCGCACCGGCGCCGATCACCGTGTGGATCTCGTCGATGAACAGGATCGACTCGGGGCTCTCTCGCAGCACGTCGATCACGCCTTTGAGCCGCTCCTCGAAGTCGCCGCGGTAGCGTGTGCCCGCCACGAGCGCGCCCATGTCGAGCGCGTGGATGATGCAGGGTTTGAGGAGGTCGGGCACCTGGCCTTCGACGATCGCACGCGCCAGGCCCTCCACGATGGCGGTTTTCCCCACGCCCGCGTCGCCCAGGTACAGGGGATTGTTCTTGCGGCGGCGCGCCAACACCTGAATCGTTCGCTGAAGCTCGGCGGTTCGGCCGATCAGCGGGTCGATCTTTCCGGCCTTCGCTCGCTCGTTGAGGTTGATGCAGAACTGCTTGAGCGGGTTCGACGCGGGCTTCGTTTCGCCGGTCTCGCCACCCGCCCCCTCGAGCTCGCGGCGCTCCGGCACCTTGCGCCGGCCGTGGGCGATGAACGAGGTCACGTCGAGCTTCTCGATGCCCTGCTCGGCGAGCATGTGCACCGCGTGGGAGTCCTCTTCGGAAAAGAGCGCGACCAGCACGTTGGGGCCGCGGATTTCCGTCTTCCCGCTGGACTGCACGTGCAGCGCGGCGCGGTTCAGCACGCGCCGGAACGCCTCGGTGTGGACCGGCTCTTCCGGGAGCTTGGCCTTCGCCTTGGCCTTCGGCTTCGCCACCGGCTCCGCCACCGGGACGGTTTCGAGGGTTTCGAAGAACGCATCGAGCGCCAACTCAATCTGTTTGAGGTCGGCGCCACACGCTTCGAGGCACTCCGACGACGTGGGGTCGGTGAGGAGCGCGTAGAGCACGTGCTCAAGGGTGATGAATTCGTGGCCGCGTTCCCGAGCCTCGTCGAGGGCCAGGGAAAGGGCAATGCTCAGCTCGCGGGAGAGGGTCACTCAGGCTCCGTCGTCACCAACAGGGGATAGGCACGCGATCGGGCGAGGTCCATCGCCTGGCCACTCTTGGCTTCGGCAATCTCCCGGGGGTAGATGCCGGCGATGCCCTTTCCTGATCGGTGCACCGACAGCATGATGCGGGTGGACTCCAGCCGACTCTTCCGGAAGACATTCATGAGCACCTCCGTGACGAACTCCATGGTGGTGTAGTCGTCGTTGTGGAGCACGGCCTTGAACATCTTGGGGCGTTCCACCTTCGGTTTGGTGGCGGTTTGCCCGTCGTCCTGGGGGTTGTGGTGCGGCATACCCGGAAGCTAACCCCGCGCTCTCTCGCACAAAGTGGAGCGGGTGAAGGGAATCGAACCCTCGACAACTAGCTTGGGAAGCTAGCGCTCTACCAACTGAGCTACACCCGCCTGCCGCGTGCATCTAATCGCGGCGTCCCATAGGGGCAAGACGTGTCAGTGAAGCCTCCCGCCCGCCGCCGTCGTCGCCGCAGCCGCGCGTGGTGGATCGTTCCCACCTTCGTACTGGTGGCATTGGCGCTGGTGATTCGGACGGACCTCGTCACTCGGGTGGCCGGGAATGCGATCCAGGTGCTGGCGGAACGGGCGCTGGGCGAAGAGGTGACGATTGGCGCTGTGACCGTTTCTTACTTCCCGCCCGAGGTGGGCCTCGAGGGGGTGGTGGTGAGCCATCGGGCCGATGGGGAGCGGATCGTGGGCGTGCGGAGTGTGCGAGCCCGGCTCGGCGTGCACGACTGGCGGCCGGGGATCGTGGAGCTGCGGGTGGAGCGACCCGACGTTCTGGTGCACGTCGACGCCGACGGACTCCGGGAGTTTCGTGACGGAGCCACCTCGAGCGGCCCCTTGCCGGATGCCTTCCCGTGGCTCGCGCTCACCGTGGTTGACGGACACGTGCGGGTGGAGGGCGTCGACTTTAAGGCGGAGGTCTCCGACATCGAGGTCTTCACCGAACTCGACGGCCGGCTCGATCTCGCCTGGGGTTCGGCGCATGTGCAGCGCGAGGGCATCCACGAACGTGCAGGGCCCACGCGGTTCAAACACGTGGCTCTCACCCCGCGCAGCATCGAGGCGCCCGCTGTAGACATCACCTTCGACCACCTCGCGGTGGAGGGGCGCTTCTCCGCGAGCGTAGACGGCCCCCTCGGCGGCGACCTCGCGTTCACCGTGGGCCTGCCCGCCTTCACCACCGATGCTACCGATCCGCGGAGCTTCGTCGACGGCACCGTACACCTCGACGTTTCCCTGTCGGGCGACCTCGACGCCCCGGTGGTGGATGCCCGCCTGGCCACGGAAAACATCGTGGCGTGGAGGGTGGACTCTCTGGACGTTCCCCACGCGCTGAACCTCGGCGCCATCACGGGGCCGCTGCACTTCGAAGGCCACCTGCTCACCGCTGACCGCCTCGCTGTGCCGTGGGGGGATGGCCACGTGAGCGTGCAGGCCGAGGTCGACACCGAAGCCCGTACCCTCACGGCCGCAGTCACCGCAGAGGGCATCCACCTTGGCCGCGTCCTGCGGCAAACGGGCGGCTTCACCGCACCCTGGATCGACTTTCCGGCCGACGTGGAAACCCACGTGAAGGGCACCCTCGACCCCCTCCACCTCGAGGGGCCCTTCGAGATCGTGTTCACCGACCTGATCGTGCGGAACGGTCCGTACGACAGCCGGGCCGAGTTGATGCTCGACGTGCCGCGAGGCCGGGTGTCGGGCGACCTCGATCTCGACGCGGAGCACATCGTGATCGACGCGACCGATGTTCGATTCGGTCCCGCCCACGGGAACGTGTGGGCGGACCTCGCCTTCGGAGAGCCCGTAGCAGTGAATCTCCGCACCGAGCTGCGCGACCTCGACCTCGGTTGGCTCCAGCCGCTCGCCGGCGCGGGCCTCGGCGGTCGAGCTCACCTACAAGGCTCGCTCGTCGGCTCGCCGGGCGACTTCGTCGCCCTCGCCGACCTCGAGGTGATCGACGCGCAGGTGCTGCAGCTCGGGATCGCCGACCGGCTCACCGCGCACCTTGACAGTGACCTCGACACGCTCGAGTTCTCGGGCCTCCGCGGTGAGCTGGGCCAGACGCTCTACGCCGGCAACTACACGCTGGCTCTCGGCGGCGAGGAGCTGTGGATGGACACCCAGATCGCCATCCCGGAGGGCCGCCTGAGCGATCTGTCGGGCATCTTCGTCGAGCTGGGCGATCTGGATGGGTCGGTCGTGGCCAACGCGGTGCTCCGGGGTCCGCCCACGCGTCTCACGGGCGAGGTGCATGCCGAGTTGACGGGCGTGAACCTGTACGGGGAGCACGGCTTTGACGGCGCGGCCGTGGCCTGGATGGACGACGGCATCCTCACGATCGATGATCTGGCCTTGCGCCGTGGGGAGTCCTCGCTGCTGGCTCGAGGCACGGTGGGGCGCGGCTACGCCATGAACGTGGAGCTGCTCACGGATGGCGTGCGGCTCGAAGGGTTGGACTACTTGCGACACTCGCCGGTGGACATCGCGGGCGGGGTGGTGGCCGACGTGCAACTGGAGGGCACCCTGTTTGACTGGGCCCCCCGCGGTCGGGTGCGGGCCTCGCCGGTATTCGTGAGTGGCCGGGCGGTGCAGCCGAGCGAGGTGCGGTTCCGAACGGACAACGAGGGGCGACTCGTGTGGGAAGGTGAACTCCTCGGTGGCACCGGCGTCGTGGGTGGCCGCCTCTCCCTGCGCGGAGAGCAGGCGTACGATGTGAACGCCACCTTCGACACCTTCCCGGTTGACGTGATCTACCCCTTCGGCGCCGATGGCACGCGCGTGGAAGCCACGGTGAGCGGCGAGTTGGAGCTGGCCGGTCGGCTGGGCGACGACCCCACCCCCGTGGACGTCGAAGCCCGCTTCGACCGGGTGCGCTTGGCGTGGAACGGGCACGAGCTCCGCAACGAGGAGGACTGGGTCGTGGCGGTCCATGGCCGCTCGGTCCAAGTGCCGGGTCTGTCGTTGGCCGATGGCCGCGGCACCCGACTCGGGCTGGAAGGGTGGACCACCGCCGACGGGCGGGTGAACTTTCGAGGGGGCGGGCCCTTCGACCTTGATTTGGCCCGCATGGTGGCGCCGGGCGTTTCGCTGGCCGAGGGCGCAGCCACCCTCGATGTGGAGTTCAGCCCCTCAGCGGGGCCCCACGGATTCAAGGCCACGGTGAAGTCGAAAGACGCCACGATTCGCACGGAGTACTTCCCTGCCACCTTCACGGGCCTCGGCTTCGAGGTGGCGGCCGACGGCGACCGGTACGTGCTCCACCGCGTAGAAGCGGAGGTGGGCGGGGGGCGGCTGGCGGGGGGCGGCACCATCAGCGCAGAAGGCGGCTGGCCCACAGCGTTCAACCTTGAGGCCTCCCTCCGAGACGCACGGGTGCAGTACCTGGACTACTTGCCCGCCTTGGTGGGCGACGCCGACCTCACCTTCGACGGCCCCGTGGGCGACCTGCTCATGGGGGGACGCATCGACATCCAGGACATGGAGTTCCGCGAGCGGGTGGACTGGGAGGCGCGGATCGTGGCGCTGCAGTCGAGTCGCCTCACCGACTCGGCCCACGCCGAACGTGAGGACTACTTCAGCATGGACCTCGCGGTGTCGGCGCCCGGAACGATCCGCCTCCGCAACAACCTCGCGGACGCTACGGCCAGCGCCGATCTCCGCATCGTCGGCGACACCGCTCGCCCCGGCATGACCGGCAACATCATCGTCGATCCCGGGGGTCGGATGTACCTTCAGGACCGGCAGTTCGAGCTCACCCGCGGCGAGATGCGCTACCGCGACCCCTATTCGTTCGACCCGGAGATCGACTTTCTCCTCGAAACCGAAGTGAACGGGCGCGAGCAGGACTACCGCGTGGACTACCGCGTGTCCGGACCGTTCTCCAACTGGGCCACCTCCACGACGAGTGACCCCTACCTCTCTCAGGCCGACATCAACACGCTCCTGTTGTTCGGGATGACGAGGGAGGAGTTCGAGCAGTACGGCGGCATGGCGGCGGCGGCGCTCGCGGCTCAGGCCACCGACCTCCTCGCCGCGCAGGTGGCGGCGAACCCGGCGCAGCTCGTGGACCGGTGGAACCTCGTGAGCGGCGTGAACGCTCGCGGCACCCCGACGCTCGACAGCAACTGGCGCGTAGTCGCGGCCAAGGAGTTTCTCGGCTTCACGGCCACGGGGGAGCTCGACCTCGCGGACTACGATCTGTACCTATCGCTGGAGCGGCGTGTCACCCGCAACTTCTTCGCCACGGCCTACGCCACCACCCAGGAGGAGGGCCGCTCGCTCGACTTCGGATCGGCCCTGGGAACCGAGATCAAGTACCGCTGGGAGCTCGATTGAGCCTGCTCCTCGTGGCCCTGTGGTCTGCGTTCGCCTCCGCTGCTGAGCCGGAGTCCCCCGCACCCGACGACCTCCTCGCCCACACCGGGCAGCTTGTGGCGTTTGTGACCATCACGGCGCCCCGCGGTGGCCTGGCCCAGGAACCGCTCGATCCCCTGCTGCGGGTGCGGCAGGACGGCATCTTCCGCCCCGGCGACATGCGCCAGGATGTGGCGACGCTCTTTCGCGCTGGCCAGTTCGCGCAGGTGGAGGCGTGGCTCTACCCCTGGCCGGTGCAGCTTCCCACGGGCGAAGAAGCCGAAGGGGTGCGGCTTGAGTATCGGGTTTATCCCCAGCCACGCATCGCCAAGCTGGTCGTAAACGGCGCACGAACCTTTCCCGTCCCCGAATTGCTCGGGCGCCTCGGCCTCGCGAACGGCGACGTGTGGGCGCACGACGACCCCGGCCGATGGGAAGCTGCCGTCGCCGAGGCGTACGTCGCTCGCGGGTGGCCTTCCGCCCGTGCCACTCTCGCGCGCACCGTGGACGATGACGGAAATGTGGAGCTGTTGTTCACCGTGGAGGAGGGCGATCCCAGGCGGATCGTGGAGCTGCGGGTGCGCCCGACCGCGGCCCTGGGCGAAGCCGAGGCGCGAGCCATCCTCGAGCGGAACGGCCTCCGCGTGGGTCTCCCCTGGACCGACGCCGCTCTCCGCGACGCGCAGGACGCCGTGGTGCGTCGACTTCACGACTACCCGTCCCGATTCTTGTGGTGGCGGCGGGACTGGTGGCCCGAGGCCCGCGTGAACCTCAAGGTGATGCCGGAGGCCGGCGGCGACCGCATCTCGTTGCTCGTGGAGGAGCGCCGCCCGTGGACCATCGAGCTCTCCGACGAGGCCAACCGTCGGGATCTGCCCGACGAAGAAGCGCTTGTGGAAGGAATGGCGCTGGATGGCGGAGCCCGGCTGCGCCGCGAGTTCGCGGCCGAAGCCACCGCCGAGCTGAACGACCGGGCCACCCGCGCCGGCTTCGTAGACGCCAAGGTGGACGTTCGGGTGGAGGAGACGGAGCAGCGCGTGCAGCTCACGATCGGCGGTACCGCCGGACCTCGCTACGCGCTCAAGCGAGTTCGGACCACCGGCGAGGTGATTGACCCCGACCTGCTGGGCGCCGCCAGTTCCGGCTTCCTGACCGGTTGCTCCGGGGGCGGCCGCTACGCCTTGGAATCGGGTGCCGTCGCGCGCGCCCACGCCCGCAGCGACCGCTTTCTCTGCCAGGCCACCGCAGAGTCGGCGCGTGAGGTCCTCCCCCCGCCGCTGTTGGGTCGACAGACGCTCACCCCCGAAGCGGCGGATCGGGCCGCTGCCGACATCGCGGAGTTCTATCGGTCGCAGGGCTACCCTTCGGTGGTGGTGGCGCGAACCCGGTTCGAGCGACTCGGCGAGGTGCGGGGGCGCCAGCAGCCGGTGGAACTGGGGTACGAAGTGACGGCCGGGCTGCGCGTGCGGGTCGTGGGTGTCGAGGTGACCGGCGGCGCGCCGGGGGTGCCGGGCAAGGAGTTCTTCGCCGACCTTCTCGGCAAGCCGCTGAACCCCAACGCGGTAGACGAACGGACGCGCCGGATCGTGGAGCGGCATCAGGAGCGGGGCTTCCTGCACGCGGACGCCCGTGTTTCCACCGAGCTGGACGAGGCGGGCACCGGTGCGCGCCTCAGGGTGGCGGTGGTGCCGGGGCCCATCGTGATGGTGCGCTCCGTGCTTGTGCGCGGGCATAGCCGCACGCGACGTGAAACGATCGAACGGCCGATCGAGCTCGCCGCCGGAGACCCGATCTCGCCCAGCGCGCTCTCCGATCTGCGCCGGGAGCTTTACGAACTGGGGGTGTTTTCTAAGGTGAGCGTGGAGGCCGAGGGCGACGAAGATCGGCTCAAGGACGTGGTGGTTTCGGTGGATGAACAGCGCAACCTCGCCTTCGAGGTGGGCGGTGGGCTGGCCACCGACAATGGCGCCGCTGTTTTCCTCCGCGCTCGCCACCGAAACCTCGGCGGCCTCGCGCACCGCCTTACACTCTACGGTCAGGCCGGCGTGGGGTGGCTCGGCGACAGTTGGACGCCGGACTGGGTCGCGCCGGAGTGGAAGGCGGCATTGCGCTACGAGGCTCCGAACCAGCCCACCCGCGGGGAGCGGGTGGCGGTCGATGTGTTGTTCAACGAAGAGCAGCAGGAACGCAGCTACCGGATCCAGCGCTCAGGCGGCGGCGTGGGCGTGCGACTGCGGCTGGGCCGCAGCGCAACGGCCGAGCTGGGCTACCGGGCCCAGTACCGGCGCCTGCTCGACATCGATACCGGCGTGCTGGTGGCCGGCGATGTCTGGGCCGACGAGCTCGGGGTCACCGACCTTGCCGACCCGGTCCCGGTGCTGCCGAGCTTGGGGCGGTGGGCCAGCGGTATTGAGGCGAGCTTCGTGATTGACCTGCGCAATGACGTTGCGGCGGCCACACGCGGAGGCCTCGGCAGCGTTTCGATTCGGGTGAACGACGACCTCCTGAGCGATCTGGCGTTCGTGCGAGCCGAGGGCAGCTGGACCCAACTCGTTCCCGTGGGCGGCTTCGGCCTCGTCTTGCGTGCGCGGGGCGGGCTCGCGGCCTCACCCGAAGGCACGCTCACGCTCCCGATCGAGGACCGATTCAGCGCGGGAGGGGGCGGCTCGTTCCGCGGTTTCGACGTGGACCAGGTGGGCCCCGCCAACCACGTGAGCGCCGAGGCGATTGAGTACCCCGAGGCGATCGAGCCGATCGTGGACTGGTCGCAGCGGGATGCGGCGGGCCGATGGGTGTCGACCGGCGGCGACAGCATGGCGATCGCCACGGTGGAGCTCGACATCCCCTTCTCGCGTTTGGGTTTTTCGAACGGGTCGACGTGGCAGCTGGCGTTCTTTGGCGACGTGGGCAACGTGTGGTGGCTTTCGCCGACGGTCACCACCGACTCCATGACGGAAGGCATCGACCCCTTTCTGCGCGTGGGCGCGGGCATCGGGCTGCGTCGCGCCACGCCCATCGGCCCTCTCCAACTCGACCTCGGCTTCAACCCGGCACCGCTGAGCTATCGTGAGGAGGTGATCGCCCGGCTGCACTTCGCCGTGGGAGCGTTGTGAAGGAACGGCGGGTGCTGCTTTCGGTCGGTGCGGCGTGCGTACTGCTCGTGCTGTGGCCCGTGGTGCTGCACCCCAGAGCGCAGGCGCTGGGGCTGCAGTTCGTGGACGGGTTCGGCACCCAGTGGTGGTTCTGGTACCTCGGCGAGGTGCTGGCCGGGCGGCAGGACCTCGTTCATACCGACCTGCTGTTCTTCCCCACCGGCAAGGACGTCTTCGCCCATACCGGCGGCAACCTTCTCGACGCCCTCTTTGCGTGGCCGCTCCGCGCCGTTCTCGGCCCGACTGCCGGCTACAACGTGTGGGTGGGCGTGGTGGTGGCCACCAACTACGCGGCGGGGTGCCGCCTCGGCTCGGCCTTCACGGGCAAGCCTGCTTGGCTGGCCGGCGCGGCCCTCGCGCTCAATCCTTGGGTACTGCAGGAGATCAGCAGCGGGCGCCCGACCCAGGCGTGGATTGCGCTGCCTGCGGTCGCGCTCGCTGGGGTGTGGGCGGCCAGAACGGCGGGGGGGGCGGTGTGGACGGGCCTCGCGGTGGCGGGGTCGGGGTGGCTGTACTGGTACGGCGGCCTCACCACCGGCGTCGTAGCGGTGGTGGCCGGATTGCTTCGCCTTCTGCTGCTTTCGGAGCGCGGCCGGAGTCTCCTCGTTCTTGGTGGCGCTGCGGTCGTGGCGGCCTCCGCGGTGGCGCCGGGGGTCTGGTTCATGCACGAGCAGATCGCAGCCGGGGCGGTGCCAGGGTTGCTTCTGCTCGAAGGCACCGGCCTCATCGCCCCGCTGTCCCTCGGCACGGCTGAAGGGGGCCGGGGCGGGCTCCAGGTGCTGGCGCCGCTCCTCGGCCGGAGCGGCGGGCTCGCGGAGGTCGATGGCGTGCTCCGGTTCTCGCCGGGGCAGCCGTCGTTGAGCTTCGCGAGCGGCATCGGAGCTGCGGTGGCCGCCTTCGTGGCGTGGAGGTCGGGACACAGGCGGGCACTTGCCGCCGCGGTGGCCGTGGTCTTCACAGGCCTGATGCTTGCTTGTGGTCCGGCGATCGTCGTCGGGGACGAGCTCGTGCTGAACCGCCCCTGGGTGTGGCTGGTGTCGCACGTCGACATCCTCCGCCGTTGGTGGTGGCCGGCGCGCGCCGTAGTCGCGGTGTTTCTCGGCCTGGTGGCGCTGTTGCCGCTCCTCCCGCGGGCGTGGGGGTTCCGCTGGCTCTTTCTGGTAGCGATCGGCGTGGAGGGTTTTCGCACCCAGCAGCTGCCGATGCCTTCTTGGAGTGCGCGAGTGCCGGCGCCCCTCGAGTGCCTGCGCAACGCGCCTCCCGGTGCCGTGATCGACCTGCCTCTGCTCTCCAACCAGCGCAACCTGTGGTTCCAAACCGAGCATCACCACCCCCTGCTGTCGGGAATGCTGGTCCTCAGCCCGGAGTTTGGGAGCGCTCCGGTCAATGCCCTGCGGGCCGAGAACTCTTTGCTGGACCTCTTGCTCGACCTCGGCGAGCGCCATTACACCCGCGAGCCCACCTTCGACGAGGCTGACCGCACCTCGCTCCTCGCGGCTGGCTACCGCTACGTGCTGGTCGACCAGAGCCGCTTCTGGACCCTCCGCCCCGGCGGCGAAACGGTGCAACGCAAGTCCACCTGGCCGCGCCTCCAACGGCTCCTGCGACCGCTCCTCGGCGAAGCGGTGATCGACGCAGACGGGGTTGCGCTGTACACCCTCGATGCGAGTCCGCTGGAGTGTGCCCCCTCACCCTGACCGATCACTTCGCCCTGATGTCCGCCCCGTTCGCCCGCCCCCGCGGCGACACCGTGCCCCCGTTGGCCTGCAAGAAGTTCCGCGCCTCTCGCAGCTCCTCGATGCGGCTCGCGCCGAAAAACACCTTGTGATGCTTGGGGTACACGATGCCTTCACGCGTTTCGAAGTGGCGCAGGGGGCACCAGGCTGACTCGATCTGCTCCAGCAGGAGCTCCAGCGCGAGGGCCGAATTCTTCCACAAGCGGAGCGTGACCCGGGCTGGCGTGGGCAGGTGGGCCGCGTAGTTGCCTTCGTTGAGCAGCGTGGCCGCCTCGGCGTAGGAGAGCCGGTGCATGCCGAGGGCGCGGGAGATCACGAGCCCGTACAGGCCGCGGATGGTGTACACGTCGAACAGGACCCACAGGGGCGCCGTGAGGATGGCCGCGATGCCCGCAACGGCCCAACGGACCGGGTGCTGGCTGGCCGGTGCAGCCGCGAAGTGGTCGAGCTGCGTGTTCAACATCGTGGACAGCCCGTTCGCGTAGCCACAGAACTGGCAGTTCAGTCGGTCCAGCCAGAACAGGTTGGCGATCCGGCCCCGGTCCATGAACACGTGGTCGGCCCACCGCACTTGGGGCAAGCCAAACAACGGCGATAGCACTCCCTGGAGCAAGACGACCACCAGCGTGACATTCAGCACGATGAAGGCGGGGATGCTCAGGTACATCGTTCCGCCGCCGATGAGGCAGCGGGCCCACCCGTGGGTGCGAATCTGCGCGATGCTGATGGAAACGAGGGTGGAGCGGGCGGAAGGTGGCACCGCCGTGCGATAGCCCGTCGCGCAGCGGCGCGCTCGGCGGCCCGGGAGGAGTCACGATGCTTACGTTTGGCGGCGGCCCGGCCCTTTCTCCCTTCCGGCTCGCGAGGCTCTTCGACCGCCTTCGCGAGGTTGCGCCCGCCCTCCAAGCCCTCTGGGCCGATCACGTTCACTTCGCCGAGGCCGAGGGGCTCTCCGAGGCCGACGCCGCCACGCTCGCAGCGCTGCTTCGTTACGGAGTGGAGCCCGAGTCGCCTCGCCGAGAGGGGGCCTCGCTGCTCGTCGTTCCTCGGCTGGGCACGCGGAGCCCGTGGTCATCGAAGGCCACCGACATCGTGCACAACTGCGGCCTGCAGGCGGTGGCGGTCGTGGAGCGCGGCGTGCGGTACACCTTTGCTGGGTCTGGCCTCGACCTCGCCACGCTTTCGCCGGTTCTGCACGACCGTATGACGGAGTCCGTGCTCTTCGATGAAGCCGGCGCCTCCGCGCTCTTCGAGCGCTCGGCTCCCGCCCCCCTCCAATCGGTCGACGTGCTGGCTGGCGGCGCGGCGGCGCTCCGCGCGGCCGACCGCTCGCTGGGGCTTGCGCTGGCCGCCGACGAGATCGACTACCTCGTGGAGGCCTTCACGCGCCTCGGCCGGAACCCCACCGATGCCGAACTGATGATGTTCGCGCAGGCCAACAGCGAACATTGCCGCCACAAGATTTTCAACGCTTCGTGGACGCTCGACGGCGAGCCGCAGGCCCACTCCCTCTTCGGCATGATCCGCAACACCACCGCGATGGCGCGCGTGGTCCTGCCGAGCGGCGTGGGCAGCGTGCGCTCGGCGTACCACGACAACGCCGCCGTTACCGTAGGCCCTTCGGCGCGCCGCTTCGTTCCCGACCCCGCCACCGGCGTGTGGGGCTACCGCGAGGCGGCGCCCCTTCACATGCTGATGAAGGTGGAGACCCACAACCACCCCACTGCGATCAGCCCCTTTCCGGGTGCGGCGACCGGCGCGGGTGGTGAAATTCGAGATGAAGGTGCGGTTGGGCGGGGGGGAAAGCCCAAGGCGGGACTCTGTGGCTTCTCGGTGTCGAACCTCCGGGTGCCCGGGGAGCCCCCCGAGGAATGGGAGCTCGAGAATCCCGGCAAGCCCGATCGCATCGTCAACGCCTGGCAGATCATGGTCGAGGGGCCGTTGGGCGCTGCGGCCTTCAACAACGAGTTCGGGCGCCCCAACCTCGGCGGATATTTCCGAACCCTCGAATTGCCGTTCGGCGGGGAATGGCGCGGCTACCACAAGCCCATCATGGTCGCCGGTGGGCTCGGCAACATCGCCGAGACGGATGTGGACAAACGGCCCATCCCGCCCGGTTCCGCGTTGGTGGTGCTCGGTGGCCCGGCGATGCGGATCGGGCTCGGGGGTGGGGCCGCCAGCTCGATGGCCTCGGGGCAGAGCCACGGCGACCTCGATTTTGCCAGCGTGCAGCGAGACAACGCCGAGGTGGAGCGCCGTTGCCAAGAGGTGCTCGACCGCTGTCAGGCCGCCGGCTTGGACAACCCGATTCTCAGCGTGCACGACGTGGGCGCCGGGGGGCTCTCCAATGCGTTTCCCGAGCTCGTGAACGACGGGGGTGTGGGGGGGCACTTCAACTTGCGGGCGATCCCGAATGGGGAGCCCGGGATGAGCCCGCTCGAAGTGTGGAGCAACGAGGCCCAAGAGCGCTACGTTTTGGCGATCAGCGAGGCGAGCCTGCCCGGCTTCGCCGCCCTGTGTGAGCGGGAACGGGCGCCGTTTGCGGTGGTGGGCCGCGCCACGGCCGAGCGGGTGCTCCGGGTGGACGACCCCCTCCTCGGTGCGGCTCCGGTCAACCTCCCACTCGAGGTCGTGCTCGGCAAGGCGCCCCGCATGCACCGAACGGCGGTGCATGTCGCGGCTCCCGTTGCTCCGCTGAACCTCGCCGGTGTGACGCTGGCGGAGGCGGCCGTTCGGGTCTTGCGTTTCCCCGCCGTGGCCGACAAGACCTTCCTCGTGACCATCGGCGATCGGTCGGTCACCGGCCAGATCGTGCGGGACCCGATGGTCGGCCCCTGGCAGGTTCCCGTGGCCGACGTCGCCGTGACCACGCAGGCCTACGAAGGGGTGGCGGGCGAGGCGATGGCCATGGGGGAACGCACACCGCTGGCGCTCTTCGACGGTCCCGCTTCGGCCCGCATGGCAGTGGGCGAGGCGCTCACCAACCTCGCCGCCGCCCCCATCGAGCGGATCGAGCAGATCGTCCTCTCCGCGAATTGGATGGCGCCGGCCGGCCACCGGAACGAAGACGCGGTGCTCTTCGACATGGTGCGCGCCGTGGGGCTGGAGTTGTGTCCGGCGCTGGGGATTGCGATCCCCGTGGGGAAAGACTCCATGTCGATGCGGACGACGTGGAGCGGCGGGTCGGTGACGGCTCCCGTGAGCCTGATCGTATCGGCCTTTGCGCCCGTCACCGATGTGCGGGGCGTCCTGACCCCCCTCTTGCAGGACGTTCCCGACACTGTGCTCGTTCTCCTCGATCTGGGAGCCGGAAAAAATCGTTTGGGTGGCAGCGTTTTGGCGCAGGTGTACAACCAACTCGGCGACTGCGCTCCCGATGTGGACGCCGCCGCCTCCCTCCGCACCTTCTTCTCAGGCGTGCAGGCCGCGCGCTCGGCGGGGCTGTTGCTGGCCTACCACGACCGCGCAGACGGGGGCCTGTTCGCCACGCTCTGCGAAATGGCGTTCGCTTCGCGATGCGGCCTTTCGGTGCGGGTGCCCGGCGCTCCGCTTCCGGGTTTGTTCACGGAGGAGTTGGGAGCGGTGGTGCAGGTGCGGCGCGCCGATCTGGGCGCGTTGGCGGGGTGTTTCCCGGGGGTGCCCCTCGCGGAGCTGGGAGCGCCGGTGTTCGGCCCTCTCGGCGGGTCGGCGCGGAACGAGCTGGCGTTCGCGTTCGACGACCGCTCCATCTGGCGCGCCACCCGTACCGAACTCCACCACCACTGGAGCCGGGTCACCCACGCCGTGCAGGTACGCCGGGACGATCCCGGCTGTGCCCGCGAAGAGCTGCGCCGAATCGAGCAGACCGACGACCCGGGACTCTCTCCGGAGCTGCGGTTTCGGCCCGAGGGGGCGCCGGCGCTCGCTCGTCGTCCGCGCGTGGCCATCCTCCGCGAGCAGGGCGTGAACGGGCAGGCCGAGATGGCCGCCGCCTTCGAACGAGCGGGCTTCGAGCCGCTCGACGTGCACATGACCGACCTTGCTTCCGGGCGGGTAAACCTCCAGGACGTAGTCGGGCTGGCGGCCTGTGGCGGCTTCTCCTATGGCGATGTCCTTGGCGCGGGCGGCGGCTGGGCCAACAGCATCCGGTTCAATCCACGGCTGCGGGAGCAGTTCGCCACGTTCTTTGAGCGTAGCGACAGCTTCTCGCTGGGGGTGTGCAACGGCTGCCAGATGATGTCCACCTTGGCCGAGTTGGTGCCCGGCGCCGAAGGGTGGCCGCGCTTCGTAAAGAACCGCTCGGAGCAGTTTGAGGCGCGGCTGTGTACGCTCCGTGTGGAAGAGTCGCCCTCGATCTTCTTTGCGGGAATGGCTGGGTCCACGCTCCTGGTGCCGGTTGCGCACGGCGAGGGCCGTCCGGTGTGGGCCACGCCCGGCGCGGAGTCGCGGGCGGTGGTGGCCGCACGGTTCGTGGATGGGCACCGGGGGCCGACCGAGAGCTACCCCTGGAACCCCAACGGCGCGAAGGGCGGCGTGACCGCGCTCTGCTCCAGCGACGGCCGCTCCACCATCCTGATGCCCCACCCCGAGCGCGCCTTCCGGTGGACCACCCTGTCCTGGCAGCCGGAATCGTGGCGCAACCCGGACAGCGACGCGAGCCCCTGGCAGCACTTCTTTGCGAATGCGCGCCGGTGGGTGGGCTGACGCTCAGCCCCGGCGGCGGCGCGCGACCGCGAGCGCGGCGAGTGCCAACAGGCCGGCCGGTGCGGCCGCACCGGCCGGCGTCGCACAACCACAGCCGCCCTGCAACTCGCCGGGCGCAGTGATGTCGATCGCCTTGTCGTCGTCGGGCGCGTTGCCGCTGTCATCGCTCCCGTCGGTATCGGAGGTGGCGGTGTCCTCGCCCGTGTCTCCGGTGTCGGCGCCCTCGCCAGTGTGAACTTGGTCCGTGTCCTCGTGGATCGGCTCGTCCTCGCCGTCACAGTCTTGGTCGATGTCGTCCCCCGGCGTTTCCCGCGCCCCCGGGTACACGGTCGCGTCGGCATCGTTGCAGTCGTCCGTCGGGTCTTCTGCGGTCGCTTCGCCGGGGTCGTCGCAGTCGAGGTCGATGCTGGCCACCGTGCTCAAAGCGTCGCGACGGTACCCGTCGCCGTCGGCGTCCACCCCGCATAGCTCGCCGCCGTCACAGTCCTGGTCCACGCCGTCGGACAGTCCTTCCACCGCTCCTACGTGCACGTTGGCATCGGCGTCGTTGCAGTCGTCGCCGCCGTAGGCCAGGTCGTCGTGCCCATCGCCGTCCGCGTCGAAGTCCGAGGCTCCGTCGCAGTCCGAGTCCACTCCGTCATACCAAGCGTCCGGGGTGCCCGGGTACACGTCGGCGTCGTTGTCGTCGCAATCGCTCCCGCCAACCGCCGCCGCGTCGTACCCGTCCCCGTCCACGTCGGTGAGATCGGCGCCATCGCAGTCCTGATCGACGCCGTCGTAGGGCGTCTCCGTGCCCGCGGGCGAGGAGGACGCATCCGCGTCGTCACAGTCGTCCGCGTTGGAGACGTAGCCGGTGGGTTCGTCACACGCATCGGTGGTGACGGCGGGGTCGCCATAGCCGTCGCCATCGGCGTCCGCATACCAGGGAACGGCGTCCACGGCCGCCACGTCTACGCTGCCGTCGCAGTCGTCGTCCACGCCGTTGCAGGACTCCACGGCGCCCGGGTTGACCGCTGCGTCGTCGTCGTCACAATCACTCCCCGCGATGTACCCGTCCCCGTCCGCATCCCACGCGGAAGCCCCGCCGCCTCCGTACGCGCCAATGTCCGACACCGTCCCGTCCGGATCGAGGTGGGCAGGGTGGCCGACATCGATGTTGGCGGAGCCGGCCGCGAGGGTAAGATCGTCGTTGTCACAGTCCCCGTCGGCGCTGTAGCTCACGAAGCCGGGCGCGCCGGTGTGGTTTCCGCCCGTCGTGGTGGAGAAGGTGAAGTAGCCGCTGCGGTCGTTGGTGGTGTTCACGTACCAGTCGTTGTAGGTGACATCCGAGCCCGATGCGGACGCCGAATCGGCCGCGTACACCCCATCGCCGTCGAAGGAATAGGCGACGATGTTGTTGGTTACCTCGGCGCTGGTGTAGAGCGCGTACCAGCCGCCGCCATAGCCCCCAGCCTCGTTTCCGACCAAGGTGTTGTTCAGGATGTCGAGAGAGGCGAGGCTGTAGCTGTACAGTGCCCCTCCCGACGCGGTCGCCTCGTTCTCCACGAATACGTTGTTCGCGATGTCCTGGGTGCTGGACACCACCGACGAGCCGTACACCGCTCCGCCATAGGCCGCGGTGTTGGCGCAGAACTGGTTGGCGTCCACCTCGAGGTCCGTCGTGTAATAGGCGTAGATGGCGCCCCCGTAATAATAGCCGCCCGCGCTGTTACGCTGGAAGGAGCTGCGGCTCACGGACGTTCCGGCGGTGTAGGTCACGGCGAGTGCGCCCCCGTGGTAGCCTGCACTGTTGCCACTGAAATCAGTGGACTCGATGTCCAGATCGCTGGCGCCGTAGGTGGTTGCCGACTGGTAGAGCGCGCCGCCGCTCCCGTAGGTCGTGCCGTTGTCACGAAAGGAGGAGGCGGAAACGGACAGGTCGCTGCCGGTACTGGAGTACAAGGCGCCGCCGTCGTAGTAGCTGCTGTTGCTGGAGAAGGTGCTGCCGCTGATCAGGGTGTCGGTGGTGACGAGCGACAGCGCGCCACCGTACCCGTACGTGGAACGATTGTCGTCGAACACCGTTTCGTCCATCATCAGGTCGCCCGTCAGCGTGGACGTGTACAGGCCGCCACCACTGTAGTAGGCGACGTTGTCGGAGAATACACAACCGTCCACCTCCAGCCCGCCGGAGCTCACGAACGCTGCACCCCCATACCCGTAGGTTCCGGTGTTGCTGCCAAACAGGGTGCCGTCCAACACTACGTCGGTCACGCCCGAAAGGTACAACGCGCCGCCATAATAGTAGGCGATATTGCCGGTGAACTCCCCATCGGTGAGCACGAGGCTCGCGGCCGCGGTCGCGTAGATCGCGGCCCCGTGGTACCCGTAGTTGTCGGTAAACGAAGGCGAATCCAAGTCCACAGTGGCGGACGCGGCCACGTACACCGCCCCGGAGTAGCCGGACGTGTAATAATAGGAGTAGTTGTCGTCGAGTTGGTCGTGGCTTCCGGTCCACGCGGCGCCCGCTCCGACATACAGCGCGTTCCCATGGGTGTAATACCCCCGATTGGAGGACCAAACGGTGTCTGCCGAGCTCAGGGACGTGCCACTGTCGAGGTACACCGCGCCCCCGTTGTAGTAGCCGGCGTTGCTGGTGAAGGTGACACCGTCCAGCGTGAGACTCGCCGCCCCCGAGGTGGCGGCGACGTAGATCGCACCCGCATAGTAGGCCCCGTTCGACGTGAAGGTCGTGTCGGTCACGGCCACCGTCGATGCGGCCTCGGCGTAGATCGCCCCTCCGGCGTACGCGGTGTTGCTGGTGAACGTCGAGCCAGTCACCTCCACGACGCCACCGCTGTCCACGTACACGCCGCCGCCGTTGAAGCTGGTGGCACCCGACGAGCTCACGGCTAACGTGTCCAAGGTGAGCGTGGACCCGGACACGTAGATGCCGCGGTAGCCCGTGTTGGTGACGCCGAGGTCGCGCAATTCCACGGACTCTCCGGCGTCCACTGTGACGGCGTTGCTGCAACGGCCGCCCGGTGCGATCACCGTGGCGGCCGAACCCGCGCCCACGAGGGTAAGGGACTTGCCGGCCGTGTCGACACACTCGGCCCAGGTGCCGGTGTCGATCTCAAGCGTGTCGCCCGAGGCCGCTGCCGTAACCGCGCTGGAGATGGTGGTGTACGGCCCCGCGGTGCTCACCACGAGGGTGGCGGCGAAGGAGCGTTCGAGGCTGAGGAGAAGCAACATGGAAACCCGCCGGGTGTCTGGGTCGCTGTATCGCGCTCAGTGCGCCTCTTCGAACCGGGCATCCTCGTCGTCGTACACGTAGAGCCCACCTTGCAGGTCGTACACCCACCCGTGCAGGGTGAGTTCTCCACTGGCGAGGTGCTTCTGCACGCACGGATAGGTCGTGAGGTTGGCGAGCTGGTCGAGCACGTTCTCCTCCACCGCCCGGCGCCATTGGGCGGTGCCGCCGCTCCCGTCACGGGCGGCGGTGTTCGCCACTGCGGCGTCGGCGATCCATCGGCCCAGCTCCGGCATCGCGGTGGTGTCGACCCCCTCGATCATGGCCTTCACTCCGCCACAGCCGTAGTGGCCGCACACCACGATATGCCCCACCTTGAGGGCCCCGAGGCCGTAGTCCAGCGCCGCTCCCACGCTGCCCGTGCCTCGGCCGGAGTGTGGGACGAGGTTGGCCACGTTGCGGATCACGAACAACTCGCCGGGCGCCGAATTGGTCAGCAGCTCCGGCACCACTCGGCTGTCCGCGCATCCGATGTAGAGTGCGTCGGGCGACTGGTGCTCCGAGGCGAGTTGGGCGAGAAACGAACGACTTTGGGCGACGTACTCGCGTCGGAACGAAGCGTGACCACGGAGGAGTTTGTGCATGGTGGGTCGGGCGTTATCGCGTCGGGTCGGGGAAGGCCCACACGACACCGCCTACCTCCCCGCCGAGGCTCTGGGAGCGCAGCTCCACCTCGCCCGCTTCCACGGGCACCGAAACCGCCACCGGCGCGTCGTAGGCGAGGACGGCCTCTTGGCTCCACAGCACGCTTCCGCCTTGGACGACGCTCACCCGGGCCCCCGGCGCGCTGTTCAGGTTCGCGTCGTGGATGCCCACGCGTAGCTCCAGATTCCCTTCCTCGACCGGCAGGCGCACGATCGCCGTGGGGGTGGCAAACAGTCCGTGGCAGGCGTGTTCGCCTCCGACCAGCAGGCCCGGCCCGAGAGGGGAGCTGTCTTCGAGGACCGTGCCTACGGTGGCGACGGCGCCGCTGGGATCGGCCTCCTCACAGGTGGCGACCTCGGTGCCCGCGAGCAGGCTGAGGCGGGTGTGCAGGAAGAACCGGAGGTCGATCACGCGGTGACGGAAGCTCGTGCAGCTGTGGTAGGTGTCCTCGCATGCCGCGTCCTCGATCGTGGCCGCCCACTCGGCCACCTGGGCGTCGAGCGCCTCCCACTCCAATGCCCCCGTCAGCAATTTGGCGAGGTAGCCGTCTACGTCCCAGCCCCGCGCCATCATGCGGGCGTGTACGGGGTCGTCGTACACCTCGCCGGTGACGGGATTGGCCCGCGCGTGCGACCACAGCCAGGGCTCTACCAGCCCCATGAACAAGGCGTTGTCGAAGTAGTAGGGGTAGCCGAGGTCGGCGTCGAGGTCCCAGGCGATGGGGGTCAGTTGGCCCAAGTGGTCGTACAGATAGAAGTTGTTTCCGTCGGCGGCGAAGCTGTCGATCGCGCCCATGGACGCCCGCGCCACGGCAATACGGGTGAACGTCTCGGTGTCCACCTTGGCGAGGAAATCGTCGTCGCTCCCAACCGCGGTTGCCTCAATGGCCGCGAGGATTTCTGCGCCGTCCCCACCCACGGAGGTTTGGGGCTCGTACCAATCGAGGACGGTGCCCCACGTGATCGGGTTCAGCCCCTGCGCGTATCGCCACGTGCCGATCGAGTAGAGGGCACCCGCATCCTCGCCGTACCAGCGCTGCAGGAACTGGTCATCGATGGGCTCGAGCACCACGAAAAAGCCGGCGGGGTCGCCGTTTACGGTCAGGCGGGCGAACCCGGTGCGGGCCGCGGGCAAGTCTGACTGTCGCAGCACCCACGTGCCCACCACTTCGTTGAGGAAGCCCGCATCCTGCGTGGAGCTGTCGAGCTTGAGTTGTTCCAATCCATGCCAGTCCTGGCCCTCCACTGCGCGGTCGAAGTCGATCTTCAGGGGAGGCTTGCCAGGGACAACCGAGCCTTGTCCGAAGGCGCGGACGGCCACGTTCTCCACCACCTCGTCGTTCCACCGAAAGTCTGCCGTATGCCAGCTCTCCGCACCGGGGTTGTCCCGGATGTCTGCCCACTCTGCCCTCGGCAGGGTCAGCTCGATTTCGGCCACGCGGTCGGTGGCGAACACCCCGTCCGCATCGTCGGCTTCTTCCGGGTTCGTGCCGGGAAGTCTGCCGCTGGTGGTGGTGGGGTCGTCGGAGGACGGGTCGCCCGGCGCGATGGGGGACGAGGCGACTGTGCAGGCGACGAGGAGCAGGAGCACAGCGGAGTGTAGCTTGGGGGAAGGTGGGGTTGCGGCTTGAATGCTCGGGGCCGGCGCGTCTCGCGTGGCTGGGCCTTACCCGGACAGCAGGTGAACCCTGTCGGCCCAGCGGACCTACACCGTACTCGCCGCGTCCACGAACTCGCTGATCTGGTCGAAATTCATGTACCGGTACACATCGGCGGACTTCCCTTCCAGAACGGCTACGCCCTCGAGGTATTCCGTCGGAGTGGGGATGCGCCCGAGGACGGCGCACACGGCTGCGAGCTCGGCGCTGCCAAGGTACACATTTGCGCCAATGCCGAGGCGGTTGGGGAAATTGCGGGTGCTCGTGCTCATCGCGGTGGAGCCCTTCTTCACTTGCGCTTGGTTGCCCATGCACAAGGAACAACCGGGGAGCTCCATACGGGCGCCGCTCCGGCCGAGGACCCCGTAGTACCCCTCTTCGTTGAGCATCATGGCGTCCATGCGGGTGGGAGGAGCCACCCACAGTCGCACAGGGATGTCGCTGCGGCCCTCGAGAATCTTCCCTGCCGCCCGGAAGTGGCCGATGTTCGTCATGCAGGAGCCGATGAAGACTTCGTCGATGGTGGCGCCTGACACGGCGGAGAGGGGTTTTACGTCGTCCGGGTCGTTGGGGCAGGCCACCAGCGGCTCGGTGATCGTGGCCAGGTCGATGTCGAGGACGGCCGCGTACTCGGCGTCGGCGTCGGCTTGGAGGAGGGTGCCGGAGTTCATCCAGTCTTCCATGGCGGCGATTCGGCGGCGGAGGGAGCGAGCATCGGCGTAGCCGTTGGCGATCATCCACCCGAGGAGCGTGATGTTGGAACGCAGGTACTCGACGACAGGCTCGCGGTTCAGGCGAACGGTGCACCCGGCCGCGCTGCGCTCGGCGGAAGCGTCGGTGAGCTCGAAGGCCTGTTCGATTTTCAGATCGGGCAGACCTTCGATTTCGAGGATGCGCCCCGAGAAAACATTTTTCTTCCCTTTCTTCTCCACCGTGAGTTGGCCGGACTGCAGGGCGGCGTGCGGGATGGCGTTCACGAGATCGCGGAGGGTGATGCCAGGCGCCATCTGGCCATGGAAGCGCACCAGCACCGATTCGGGCATGTCGAGGGGCATCACGCCCGTGGCCGCCGCGAACGCAACCAGGCCCGATCCCGCGGGGAACGAGATTCCGATCGGGAACCGGGTGTGCGAGTCGCCGCCCGTGCCCACGGTGTCGGGAAGCAGCATCCGGTTGAGCCAGGAGTGGATCACCCCGTCGCCGGGGCGGAGAGAAACCCCCCCGCGGGTGGTGATGAACTCGGGGAGCGTGCGGTGCGTGTTTACGTCCACCAGCTTGGGGTAGGCGGCGGTGTGGCAGAAGCTCTGCATCACGAGGTCGGCGGAGAAGCCGAGGCAGGCCAGGTCTTTCAGCTCGTCACGGGTCATCGGGCCCGTGGTGTCTTGGCTCCCGACCGAGGCCATGCGCGGCTCGCAGTAGGTTCCGGGCCGGATGCCTTCACCTTCGGGGAGCCCGCACGCCCGGCCCACCATCTTCTGCGCGAGCGTGAAGCCGCGGGTGGAGGGAGCAGGGGGCGCAGGGAGGCGGAATGCGGTGCTGGCGGGGAGCTTGAGCGCTTCGCGGGCGCGAGCCGTGAGGCCGCGGCCGATGATGAGGTTGATCCGTCCCCCGGCGCGGACCTCGTCGAGGAGCACCTCCGAGCGGTGCTGGAAGGTCCCTACCAGCGCGCCGTCTTGCTCCACGCGGCCGGCGTAGGGGAGGATGTCGACCACGTCCCCCGTACCCAACTGTGACAGGTCGCATTCCACCGGGAGCGCGCCCGCGTCCTCCATCGTATTGAAAAAAATCGGAGCAATTTTGGTGCCTGCACAAAATCCGCCGAACCGTTTATTCGGTACGTTGGGAATATCCGTGCCGGTCCACCACAGTACGGAGTTGGTAGCGGACTTGCGGGAGCTGCCGGTGCCCACGACATCGCCCACGTAGGCCACGGGGTGTCCCTTCGCTCGCAGCTCTGCGAGGACTCCCATCGGTCCGCGCACCCCCGGCTCTTCGGGCTCGATGCCCTCGCGGGCGTTCTTCAGCATGGCGAGCGCGTGGAGCGGGATGTCGGGGCGGCTCCACGCGTCGGGAGCCGGCGAGAGGTCGTCGGTGTTGGTCTCGCCGCTCACCTTGAACACGGTGACCGTCACGCGCTCTGAGAGCGCAGCGCGGCTCGTGAACCACTCCGCGTCCGCCCAACTCTGGAGTACCGAGCTGGCGAGGGCGTGGCCGGCCTGGGCCTTGTGTACGACGTCGTTTATGAAGTCGAACATCAGGAGCGTGTGCTTGAGCGCTTGGGCAGCGGTGGGGCCACACTCGGAGTCATCGAGGAGCGCGATGAGGGGCGCAACGTTGTAGCCGCCAACCATGGTGCCGAGCAGGCGGGTGGCGTGCACCCGGTCGATCAGCGGGCACGGGCGCTCGCCGCGGGCCAGGTCGGTGAGGAAGGCGGCCTTGATCTGGGCCGCTTCGTCTACTCCGGGGGGAACGCGGTGGGTGATGAGGTGGAGCAGCTCGGCTTCGCAACCGGCCGGTGGCGCCTCCAGAAGCCCGATCAGGTCCATCATCTGTGCGCGCGTGAGCGGGAGGGCGGGAATGCCCAGCGCAGCGCGCTCGGCGGAGTGGGCACGGTAGGCTTCGAGCATGGGCCGGGCTAACTCATGCTGAGCGGCGTCGATGCCGTTCGCCGCGCAGGACGCGGCGCCGTTGGGCGCAGGTCCCTTGCCGGTCGGCACGGGCCACGCGGGGCGAGGGAGCAAGACCCAGCGTTGGCATGGGGTCCTGCCGCGGTTGGCCGCCCCTCCGCTCGCCCCGCAGCGGGGCTCGGTCGGGACGGCCAACCGCGTCACCCAGCCCGTCACCGCGGCGTCCAACCGCAGTGCCCGGCGAAGAGTCGGTGCGCCGCCAAGATACTACGCTGGGCTTGCTGCAGCGGCTCACCTCGATGCGGTTCCTCGCCCTGCCCACCTCAGCCTCCGATCACCCGCGCCACGCAACGAACGATCTCCTCCTCGTCAGGAAAGCTCCCCGCCGCCTTCCTCGCGACGATCGTGCCGTTCACCGCCACGGTGAAGATGCCGCTCGCCCCCTTGATGAGGGTGGCTTCGAGGCCGAGCTCCTCCCGCAGTACATCCACCGCCCGGGTGGCTCGCGGGAGGTAGTTTCAGGCCACGCAGTAGGTGATTTCGACCTTGTGCATTGGGACTCCGGGGGGTTTCAGATGCAGTCCTCGAGAAGTTTGCGATAACTCTCGAGCCGCTCCGACCAGTTTATCGTGTCGTCGGCCACGCAGCCCTCTTCGCCGAGGTGCAGGCAGTCGCGGTACCGGCACGCCAGCCCGACCAGCTCCGGAAAGTACCGGCGCAACTCCTGCCTTGGCAGATGTCCCACGCCGAACTCCCGGATGCCTGGTACGTCTACGATCGAGCCGCCCTCGGGGAGATCGTAGGCACGGGCGGCGGTGGTGGTGTGTCGCCCCCGCCCCCATGCGTCCAGATCGCCCACGAGCGCCTCGGCACCCGGAACGAGCGCGCTCACCAGCGTGCTCTTGCCCACCCCGCTGTGCCCGAGGAGCACCGAAGAATGCCCGACCAGCGCGGCTCGCAGCTCCGGAACGCCTCTGCCGTCGACTGCCGAGACCAGAAACACCGGGTAGCCGAGCGCTTCGTACCGAGCGAGCCACTCGAGCACCTCCTCGGGCATGCCCGTGTCGCACTTGTTCAGCGCGATCATCGGTGCCATCCCACCGGCCAACGCGGCCACGATCATCCGGTCCACAAGGCCGGGGCGGAACGGGGGGTCGGTGCTCGCCGTGACGATCACCAGTTGCTCTACGTTGCTCACCACGAGCCGGGTGCCGGCCGTCTCCCCGGTGCGCTCCAGCGTGGTCGACCGCGGCGCTGTCTCCACGACCACCTCCTCGGTCACTCGCACCCGGTCGGCCACCACGACCTTCGCGCCCCGGGTGGGCATCACCCGCAGCTCCCCGCGGGCGTTCCGCACCCGCACCCACCGGCCCACTCGCTCGACCACCTCGAGCCACTCGCCGCCCCCCACCGCGGCGGCACGATCCCCCCGCCGGCTTCGCTTGGCACCCGGAATCCGGTCTTCGTCGCTGAACCGTGGCATGCTCAGTGTACCGAGGCTTCGAAGGTGAGGGCGCCGGCCAGCTCCACCGGCTGGGCGCTGGACCACGGCGTGAGCGCGGAGCCCCGGAGCCGCAGGGCGGCCAGTGGGCTCCAATACCAGGTCAGGTCAACGTCCAACTCCGGCCCGAGCGCAACCCCGTCTACCCAGAAGTGGTGGGCCTCGGTGGTGAAGCGCAGGGAAGGGGCGAGGGTGGCGTCGAGGTCGAGGAAGGCGTCGCGGAGCACGCCCTCGCGTTCGAGGAGGCCGAGCCACCCCGCGTAGGTGTCGGTCGTGCCCAGCGGCCTCGTGAACCCGGGGTTCTCCTCGGTGCCCCTAGCCAGAACTCCAGCCCACAGGACCACCCGGCTCTCGTCGCCCATGGCGAACCCCGCTCGCCCCCTCGCGAGGAGGCCGGGGTGCGAGGAACCGTCCTGAAGGAGCGCTCCGGTGTCGAGCCGCACCCGGTTCAGCCCAGCGGTGGCCACCACCCCGCCCGTGAACGAGCCGCTCTCGCCGTCGTCGTAGAGCCGCAGCGCAGTGGCGGCCACCTCCCAGCGCCACACCGGGTTGTCGCGCCCGACCGCGAGACGCCCGGCCGCAAACGGGGTGCGGGGCAGCACCTCGGGGCCAGCGGCCACCGGTGCCGGACCGGAAGCCAGCCCCACCAGGCCGTCGAGGACCCAGGGGGAGGCGCGCAGGGTAGCGCGGCCTGCGAGGGGGAACCGGGCGTTGCCGCGTCGGTCGTCGGCTCCGATGAGGAGCCCGTCGTCGAACTCCACACGTTGCACACCGGCCGTGGTCGTGATCCCGAGGGCCGAGCTGATGGGCGGGCTCCAGGAGAGCCACGCTTCGCCGATCTCCGCCCCGATCGAGCCCATTGCCGGCTCCGCGTCGAGGCCCCAGACCTTCGAGGCCTGCAGCGACAGGCGCGCCTTCAGCACCTTCCGTTCCACCTCCAACCCGCCGCGGGCGGCGACTCCGAAGGTTGCGGTACTCGCCGGCTCGATCTCCGCACCCACCCTGAGCTCCGCGAGGGGCACGCTGGTCAGCTCAGGCGCGCCGGCCCCCGGGCGGGCGCCGCTGGGGTCGCTGGCCATCGCTGAGAGGCTCAGAACCGCTGCGAACACGCGGCCTCCGCGACGACCGGAAAGGGGGTGGCCCAGCGCACGAAACCGTCTTCGGGCAGGAGGTTGGGGTCTTGGCGGGCGTCGGGAGCGGCGAGGTCCCACGCGACGGCGCCTGCCACCGGGAACGTCGTGAGATCGAGGCGCGCATACAAGGCACTCGGGCGGGCGTTGTCTCGGCCGATTCCCGCTTTGTGGATGCCGTGCGTGATGCCCGCCTCGGCGAAGGTGCCGGCGGGCGAGACGAACGCGCGGACGAGGTAGCGGTAGACGTAGTTGTTGCGGGCGAGCGCCTCGGCTTCGGTGAGGTGGGGACGAGAGAGGCCCGGGTCGAAGCCCACGGGGTCCCACGCGAAGGCGAAGCCTCGCAAGGAACCTGCGGCGGCCTCGAGGTCGCCCGAGGCGGTCTGTCCGAGCACCTGCCAGTCCGGGGAGGGCGCGTGCGGCTGGCGCGGGAGCGCCTCGACCGCTTCGACGGTGGCGCGGTTGCAGTGCAGGCTGGCGCGGGCTTCGGCGTCGCTGATGCCGCGCAGCGCGGCGGTGCTTCGATCCTCTGCGGGGTCGAGACGCGGCGGAGCGGGGAGGGCGCGGTCCCAGGCGGCAACGCTGCTGAGTCCGCTGGAAGCGCCGTCGACGATGGCTAGGTCGAGGACCACCGAGACGCCCCCTTCGGGCCTCGTGGTGCGACCGTGCCGAAGCGTGGGGCCGCGGTTGTCGAAGTCGTTGCACAGGCCGCCGAGAATGGTTGACTGAACGACGATGGAGTCGGTACCGCTGATCTCGGCGCCCAGCTCCAAGCCGGCCAAACAGAGGCCCTCCTCCGCCCGGGCCGTGGTGTCGATCTCAAAGCCCTGGAGCACGACTCCCGCCCCGGGAGCGATCGACGCCGGGAGGGGAACGTTCACCCGGTACGCGGGGCGCGCCGCCTCCATGAGCTCGGCCACCGACGGGTTCTCGCGCTCGCGGTCGCGCGGCACGACGGTAAGGCGCACTCGGTAGCGGGTGAACCGCAGGCCCGGCACGGTTGCGTAGTCGGTCAGCGCGACGGCCTGGCGGTTGCGGCCGATGGTGCTCCTCGGCAGGAGTCCGCGCGCCCACATCCCGAGTGAGCCGCCCACCTCGACCTGCCAGCGCCCGCCCAACGCACGGGTCCAGGCGCCGGGCTTTCCGGCCGGGTCGTGCGCGAGGGCGAGCGCGAGGTGGGAGAGCCGGTGGTCGCGGGCGAACCACCGGAAGTCAAATCCGTTCAGGCCGAGCGCCAGCGGGGCGCTGAGCGGCTCCACGCCGAGCAGTCCGGCCCAGGCCCCGGTCGGAGGAGCCGGCGTGGGCACGGAGAGAACGGTGGCGTTCGGCCGCCATGGCGAACCGGCCTCGGCGTCGTTGTCGAAGAGCACCAGGGCGCGCACGTCATCCGGGTCGGGCGCGCGTGCGAGTACGGTCAGCGCCGAAGGGCGGTCGCGAAAGCTCTCGCGGATGGGTACGGGCACCAACAGGGCGCCGTCTGCCCGCCACACCCGCCCGCCAAACGCCGCCTCCGTGTCGTAGCCGTGGCTGTCCCACGCCGAGACCGCGTAGACCACTCCCTCGTGGGCGCTCAGCCCGGTGAGCCCCTCGGCGGCGCCAAGGCTGTGCTCGGGGCTCACCTCCGCAGCGACCCCGAGGGTAGCTGCCTGCCCGCTGCGAGCTAGGCCGAGCGCATAACTGAGCAGTTTTACGGTCGGGCCCGCACAGCGCCCCACGCCCACGTACACGAGGTCGCGCTGGTCGTCCCATGCGAGGCCCTCCACGAGCAGATCGTCGTTGCAGTTCGCACGCCCCCAGTCGCTCAACGAGTCCCGCAGGCGCGTGATCTCCGGCAAGTCCTGCTCGTACCACTCTCCTTCGCGGCGCTGGAGTACGAACAGCCGCTCCGTTTGTCGGCGAGATCGGGCCACCTGCTCCCGGCGGAAGCCCGTTCGGCGGCCCACCGTGCTGTACTTGGTCACCCCCAGCACCCGCTCGGGACCGTACGCGGCGAGGTCCTCCACATCGAAGGGAGCGCCCACCCCGCGGGTGCGTTCGATCCAGTGGACCGGCTGCGCGTGGAGCACAACCTTGGCGCGGAAGTTGCGGGCGTCGCACCTCGCTGTGGGGTGCTCGGCGCAGTCCTCGCGTCCATCGCGCAGCGGGAGCACGTCGAGGAGCGCGGAGGCATCGACCGCGCGGTCGGGCTGCGGCACCCAGAGCTGCGAGGCCTCCCCTTCGGCCACCATCACCACTCTTCCGTCAGGCAGCGAGGCGAGACCGCTCAGCTCCAGCGGTCTGGCCTGCCGGCCTTCGGGCTCGAGGCTGAGCAAGGGGTAGGAGCGATACTGGGCGCAACCGGCGAGGAGAATGGCCACCGAGGCGATGCGCACGCTCCACGGTAACCGTTGCGGCGGTGCGGGTGCTCAAACCTCCAGCAGCATCCGCTCCGGATGTTCGAGGCACTCCTTGATCCGCACCAGGAACCCGACCGCTTCACGGCCGTCGAGCAGCCGGTGGTCGTACGATACCGCCACGTACATCATCGGTCGCACCACGATGGCATCGTTCACCACCACGGCCCGCTTCTGGATCGTGTGCATTCCGAGGATGGCCACTTGGGGCGGGTTGAGGATCGGGGTGCTCAGCAGGGAGCCAAAGGTACCCCCGTTGCTGATCGTGAAGGTGCCGCCGCTCAGATCGTCGGCGCCGAGCTGGTTGTTGCGAGCGCGCTCCCCAAAGGCGGCGATGGCCTTCTCGGTGTCGGCGAAACCGAGGCGGTCCGCGTCGCGGATCACGGGCACCACGAGGCCGCGGGGGCCGCTCACCGCCACGCCCACGTGCCAGTAGTGCTTGTAGACGATGTCGGTGCCGCGGATTTCCGCGTTGGCCGCCGGGAAGGCCTTCAGCGCGTCGATCGACGCCTTCACGAAGAATGACATCAGGCCCAGCTTGATGCCGTACTTCTTTACGAAACGCTCCTGGTTGGACTCGCGCAATGCGAGCACGGCGCTCATGTCGATTTCGTTGAACGTCGTAAGGATGGCGGCGGTGCTCTGGGCCTGGACCAGGCGTTCGGCGATTCGCCGCCGGATCGACGACATGGGCACCACCTCCTCGGCAGGCGGCGCGGAGGATGCGGCCGGGGCTCTCAGCGCACTCGCGCGCGCCACATCGCCGCGGGTGACGCGGCCACCGGCCCCACTGGCGCTGACCTCGTCGGGGCGCACGCCCGCCTCGGCCATCGCGGACCGCACCGCCGGCCCCAGCTTGGGCCGGACTTCGGCGGCGATGCCATTGGCGGCGAGGGGGGGCGCGGCCGCCTCGGGGGCTGTGCCCGGCTCGATGCGAGCCAGCGTGGCGCCGATCGGCAGCTCGTCGCCCACTGCGGCGAGGTGCTCCAACAGCCTGCCAGAAACGGGGGAGGGCACCTCGACGGTGGCTTTGTCGGAGTCGAGCGACACGATCGGCTCGTCGACCTGCACCCAGCTTCCCGGCGCCTTCAGCCACTTGGCCACGATGGCGCTCTGCACCGACTCCCCCAAGGAGGGGACTGCCAACTCGACCGACATTCATCTCTCCACCGGCAGGCGCTGCTAACCCACCGAACCCGCCCCCGCGGCCCTACACCCCGCCCGCCCGCACCAACGCAAGGCTCGCGATGTCGCGCAGCGTCAGGCGCCAGCGGTCCCAGGGGCGCCCCCAAGCCGGGGAGACGACCGGCCAGGGGCGCGGATCGGGAAACCCGACGGTGCGCGCAAGGCGTAAGGCCCTGGCGAGGTGGAAGGGTTCGGTGACGAGCAACACCCGGTCGGCGGTGGGGAGCAGTCCGCGGGCGAACAGGAGGTTCCCGTGGGTGTTCCGACTCTTCTCTTCGAGGAGGATCGCGGAGTCGGGTACGTTGGCAGCAAGCAGCAAGCGGCGCGTGACCACGGCCTCGCCGGGAGGCTGGCGGTGATGCGCGCCGGTGGCCACCACCACGGGGGCGCGTCCTTCGTGAAAGAGCATGGCGGCCGCCGCCGCCCGCGCCCTCAAGGAGCCCGAGGGCTCGCCGTCCGGGAGGACAAGCGCCCCCAGAACGATGATGGCGTCGGCCTTTCCATCGTCCCCCGCCATGTGGGTGCCGTGGATCACCTCCTGAGCGGCGGCGGAGAGTTCGCGGACCGCTCGGAAGGGGAGTCCTGGGTCCCAGCGCCTCACGACGGCGGGCGCCGCAGATACCACGCGGCTCCGCCGAGGCCGGCCAACACGAGGAGTACCGGCACGACCGCCTGAGCGGCGCGAGAGTCGGGTTCCTCTGCCGGGGGCGCAATCGAGGAGGTGGGGAGGGGGCGGTCAAGCAGCGCGACCTGTTCGCGATCACCCGGCTTCAAGCGGCCGTCAGTGTACGTCGGCGCCGGCTGGTACCAGGCGAACTGGCTGAAGACGGCGTGGTGCTCCGGAACGGGGCTCTGGCGGCCTCGCCGAGCGCGCACGCCGTCGGCCAGAAAGCGCAGGTCGGCGGGCACGAGTTGGACGACGTGCAGGGGGTCGAAGGGCTGGTCGGCTCGCTGGAGCATCCACAGCGCCAACGCGCGACTCAGACGAGGGTCGGCGGGGGTTTCGTAGAGCGCCAGCACCAGCCGGCTGCCACCGGCGCTGTCGGCGGTCAGGCAGTCGTAGCTGTCGCGCCTGCCCTGGTCGCGTACGCCCGCCACCGCGGCGTCGAGGCTGCACTCCGCCCCGGCGAGGGAAGCGAGGAGGAGGATCATGCCTTTGCCACGGCGCTTGCCCAACGGGACCGTTGGTTCACCCGTTCGGTCCCGGACATGGCCGGCACGAAGCGTCGGTCCTCAGCCCAGGCTTCGGTCACGGCCGCCGGGGAGGACCAGAAGCCGACGCCGAGACCGGCGAGGTAGGCGGCCCCCATCGCTGTCGTCTCGAGGTTCGTGGGGCGAACGCAGGTGACCCCGAGCACGTCGGACTGAAACTGCATCAACAGGTTGTTTCGCGCCGCGCCCCCATCCACTCGCAGTTCGGTGAGCGGGCTGCCCGCGTCGGTGGCCATCGCATCGAGGAGGTCGGTGATCTGGAGCGCGATGCTGTCGAGGACCGCACGCGCGAGGTGGGCGCGCGTGCTGCCGCGCGAGAGCCCCACGATGACGCCGCGGGCGTCGGGGCGCCAGTGGGGCGCGCCCAGCCCCGCGAGCGCCGGCACGAAGCTCACGCCGCCGCTATCGGGCACCGAGGCGGCGAGCGTCTCCACTTCGGCGCTGGTCTGGATGATGCCGAGGCCGTCTCGAAGCCACTGCACGGCGGCGCCCGCGATGAACGCGCTGCCTTCCAACGCGTAGGTGGTGCGCCCGCCGATTCGCCATCCCACGGTGGTGAGCATCCCGGTGTGGCTGGGAACGGCCTGCTCGCCGGTGTTGAGCAGGAGGAAGGCGCCCGTGCCATAGGTGCACTTGGCCATGCCGCGGGCGAAGCAGGCCTGGCCGAACAGCGCGGACTGCTGGTCGCCCGCGATGCCCGCCACGGGGATGCCGTCGGGCAGAAAGCCGACGCCGCGGGTGGTGCCGATCACGGCGTCGTTGTCGATGACACGAGGCAGGCAGGCGGCCGGTACGCCGAACCGGGCGCACAATTCCTCATCCCACTGCAAGCGGTGGATGTCGAACAGGAGCGTGCGGGAGGCGTTGCTGGTGTCCGTGACGTGTTCGCCCGTGAGCCGGTGCGCCACGAAGCTGTCGACGGTGCCGTAGCGGAGTTGGCCGGAGGCGGCCCCGGCGGCCACTCCCGGGCGGTGCTGGAGCATCCACTCCGCCTTGGTGCCGGAGAAGTAGGGGTCGAGCACGAGCCCCGTGCGCGCCCGGAACAGCTCCTCGAGCCCCTGTCGACGCAGCTCCTCGCACCGATCCGCGGTGCGCCGATCCTGCCATACGAGCGCCCGCCCCGCCGGCGCGCCCGTCGACCCATCCCAGAACAGGCTCGTCTCTCGCTGGTTGGTGATGCCGATGGCTGCGATCCGGTCGGGGTCGATGCCTTCCAGCGCGGCGGTCACCGCGAGCCGAATGCTCGTCCAAATTTCGTCCGCGTCATGCTCCACGAGCCCCGGCGCCGGGAAGTAGTTGGGGAACTCGACGCTATGGCTGGCGGCCACGCGGCTGTCGCGGGTGACCAGCACCGCCGTGGTGCCGGTCGTACCCTGGTCGATGGCAAGGATGAGGTCGTGCATGGGGGCCTGCTTATCGAGCGCGGAGGAGGGCGGTCAGTCGCCGGCGAGGAGTTCGGCCTGCCAGTCGGTGAACAGCGAGGCGATGTCGTTGCGCTCAGGGGCCTGACGCAGCGCTTCTTTCAGCGCCATGAGGGCTCGCGGAAGCTGGTCGCGCTCTCGGTACGCGAACCCGAGCTCCACCAGTTCGTCGGGACCCGAAGTGGCGAAGATCGGTACGCCCTGCGCCCCCCGAAGCTCCAAGAAGTTGCTGGTGCTCGTTTCGCGGTGCAGGTTTCGGGGCGCGGAGAACTCCACGAGCATGTTGTCGTCGGTGTTCAGGGGCACGGGCACGGCGGCGGCGAACTGCACATCGTCGGGCCGCAGATCGTCTACGATCCGCTCCCGATGGGTTTCGGAGAAGGAGAGCATTTGGTCGCGGCTGAACAGCCAGGTGCTCAGCAGGCTCCACTCGTCGTGGAGGTCCACTTGTTCGAAGTCGGCGGTGAGTGCCGGAGTGCGAGTGCGCAGGGCTGCGGCGGTGGCGCGGTCGAGCTGGAGCGGGCGGTCGCTGCCGATCATCACGAGGTCGGCGTCTTCAATGGTCGCGAAGGTGTGGGCGAACGGGAAGGCGGTGGCGAAGGTGCGCATCACGGATTTCAGATCGCGGCCGTCCATCCCGTACATCTGCACCCACTGGGCCCACACTCCGCCGGGAGCGAGGCGGGTCTTGCCCATCTCGAAGAACTCCAAGGTGAACAGGTTGCTCACACCGGTCAGCCAGGGGTTGCTGGGCTCGCAGATGATGATGTCGTAGGTGCCCGGGGGAGTGAGCAGCAGTTGGTTGCGGCCATCGTTGGCGAGGAGTCGAACTCGCGGGTCGTAGAGCGCGTCGTGGTTCACGTGCCGGAAGAACTCCGTGGCCTCGCGGATGCTCGGTTCGATCTCCACCACGTCGATGCGCTCGAGCTCGGGGTGCAGCGTGGTGGCCCCGAGGGTGATGCCGCTGGCGAGGCCGATGACCACGGCGCTTCGGGCCTCATCACCGGTAAACAGGAAGGGGAGGTGGCTCACCAACAGCTGGGTAGGCATGTCGGTCGTGCTGCTCGCGTCGATCTTGCCGTTGTTCGCGAGCCACACGTTGCCGGTTGCCGAGTTCCGGGCCACCGTCACCACGCTCGTGAGGCCCTCTGAGTAGTAGAGCAGTTCGTAGCGGTCGATCATCTGGCGGCGGATGTCGGCCTCGGTGGCGTCGGGCTCGAGGTTGTCGACGTACTTGTAGATGCCCGTGGTCATCATCATCGGGTCCCACGTGGGGGTGACCAGCGAGGTGAGGGCGAGCGTGGCGCCGGCGAGCGCGAGCGGGCGCCAGCGGCGAGCCGGCACTGGTGCGCTCAGCGCGGCGATGCAGGCCGCCGCCACGTTGACGGCCATGCAGAAGATGACGGTTCCGCGCACGTGGAGCTGCGGCAGAAGTACGAACCCGGCGAGGAAGGCGCCGAGCAGGGAGCCGGCAGTGTTCGCTGCGTAGATGCGCCCTACCGCCGCCGAGAGTTCCACACCGCGGGCCGCGCGCACGAGGAGCGGGAAGGTGGCGCCCATGAAGAACGCCGGCGGCGCCATCAGCGCCATCGCGAGCAGACATTTTGCGGGCCACAGCAGCTGCCCCGCGAGGACGGAGCCCTGGTGGGGATCGAGGGCCTTCGCGATGGGAGGAAGGCTGTAGTAGAGGTGGACGAACGTGAGGGGAAGCTTGCCCCACGTCCACATGGCGAGCCACGTGAGCAGCGCCACAGCGAGCTGTGCGCCTACGATGCCGAGGTAGAGGCGGCCGCGAGCCGCGAGGCGGTCGGCCACCGGACCCCCCGCTTCCCCGCCGGCCGCGATGCCGACGAGGAACGCCAAGAGCATCACGGAGAAGGCGTACGTGCTGGCGCCGAGGATCAGCGCGAGGAGCCGGAACCACGCGACTTCGAGGCCGAGCGCCGCGAAGCCGGCGAGGCCGGCCACCCACAACCAGCGCAGGTCGGGCGAGGTCACGGCGTCGGGGGAGGCCGCGGGGCGGGCCGGCGGACGGGCGAGCCCCGCTTGGTCGAGTCCGAATGCCAGGACACCGAGCCCGAGGTTCACGGCGGCGGTCAGCTCGGTCGTGGCCCAAACCCCGAGATCGGGCAGCAGGTAGAAGCCCGCCAGCCACGTTCCCAGCACGGCGCCGGCGGTGTTGACGGCGTAGAGCCGGCCGGTCGCCCGACCGCTCTCTCCGCCCTCCACGAGTCGGATCAACAGCGGTAGCGTGGCTCCCATGCAGGCCGTGGGGACCAGCAGCACCACGCCGAGCACGAAGAACTGGAAGGACCCGAACGCCACCACGCCGGGCTCGAAGGTGCGAAAGAAGCCGAGGTACACGGGCTCGACGGCGCTGAGGATGCGCGGGAAAGCGAGGGCGAAGAGCCCGATGACTGCCTCGAGAATGGCGTAGGCGCGCAGGGGGCGGTCCACCCGGGGCGCGAAGCGGGCCGCCACGGCTCCCCCCAGCGCAAGGCCGGTCATGAAGGCTGCGAGGACCGTAGCGATCGCGAACTGGCTCGTGCCGAAGATGCGGTGGAGCTCGCGGCTCCAGATGGACTCGTACACGAGGCCGGCGGCACCCGAGACGAAGAACAGCGGAACGAGCAGACGCATGGTGGCGCGGCATATTCCGGCGGGCGGGCCGCCGGACGCGTCAGGAGCGGCGGAGTCTGCGCCGGCCTGCGGCGGCGGCGGCCACGAGGAGAGCGAGCGCGGCGCCCTCGCCCTGACTCGCTTGGCACGCGCAAGAGGAGCTTCCGCTTCCCCCCCCGCCCCCGCCCGCGGCGGCCACGACGCGCACCTTGTCGGAACCGCTCGTCAACGTGCCGTCGGAGACCACGAGCGTGGCTTCGTACACGCCGTCTACATCGGCCCGGAAGGTAGGCCGCGCGGCGGAGGCTGAGCTGAGCGCCGCCACCGAGCCCCCCGGCCGCGTGACGAGCGTCCACGCGTACTGGAGTGGGTTGCCATCGGGGTCGGAGCTGCCGGTGCCGTCGAGCGTGACGGTGGCGCCGGTGGTCACGCTCTGGTCCACTCCAGCCGAAGCGACAGGGGTGCCGTTGTCCTGGCCCACGGAGAGGGTCATCACGTCAGGTTCGCTGTCGAGCGCGCCATCGCTCACCACCAGCGAAATCTCCCACACGCCAGCGCGGTCGGGGACGATTTGGGCCATCTCTTTGTGAACGCCGCTGAGGGCCACGCTGGAGCCGCTCGGCGCGGAGTCGATCTGCCAGTCGTAGCTGAGGTCGTCGCCGTCCGGGTCGTAGCTGCCAACGCCGTCGAGGTTCACCACCACGTCTACCTGCCCGGTCTGGTTGCCACCCGCGTCGGCCGACGGGGAACTGTTGCCGTCTTCCGCCGAGTCGAGCTCCGCGCCGCTATCCAAGGGGTCGGAGAAACCCTTGGGTGCGTCGGCGTCGGTCACGGACTGCAGACCGATACAGCCGACGAGGAGGGGCAGCATGGGCTCAACGATAGCGGCATGCGCCGCGCGCGGCCAGCGCGTCGCGCAGCGCTGGCACGCTTCTCACCACCCGACTGGCCCCGGCGGGCACCCCGATCCCCCAGGTCACCCCGATGCAGGGGATCCCGGCGGCTTGAGCCCCGCCTACGTCGTGCGGACCGTCCCCCACCAGCACCGCTGAGCTGACGTTGAGCGCTCGCATGGCCGCGAGTACGGGCGCGGCGGAGGGTTTCCTCACCGTTAGTGTGTCGCCCCCGATGATCACGCCGAAGTGCCGGTCGACCGAGAGCGCCGCCAAGAGCGCGCGCGCGATGCCCTCTGGCTTGTTGGTGACGATGCCTTGGGGCACACGCACCGCCGCGAGCAGCTCCGCAACGCCGGGGTAGAGCTCCGCCACGCGCCGCGGCTGGGCGCGGTAGGCCGCGAGGAAACGTTCGAGGTGGCGAGGATCGGGCTCGCCGCCGGCGGCATGCACCGCTCGGTCGACGAGGTTTTTGGCCCCGGCCCCGATCATGGCGTGCACGTCAAGGAGCCGCAGCGGCGGAAGCCCCGAGGCCTCCAGCATCTCGTTTACGGTGAGAGCGATGTCGGTGGCGGTATCGGCGAGGGTGCCGTCGAGGTCCCAGAGTACGCACGCGGTGATCATACGGGGGAGGGGAGCAGCGCGGCCCGGGTGGGCCCCTGCTCGCGCGGCAGCAGCACCATCACGCCTAAGGCGGGCCAGTTCACGTAGTCCCGCAGGTGGGTCATGTACCAGTCCAGACGGTCGTCTCGCACCAGCTGCTTGCCCATCCGAGTGGCGTGCCGCATCTTGGGTTGCGGCTCGCTAGGCACCACCAGCGACACGTGAGTGGTGATTACGGGCGACCAGGCCCGGGGCACTCGAAGCGTGATGACCACGGCCCCGGCAGGAATCAACGGGACGGCGGCCGCGGCGGCGCCGAGGTCCAGATAGCGCACGCTCCACGCGCCGACCGGGAGCTCGGAGTCGAGCAGGGAGAACCGTCGTCGGCCCCGCCAGTTGTTCCACATGCCGAGGCTGACCTCATGCCGCAGCGTGCGCGCCGGGCCCACCCGAGCGGTGATGTCTTCGAGGAGACCGGAGGCGATCGCGTGGGGAATCCACTGTGCCTCCATGAAGTGGTTGCGTGTCGGGTAGCCGACGTCGCCCGCGTAACGGAACGCATCCCGGACGCCGGGCGCGCCGAGGGGATCGCCGGCAAGCGCCATCCCCAGTGCCTCTTCCACGAGACTCATGCAATCAAAACGATCGTACCGAGCGGGGGCGTCGGCATCCGCGCCGGACCCCTCACCCGTGACCTCGTTCTGGTAGGGCAGGCCGAGGAAACTGCGTGTGGCGGCTTCCATTCTTTCGCCGACCGGCCGCTCGGCTACTGCTCGCACTGCGGCCACCGTGGAGGCGGGGATCGTCCAGACGGGCGGAGGGTCGGGGTTGGCCAGAGCCACTCGGAGCACCAGCAGCAAGTTCATCATCGCTGGCCCGCGATTACATGCCCAGCCGCTGCTGGTACCCGGCAATGGCCTCCAGCATGCGCTCGAGCTGGGCTTCCTCGAATTCATCTCCCGCCACCGAAAGCGCGCGGTCGATCACGTCCTGCATTCCGCGGTTGAGCAGTCGGCGGTGTTCGCTGGCCGGACGCTTTCGCAGGTTCTTGAGGACGGTCTCCACGGGCAGCCGACCGCGCACGTCCACCTCGGCGCCCTTGAACAACACCGCGAAGGCTCCTGGCGTGCCCTCGATCACCAGCTGCGCGCGCGATTGCCCAACGCCACGACCCTTGGCCGCATCGAACCCGGCCACGAGCTGCGCGAGCACCTCGTTCACCACCTCCACTTTCCGCCGCGCGTCGTCTTCGGCGAGCTTCGGGCCGGCGAAATTGAGGGCGACCGAGCCCGCCAGTTCGGCGTGGGTGGCGTTCTCGGCGTCCTCCATCTCGATGAGCATGGGGGCCGGCTCTGGCTGTGGAGGCGGCTTCGCGCGGCGGGGCACGGGCGCCTCTTCGAGCCGGACCACCTCGACCCGGTCAAGGTGGGTGGTAGAAGTCATAAACTCGCCGCCCTGGCGATCGTGGTCGTAGTCCTGAAAGGCCGCGAGCTCGTCGTCGAACTCCTCGACGGGCGGCGGCGGGCTGGGGATCAGGGCGCCGCGAGGGCCCCGGGCCAATGGGGCAGAGATCGCGTCCAACGCCAAACTCGGAGTGGGGGGCAGGAGGCTGCGCCGGGGTGCGGTGTTGCCGTCGCCCTCTCGCACCGTGACGGGCGCCAGCACCCCCCGTTCGAGCATCTCCATGACGAGCGCAAGGGTGCGGCCGGACTCCCACGGGGAGCGGTGCAGCAGGTCGGCGAGCGGTAGTCGCGGACTGCACAGCGCCGCCAGTCGTCGGTGGCGGTTGTCCTTCATGGTGGCGCTGCCGCGGCAGAGGACCAGCCCGGTCGGTCCGCGCAGCCGCGCGGTAGCGTGCACGAGGTCGTCGAGTTCCTGCACGAGGCCCCGCGAGTCGTGACCGGTCTGGATGTTCTCCACGAAGATGGATTCGAGTTCCTCGAAGCGCGCTGGCCCTGAACCTTGCAGGAAGCGGAAAAGGTTCTCGCGGAATCGTTCTGCGAGGATGTCCTGCGCGATGTCTTCCGACACGATCTCGAACAGCTCCTCCGTGATGGAGCGGCCGCCACCGCTTCCGGCCTGAAGCTCAGCCAACTGCGAAGATTCTGCGGCCCCGGTGTTCTTCAGCAGGGAAAGCAGCTGCTGGCGGTCGTCAGACGCATGAGCGGCAAGGACTTCCCCCAGCATCACGAAGACGTCGATCGTGACTCCATCGGCCAGCACGGCCAACAGAGCGCCCGTGCTTCCCGCGTCGAGGCGAGAGATCAGTTCATGTCGGAGCGAAGGGGCGGGCACGACGGGTCAGAGCGAGCGTATCGGGATGGGAGCGGTTCGGTCAATCCGCGCGCCACAATGAGTTCCCGCCTCGGTTCGGCTACGAAGCAACCCTGCAGTCGTCGCCTTCCGGGAGCATCGCTTCCAGTCGGTCGCGGGCGCGGCTGAGCCGGCTCATCACCGTGCCCATCTTGACGCGGAGGCGTTCGGCGATCTCGTGGTAGCTGAGGTCTTCGTAGTATCGAAGCAGCAAGATCACGCGGTGGTTCTCGGTAAGCTGGTCAAGGTAGGTCAGCAGTTCGGCTGCGGATTCGCCGAGGAAGAAACGATCGAGAGGGTCGGTGCCGCCGGCCTTGGGCGCGGGAAGGGCGCTCAGGATGGCCCACCGACGACGCCTGTCGCGCGCGATGTTGTAGCAGAGGTTTCGAGTGACGCGGTACAGCCAGGCCTGGGTGCGGAAGTCTTCATCGAACAGCCGCGGCTCGCGCATCGCCTTGATGAACACCTCCTGCACCACGTCGCCCGCCTCCGCTGGATCTTTGAGGATTCCGAAGGCGTGGTACCGCAGGCGTTCACCAAACCGTAGGAACAGCAATTGCCGAGCAGCGGGAAGATTCTCACCCGCCAGCGCCTTGATCTCGGACTCGGTGATGGTTCGGGGGTTCGGGGTTGTGGGCTCCACGGTGACTCCGGCAGGGAAGAATTCGGTCCTGCTGAAGGAGGTACGCGCGGCGTCGGAGGAACTTTCGGTGGGTGACACTCCTTGACGGAACGCGATGGGAGTCGCATTCTTGTAGATGCAGGTAGAGGAGCAGGCGTGGACAAAGGCCGGCCGGAACACGACGTGGATATCAGGGGACTCATCGAGCTCATCGTGAAGGCCTTGGTAGACCACCCCGATCAGGTGGTGGTGACCCAACTCGAAGGCACCCACAGCGTCGTGCTTGAGCTGTCTGTCGCCGCCGTGGACGTGGGCAAGGTCATCGGCAAGAAGGGCATCCACGCCGATGCCATTCGCCGGATCGTGCACGCCATTGGCGGCAAAACGAAGAAACGGTACGTGCTGGAAATTCTGGAAAACTGAGGGTTCGTTTCAGGGCAGCCGCACGCCTCGCTCGGCCGCCACCTCGCGCGCCCTTTCGTACCCAGCGTCGACGTGTCGCCACACGCCCATCGCGGGGTCGCCGGTGAGCACACGTTCGAGGCGCCGCGCTGCTTCGTCGGTACCGTCGGCCACGATCACCTGTCCGGCGTGGAGCGAATAGCCCATGCCCACGCCCCCGCCGTGGTGGAAGCTCACCCACGACGCGCCATTCACTGCGTTGAGGAGTGCGTTGAGGATCGGCCAATCGGCCACGGCATCGCTGCCGTCGAGCATCCCCTCGGTTTCGCGGTTCGGCGAGGCCACGCTGCCGCAGTCGAGGTGGTCGCGGCCAATCACGATCGGCGCCGATACGATGCCGTTCCGAACCAGTTCGTTGAACGCGAGTCCGGCCCGCGCACGCTCGCCGTAGCCGAGCCAGCAGATGCGTGCCGGCAGGCCTTGGAACTGGATTCGCGATCGCGCCATCTCGATCCACCGACGGAGCGGCTTGTCGTCGGGAAACAACTTCAGCACGACTTCGTCGGTGCGGTAGATGTCTTCGGGATCGCCCGAGAGCGCCACCCATCGGAACGGCCCCTTCCCTTCGCAGAAAAGGGGCCGGATGTACGCCGGCACGAATCCGGGAAAGGAGAAGGCCCGGGCTTCGTTCATGCCGCCGGTCACGGCCCCGGCCCGGAGGTTGTTGCCATAGTCAAAAACGTGCGCGCCGGCCTCGCGCATGCGCACCATGGCTTCGGTCTGCACCGCCATCGTGGCGTAGCTGCGCCGGCTGAACTCCGCAGGGTCGTTGCGGCGGAGCGAGTCGGCTTCGACCTCGCTGAGGCCGGTGGGGATGTAGAACAGCGGGTCGTGGGCGCTCGTCTGGTCGGTGACGAGATCGGGGGTGACTCCGCGCCGCACCATTTCGGCGTAGACGGTGGCGGCGTTGCCCACGAGGCCGACGGACCTAGCTTCGCCAGCCTCGGCGAGGGCGGCCATGCGCTCGAGTGCGGCGTCGAGGTTCGGCGAGAGTTCGTCGAGGTAGCCGGTGGTCAGGCGCTTCTCGATTCTGGCAGCGTCGACGTCGACGCCCAAGAAGCTGAATCCTGCGAACACGGCCGCAAGGGGCTGCGCCCCCCCCATCCCGCCCAAGCCGCCGCTCAACACCCAGCGCCCGCGCGCCACGCCGCCGAAGTGTTGCCGGGCGGCCTCCGCGAACGTTTCGTACGTGCCCTGTACGATGCCTTGGCTACCGATGTAGATCCAGCTCCCGGCCGTCATCTGGCCGTACATCATCAGGCCTTTCCGCTCCAGCTCGCGGAAGTGTTCCCAGGTGGCCCAGCGGCCCACGAGGTTGCTGTTCGCCAGGAGTACGCGCGGTGCGTCGCGGTGGGTGCGTGCGATCCCCACGGGTTTGCCGGACTGCACAAGCAGGGTTTCGTCGTCGCCAAGCGTGCGCAACGCCGCCACGATGCGGTCGAAGCTCTCCCAGTCGCGGGCCGCCTTGCCGATGCCGCCGTAGACGACCAAGTCGTCGGGACGCTCCGCAACCTCGGGATCGAGGTTGTTCAGCAGCATGCGGAGGGCCGCCTCTTGCACCCAGCCGCGACAGCTCAGCTCTGGGCCACGGGGAGCATGCAGGGGGCCGCGCGCCATCGGACTCGAGCCGGGGCTACGACTCGTCGTCGTTGCTGCCGTTCGTGGCGAGCGCGCGACCGCGGACCACGAACTTCAGCTCGGACTCAGCGCCTTCATCTGCCTCGTCGGGCAGGCCGGCGAGGTAGGCGTCATAGGCCTTTTGGGTGGTGCGCCCTTCGCTGATGTGCCGGTCGACCACGCGCGAGTCGAACAGCGAGGCGGCCGTATAGGCCGTGGGCAGGGTGAACTTGGACATGGGAATCTCCTAAGCCTCGGGAGGCAGGTCGTCGGCCGCCGGGGGGAGCAGGTCGTCTACGCTGGGCGGGAGCGCGGCGGCGATGTCGGCCTGCTGCCTCTTGAAGTTCTCGTTCTCGTCGAACCCCGAGAGGTCGGGCCGAACGTGGCCCGCGGCAATCTCCCGCAAAGCGGTGACGATCTCCTTGTTCTCGACGTCGCCGTCCAGCAGGGAGCGACCCCCCTTCATGAGCTGCTTGGTGCGCTCGGTGGTGACGAGGCAGAGGGTGAACCGGTTGTCCACCTGCTCGAGACAGTCTTCCACGGTAATACGGGCCAACGTCGCTCCGGGTTCGTAGGCGGGCGGCGCTATCCGACCGCTCCGCCCCGCGCAAGGTGATTCCGGATGGTGCTCAGCCCGTCGCTGTGAAGCGCACGGGGACCACCCCGAGGCTTCGGAGGCGCTCAGCGAGGCGAGGGGATCCGGTGGCCAGCCACTCTTCGTAGAGCCTCACGACGTCTTGGTCACAGCTCTCGCAGGCCTCCTGCCGCACCTCGGCGATCACGTCCGTGCAGGGCCCGAATCGGTCGGCCAGCTCCGCGAAAACGTCGTGCGCGGGCGCGCCGGGTGAACGGAGGCGGCGCGAGACGGTGGCGTAGGCCGTTGCGCCCATCTCCGCGTAGTAGTCGGCTGAAACGGTTCGACGGCGCAGATTTTCGCGAAAGAAGCCGAGGGTGAGCAGCGCCCGATCCCCGAGGGAACGCCACTTGTTGATCGACGCCCCCCACGGTGCGGCCTCCGCCTGCATGCGCAGCTCCACGAGCGTGGTGCTGGTGTCGCCATCGTCGGCCCGCCCCTCTTCGGCCAAGAGTTGCGACAGGTAGTACACCGTGTCGCGACTCACCGGTGCGCGTTGGTGGCGGGCCGCCTCGTCCACCCGGTCGCGGAACCAGTCGAAGAGGTTGTTTTGCTCTACGAGCGGAAGTCGTTGATTCAACGGCACGAGCGCTCGCGGATGGAACAATGTGGATGCGGCCGGCTTGACGCCTCGGGGGCCGTGTCTACTTGTCCGCCGCCGCGGCAGGTGCGCCTCATGGACCTCCTTCCTTCGCCCAGCCTACACCCCCATTCTGTCTTCCGGAGCCTGAAAATGACTGTTCGCCCCCTCTTCGACCGCGTACTCGTGAAGCGCAACGAAGAACCGACCCGCACCAAGTCCGGCCTCTTCCTTCCCGACACCGCCAAGGAGAAGCCTGTCGAAGGCACGGTTCTGGCGGCGGGTACCGGGAAGGTAGGTGAGGACGGCAAGGTCACGGCGATGAGCGTGGCGGTGGGCGATCGCGTCATTTTCGGCAAGTACTCCGGCACCGAAATCAAGGTGGACGGGGAGGAACGGCTCATCCTTCGTGAAGAAGACATCCTCGGCATCGTCGAGTAGTCGCGCTTCTTTACCCACACTTCCAACTATTTCGGAGTTCACACATGGCCGCCAAGCAGATCCTCTTCGACTCGAACGCCCGCAACAAGATGCTCGTAGGCGTGGATACCCTCGCCAACGCCGTGAAGGTCACCCTCGGCCCCAAGGGTCGCAACGTGGTGATCGAGAAGTCCTGGGGCGCCCCGGTCGTCACCAAGGACGGTGTCACCGTTGCCAAGGAGATCGAACTTGAAGACAAGTTCGAGAACATGGGCGCCCAGATGGTGAAGGAGGTCGCGTCGAAGACGTCGGACATCGCGGGTGACGGCACCACCACCGCCACCGTGCTGGCGCAGGCGATCTACCGTCAGGGCCAGAAGCTCGTGGCGGCCGGCCACAACCCGATGGACCTCAAGCGCGGCATCGACAAGGCGGTCGCCGCCATCGTGGCCGACCTCAAGGTTCAGTCCCGCCCCGTCGCCGACGGCAACCAGATCGCGCAGGTCGGTACGATCTCCGCGAACGGCGATGCGAACATCGGTAGCATCATCGCCACCGCCATGGACAAGGTCGGCAAGGAGGGTGTGATCACCGTCGAAGAGAACAAGGGCATCGAGACGGAGCTCAAGACCGTCGACGGCATGCAGTTCGACCGCGGCTACATCAGCGCGTACTTCGTGACCGACGCCGAGCGCATGGAGGCGGTATTTGAGGACCCCTACATCCTCATCCACGAGAAGAAGCTCAGCACCATGCGCGAGCTGATCAAGCTCTTGGAGAAGGTGCACCAGGCGGGCAAGCCGGTCATCATCCTCGCGGAAGACGTGGAGGGCGAGGCCCTCTCTTCGCTGGTGGTGAACAAGCTCCGCGGCACGTTGCAGGTGGCCGCCGTCAAGGCGCCCGGTTTCGGCGATCGTCGTAAGCAGATGCTCGAAGACATCGCGATCCTCACCAACGGCCGCCTGATCGCCGAAGAGCTCGGCGTGAAGCTCGAGAGCCTCGGCCTCGCCGACCTCGGCACCGCGAAGCGGGTGGTGATCACCAAGGAGAACTGTACCATCATCGACGGTGCCGGCTCCGCAGAGGCGGTCAAGGCCCGCATCTCGCAGATCAAGGCGCAGATGGAAGAGACGTCGTCGGACTACGACAAGGAGAAGCTCCAGGAGCGCCTTGCCAAGCTGGCGGGTGGCGTTGCGGTCATTCGCGTCGGCGCGGCCACGGAAGTGGAAATGAAGGAGAAGAAGGCTCGTGTGGAAGATGCCCTTCACGCCACGCGAGCGGCGGTTGAAGAGGGCATCCTCCCGGGCGGCGGGGTGGCGTTCATCCGCGCCCAGCGCGCGCTGGACAGCGTTTCGGCCGAAGGCGAGCAGCGTTTCGGGGTAGACATCATCCGCCGCGCGGTGGAGGAGCCCCTCCGCACCATCGTGACCAACGGTGGCGTTGAGGCCTCCATCATTTTGGAGAACGTTCGCGGCGGCACGGGCGGCTACGGCTACAACGCGGCCACCGGCGTCTTCGAGGACCTCTATGCGGCCGGCGTCATCGACCCCACCAAGGTCACCCGCGCGGCGCTAGAGAACGCGGCCTCTGTGGCCGGTCTGCTCCTGACCACCGAAGCGATGGTCGCCGAGTTCAAGGACGACGACGCCGGCGCGGGCGGCGGTCACTCGCACTGATCGGCGGTCAATAGGCGGGGTCGGCGTCGGGGTCGGGTCCCGCCATCCGCGGCTTGCCGCCGGGGGCGGCAATGAAGAAGCGCACGCCCAGCGCGGCGTCCATCGTGAACTGGGTCTCCGGGAAGATGCCGATCCCGGGGGCCAGCTCTACGAAGCCTTCGATGGGCAGGTTCGTGTGCCAGAAGCCCATCGCGAAAGGAATGCGGGCCGCGAGGTTGAACGCCTCGTAGCCTGTGCCTCCGCCGAAGTGGGCCCTCGGGCCCACGCCCACCCACACCGGAAAGTGCATGTCGGGCAGCTCTGACGTGCGCATGTCCGCGATGTCGATGCAGATGTCGGTGTGCAGTTGCACGTAGCTGTTCACGCCGCCGGGAATGGCGGAGAACGACCATGCGAGGCCTCCGTCAACGAGGAATCGCCCCTCTGGCCGCCAGGCGAACGAAAATCCGGTGGGCGCGCCGAGCAGGATGCCGAGGCCGAATCCTTCGGGATTGCGGGTGAAGGCAGAGTCGTCGGCGTGGGCGAAGGTGGTGAGGAGCGCGAGGAGCATCTCCGCGGGACTATCGCCCGGCCGGGGGGGTGTCCCGAATCGCGTCGAGGACGGCGTCGCCCTGGTACACCCGGACCAGTCGGATGAAGACGGGGCCGACGTCGGGGTGGCCCACAAAACTGCGCCACGTGGGGTCGTGCACCACAGCGCGCACCGAGAAGCCGGTGCGCAGCGCCCGGAGCAGGTTGGCCTCAAAAGCCTTGGTGTCTCCCAGGCGGCCATCCAACTCCGCGAGCCGGAACCACCCGGGCCACGCCTCCGGCTCTAGGCGTGCGACCGCTTCAAAGTCCTCGCGGGCGCCCGCAAGGTCGCCCGCCGCGAGGCGCACCTCGCCGCGGTCGTAGCGGGCTGCCGCGAGCTCGGGGTCGAGCCGGGCGGCGTCGTCGAGGTGGGCGCGCGCGCGTGCGTCGTCGCCCGCCAAGCGCCATGCGAGCCCGAGCTCGTACTCCACACGCGCGGAAGGTCCGAAGGTGGCCATCCAGCGGCGGGCGAGCGCCTCCGCGGCTTCGGCGCCCTGCTCGCGCCCTGTTCGGGCCACCTCAGCGCCTGCGCCCTCCGTGAGGGTCGTGCCATAGTCGGGCGGCTCCGCTTCGGCCCACGCCGATGCGAGCGCAGCGAGCAGGAGCGTGATCAGGGACGGCGCCGGGCTGCCAGCGCGAGCAGGGCCATGCCGGCGGCCAGAGCCGCGTCGGCGCCGCTCTGCGCGGCACAGCCGCAGTCTGAGGAGAGGTCAAGAGGGGGGGGCTCCTGAACGTTCTCATCGCCAGTGTCCTCTCCCGTCTCGACGTCTGCACGGACAACGGGGGCGTACACGCAGATGTCGTCGAGGTTCCAGCCCCCCGACTCAAAGCCCGCGTCGCTCTCAATTTCCCACGCGAGCGTGAGCGTGCCCGCCTGGGGCACCGCCCGGTGCGTGGCGAGCATCCACTCGTCGTCTTGCGTGTTTTGATCGCCCACCTGCTCGTTGGTCGTGAAGTTGTTCCACAGCACCTCGCCGTTGGCGAGCACTCGGGCCTGATCGTAGTACCCGTCCTCCACGCCCAGCCAGCGGCGGTACTGGATGATCACTTCCGGAGCGTCCGCGGCGATCGCCGGGGACGTGAGGCGGTTGTGGATCTTCGCCTGGTACTCGCCGTTGTACCCGTCGCCGCCGAGGTCGTTGCCCCATACGCGGCGCCCGGTGAACCCGTCCTCTGGGTCGCCCGCCTGCCCGCCCGGCGCACCGTGTGCCCAGTCGTCTGCCCCCTCCTTGTCCTCTCCGGCCACCAACTCGTGGGTGAACTCGGCCTCGTCGGCGAGGTTGGTGCACCACAGTTCGTCCAGCTCGCCTACGTAGAAGGTGTAGGGTGCGATTTCACCGTGGGTGGGGGCGGAGGCCGCTTCCCCGGCGCTGCCCTTCGCCGAGAGGAAGTAGCTCACGATGCTCCCTTCCGGGAGCGGGGGGAACGTGGCGGTGATGGTGGTCCCGTCGAGCAGGGCGGCCACCGTCGACCAGCTGCCTCCGGCATCCAACGAGTACTGGAGAGTGGCCTCATCGAGACTGAAGCTTCGGCACTGGGCGAGGAGGTTCACGATCTCGCCCTGCACCGTCACGGCCGACCCGTCGGGTTGGTTCAGGAGGCTCACGTGATCGAGCACGACGGAGCCTGCATCCTCGTCGGCGAGGGGGCCGAGGCCGTGGGGTGCGAAGCCGGCGGCGATTTCGCAGAGGTGGGGGGTGCCGTTGGTGAGGTCGCCGTCGTCGTCGTCGGCGAGCACGAACTCCTCGTAGGTGGTGTCGAGCGTGGGCCCGCCCTTGAGCGCCCCGGCCAGGAGCCGGCTCACCACGGTCCAAGCTGTGCCGCGGTCGCTGCGCTCTTCGCCGTAGGTCGTGAGCAGCTCCTCCCACACGTCCCACACGGCGCCCGCGAAGATGAGGCCGTCGGTGTGGGTCTCCCCCGTGACGTCGTCGGGGTAGCTCCGGTTCCGCGAAACATCGCGGATGCCGGAGCCGTTGGTCTGGAAGTAGGGGGCAATCGTGCTGTCGCCCGTCTGGATGATGGACACGACATCGCCCGCGCCTTCGCCGACCGAGCCGTCCACGCCGCCGCTGCCCAAGGAGGCGGCGTAGGCGTGGAAGCCATGCCCCCACTCATGGTAGTTCACGTCGGCGATCTGGCCGGTGTTGTTGCAGCCATCGCCCGCTGCGAAGAACGTCAGATTGCCGTCGTAATAGGCGTTGCACGTGTAGCGAGTGGAGTTCACGGTGCTGGTGAGGCCCGCGGTGGACATCCGCACCTCGGGCGCGATGAGGGCACCCCAGTCCTTCACGTGGTGAACAAAGGCATAGGAGGCGATCTCGGCGACGGAGGCGGAGGCCGAGTCCCAGACCGGATCGGGCTCGCTGAACTCGAGGGTGGCGTCGATCCCCGAGGCATTGAACACCGTGAGGTAGTCGCCGCGGAGCATCGTCGTGGCGCTGTCGCCGTCCACCGTGTAGGCCCCCGCCCCGTTCGCGTAGGCCGTCGACTCACCGACCACCTCCACGAGCGGAAGTGGCGTGGATTCTTCTTCGCCGTCGAGGGTGCGCACCGGGTGGGTGCCGCTCACCGTACCGGTCAGAAAACGGATCTCGTTGTGAGTGTTCACCAGCGCGCCAGTGCCTGCGTCGACAAAGCTCACCCACCGACCCAGCGGCGCCTCCGTGCGGCTGTGCACTTCCCAGGTAAGGCGAAGATCCACGCCGCCCGGGACGTCGAGGGGAAGCACGACGAGGCGAGAAGACACGTCGGTGTGCTCGCCGAGCGCGGCCGGACCTTGGAGCTGCGCCTCGATCTCCGCCTCTTCCGCGGACAGTTCGGCTTGCCCGACCTTCCCCTCTGGATAGGTGTTGAGGCGCATCATCACGAGTCGCTCACCTCGGAAACGCGCCGACACGCCCCCGCCCCAGATGGGAACTCCGGCCACGAGTCGGTCGAACTCCACGTACCAACTGTCCGCTACGGGCTCGAAGCGCGCGCTCCGGAGGCGGAGTTCGGCGTCGGAAACGCCTGACAGGCCGGAGTGGTGCGCGAGCAGTCGGCGCACGGCGCTTTCGGCCTCTTCGGCCGTGCGTACCCGGCCGAGAGGAATGCCGGTGCCCCACATGCGGCGCACTGTGCCTGTGCGCTGGTCGAACCTCGCGGTCCACCCCCGGCCTTCGCCAGCCGCAAACTCCACCCAAGCGGGAAGGTGCGCCAACTCCAGTTGCCGACGACGGTCGTCCCGAAAGACTCGAGTCGGTTCCACGCCGAGCCACGTGCTGTCGGTGGGCGCGAAGGCGTCTGCTCCGAGTACGAATGCGAGAATGCCGTACATGTGATCCCCGTTGCGGCCCGCTTCTCTATACACTTGCCTGCGTTGCGCCGCTGGCGTCACAGCCTTCTTGCATGTTCGCCTTCGCCTTCGCCATTGTTGCCGCCTGTACGCCGGAAGGTGGCTCGCGGGAGCTTCCGCGTCTTCCTCCCTTGCCTCCGCTGGTGGAGAGCGCGGTGGCTACCCCGGGCCCCGAGAGGGCGCTGCGGGAGCTGATCGTGGCCTTTACGGCCTCTGTGAGGGGGGAGGTGGAGGTGTGCGGCTGCCCCACGACCCCCTACGGTGGGTTTGAGCGGCGCGGCGTGCTCTTCGGCCACTTGCGAAGCCACGGCGTGCCGATGTTCGCGGTGGATGCCGGCGAGATGCTGGTCAAGGGGCTCACGGCGAGGGACGACAGCGACCGTCGCGTGCGCGCCGAGGCCGTGCTCGAGCTCGCCGAAACCGTTGGGCTCGACGCTTGGGCGGCCTCCCCCCTGGACCTGCTCCCCGCCGGACCGGCGTTGCTCGCTGCGCATGGCGCACTTTCCGCCAACTGGGTGCCCGGAGGCTCACCGCCGCTCCTGCCCTCCAAGGTTATCGAGCGGGACGGCGTTCGCCTCGGCGTGGTCGGGCTCGCAGCGCTGCCGGACGGGAGTGGTGGCGACTCGGTTGCCACGGCGGTCTCTGCGGTGGCCGCAGCGATGTCGTCTTCCGCGGACGTGTGGGTTGTGCTCTCGAATGCCGCCCCCGAGGTGAATGTGGCGGTGGCGGAGCAAGTGCCGGGGCTTGGGGCAGTGCTTACCACCCCCGGCGACAGTTTCGACGAACCCCGCTCGACGGCGGGCGCTCCGATCATCGAGGTGGCCGCTCGCGGGCGGTACGTGCAGGTGCTGCATCTGTTCTTGGGCACCGATGCGCGCGCGTTGGAGATGGTGGGGCGCGGTGTATGGAAGGACGTGGCGTTGGCCCGTGGGAGGGCCGCGGCAGCCGGCGAAGCGGGTGCGGCGGTGAGGGAGGAAATCCGACGTGACGGGGCGAGGACCGCCCGACTCACCGCAGGCCGGAACGTGCTCTTCGTGGAGTCTGTCCCTCTGGATGGTGGCTACGCGCCGACGCAAACGGAGCCCGATCTCGAGGTCCGCCTCCGTCGCTTCCGCGAGCGCGTGCTCGCCGGTGCCGCCGCGTCCGTCGCTGAAGACCGCTCGGGTAGCTACGCCACGGGCTCAGCGTGCTCGGGCTGCCACGCCGACCGCATGGCCTCTTGGGGGTTCGACGCCCACGCTCGCGCCATGGCCTCGCTCATCGCAAGGAAGGAACAGGGGAACCCGGAGTGTGTGGGCTGCCACACCACGGGCTTCGGCCGCCCGGGCGGGTTCGCGGAGCTGGCGCCCGAACGGGTAGAGGCCTTTCGCGA
>CANKOI010000004.1 GCA_947484175.1 Deltaproteobacteria bacterium
AACCCCATACCCGTCGGCCTTGCACCCGGAAGGAGCAAGGCGACACCGGCCCGAACCGCGTAAGCGGCGAGGTCCACAACTGTTTCTCACCGCGCGGGCAACCGCGCGTTGCTCTGGAGGGGATTCACCCCCAGCCCGACCCCGGGCGCCCACCCCCATCCCTCCGCAAGGAGGAGCAAGGGCACCCCCGCCGAGTTCGGCGCCGCCTGTGCGAAAGCACAGCGACGCCGGGCCCGGCGGTCGGTGTTTTTGGCCTCGACGCCGCTCGCTCCGCCTCCGCCTCGACGTTGAGGCCGGACCCCGGCTCAGGCCTGCCAGGTCGGGTCACTTGGGCTCGCTGTCGCTCTGCAACGCGACCCGCGCTCGTAAGTGACCTCAGACCTCAGGTCTACCCCGACTTACGAGCGCAGCCCGAAGGGCAGGCGAAGGTTAGCCGCCCCGCATGTCTCACATCGAACTCGCGGAGCGGTACGGCGCCCACAACTACCACCCCCTCCCGGTCACGTTGGTGCGCGGCGAGGGCGCCTTCGTATGGGACGACGCCGGCAACCGGTACCTCGACATGCTCTCGGCCTACTCGGCCGTAAACCACGGGCACCTGCACCCACGCATCGTCGCGGCGGCCACCGCCCAGCTCGGCCGCGTGGCGCTCACCAGCCGCGCGTTCCACAACGACCAGCTCGGCCCCTTCCTGGCGCGGCTGGCCGGCGTGTCGGGATTTGAGCGCGTGCTGCCCATGAACACCGGCGCGGAGGCCGTCGAAACGGCGCTGAAGGCCGCGCGGAAGTGGGCCTTCCTCGTGAAGGGGGTGCCCGCCGACGAGGCCGAGATCCTCGTCGCCGAGGGCAACTTCCACGGCCGGACGACCACCATCGTGGGCTTTTCTACCGAGGAGCAGTACCGACTCGGTTTCGGTCCCTTCACCCCAGGCTTTTCCGCCGTCCCGTTCGGCGACGCCGATGCGCTCGAGGCCGCGATCACCCCGAGAACGGCCGCCGTGCTCTTGGAGCCCATCCAGGGCGAGGGCGGCGTGATCGTCCCGCCTCCCGGCTACTTTCGGCGGGTGCGCGAGCTGTGCACCCACCACAACGTGCTGTTGATCCTCGACGAGATCCAGACCGGCCTCTGCCGCACCGGCCGCACGTGGGCGTTCGAACACGAAGGAGTCCGCCCCGACGCCTTGTGCGTGGGCAAGGCGCTGGGCGGTGGCATCTACCCGGTGAGCGCTTTTTGCGCGGACAGCGCCGTGATGGACGTCTTCACCCCCGGCGACCACGGCAGCACCTTCGGCGGCAACCCGGTGGCCGCCGCAATCGGGCTGGCGGCACTCGACGTGCTCGTGCAGGAACGCCTCGCGGAACGGGCCGCGGAGAACGGCGCGTGGCTGCTCGCCGAGCTGCGCAAGCTGCGCACCCCTGTGGCCGTTCGCGGCAGGGGCCTGCTCATCGGCGTGGAGTTGCCGGGCGATGCTCGGCCCGTGTGCGAGGCGCTCATGCGGCGGGGAATCCTGTGTAAGGACACCCACAGCACCGTGGTTCGGTTCGCGCCGCCGCTCGTGGTTGAACGGGAAGCGCTCCAGCACGCTATGGGCGTGATCGCCGAGGTGATGCCATAGCCCGCGTCGAGTACGACTACCCCTACCGCCTAAAACTCATCCACGGCGACTATGCGGAGCTGCGCCTCGAACGGCGTGGCCGCAGCATCCTGTTCGACCCCGTCAGTCTGCCCGAGGAGGCCGACATCGTCGTGCTCACCGGGCCGTCGGCGCCGCGACTGCGCGGTACCGTGGCGGCGCTGAAGCAGGGCCGCACGCTCACAGTCGTGTCGACCGACTCCATCTTCGAGTTCCTTGGCCGGCACGGCAAGGTGGTCGGGGGCTCGGGCGCGCGTACGATCGACGACGTCAAAGTGGATGGGATGCTGTATGCGCCTCCTCCCGGCAACGCGGGTCCGCTGGCCCCTTTCCAGCGCGCCAGCGTGGCCGCCGCCCGCCCCGCCGCCGCCCTCCGGCGCCTCACCGAGCAGGCCCGCGGCGCCGGCGGAGAACCGTGGATCGTGGAGGTCACGTTCCCCGACGGCGCCCGCCTCCTGCATCTTGACCTCGCGCTCCATCAACGCGCCGACGAACAATGGATCAGCCGCGCGGCCGCACGCTTCGGCAACCCCGAGTGGATCCTCGTCGGTGCCGCCCACGGGGAAGGTCCTGGAATCGAGCGGTGGCTGCCCCGGTTCGGTCCGAATCGAGTGCTCGTCGTGGAGTTGGTGAACTCCGAGCGGCGGGAGCTCGGGCAGTCCACGGAGCTTGTGACCCCGTGGCGCGACCGCCTCGTAAAGAGCGGGGTCGACGCGCACGTCTTCGCCACCCAGACCAGCTTCCGCTTCGAGTAGGGCAGTGGAGCCCCAGGCCGCCTGGCGCTACTTGCGGGGGATCAGCCGCGGGCTTCGCCGCGGCACCACCTTTCCGCTGGAGAGCCGGGTGCCCGCCGCCGCCGCACCCGGCGGCAGCCGGGTGCTCGACCGCGCCCCCGCCGGAACGGCCGCCCTCGCCGCGTGGGAGCTCGTTGAACATCGCTGCCCCTTCCCCGGCCTCACATCGCCGCTCTCGGTCCTCCAGCTCAGCGACGTTCATGTGCGCGGCGTGGACGACGCCCTGCGGGCGCTCTGCGCCCGTATCAGCACCGTTCAGGCCGATCTCGTCGTCCTCACCGGCGACGTCGTCACCCGCGGCTGGACGCGCGCCGCCACCGACCTCCTCTTCTCCTCGCTGCCGCGCACGCCGCTCGGCACCTTCGCGATCATGGGCAACTGGGAGTACTGGGCGCAAGCGCCGCCCGACACGTGGCGCTTCGTCCTCGGCCGCCACGACATCCCGCTGCTCCTTGACGCCTCCGTAGCCCTCGGCCCCCTCCACCTCGTCGGCACCGACGATGCGCTCGCAGGCACCCCCGACATTGACCGCGCCTTCGCCGGGGTGCCCGAAGGCCACCCGGCGCTCGTCCTCACCCACTCGCCCGCGCTGTTCGACACCCTCGCGGGGCCGCGGGCGCCGGTCGTGCTGGCGGGGCATACGCACGGGGGGCAGGTGGTGTTGCCTAAACTGGGAAGCTTTTTCCTGCCTCGTGGGAGCGGTGGCTACCCGTGGGGCTGGTACCAGCGTGGGCCTTCGCACCTGTTCGTGAGTCGGGGGCTCGGGTGGTCCGTGGCGCCGCTGCGGGTGCGATGCCCGCCGGAGATTGCGCTGCTTCGGCTGGAGCCTGGGGGGTAGCGAGGGGTGGCGAGACGGACGGGAGTGGCGGGGACGGGGGGTCAGCGTTGGGCCTGACGCCGCCGCTACCGGAGCCGCAGACTCAGGCCGCGCCGGGGAGAACGATGTTCTTCTCGCGCTGCACCTTCACGTCGTAGCCGCGGCCCTCCCAGTCGGCCTGAACGTCCTTCAGCCACGCGTCGACCGCGCCCTTGTTGGCCACCGGGGCGGGTGTGTGCACCACGGGCCAGGGGTCTTCCATCGTGCAGCCCTTGAGCTTGGCTTTCGAGCCCCGGAGCTTCGGTTCGAGATCGCGGAGGATCGTCCAGCGGGTGCCCGGCTCCTCGACCGAGGCCACGTGGAGGATCGCCTGCTTCTTGCCGGCGCAGTCGCCCGCTTCGACGGCAGCCGCGCCGTACGTGTACACGCCGCCCTTCGCCACGTCGCCATAGAGCACCGGCAGCAGCTGGGCCGCCGCCGCCTCGGAACCACTGTTCGCGAGCTGGCTGGCCACGGACATCGCCAACTCCTTGTCGACCTTGCTGGCGACGTCGACCATGGTGGCCTCGAAGCGGGCTTGGATTTCCGGGGTGTTGGTGGCGCCCATCTCGGGCTGCGCGGCCTCCCCGATCTTGAAGAGGATGGCGTCGAAGGGGCCGGCCTCGGCGGCGGCCACGGCCCCCTCGCTGAGCACGGGGAGCGAGTCGAGACCGAGCTTCTTCACGTAGATGGACATGAGGTTCACGAACTTCTCGTCGAACTTCTTCTTCGGCGGGCGGCGGATCTCCTTCTCGATCCACGCGGTGATCGCCGGGTCCTCACAGGCCACGAAGGCATCGTCCCACTGCTGGAACTCGATGTCGCGCAGCCCGCTGTAGGCTCCCTTGAGGAAGGTGACCACCAGCGGGCGTTCGGTGCAAGCGAGGCCGACGGCTTGCGCCACCTCGTCGCGCGCCTCATAGTTGCTGATCTTGCCGAGCGCGCCCCACATGGGCTTCCACATCTCGCCCTCGATCGCCACGAATGCGAGGCTGGTGAGGCCGTCCACGTCGGACGCTCGGGCCAACGCGTCGTTGAAGCTCGCTTCGGCGGTGGCCTTGTCGCACCGGGCAAGGTGGCCCCACGCCTCGGCGACGCTCTCGGAACTGGCCGCCTTCACCGCAGTGATCTGCTTGTCGCACGAAGCGGCGTGGGCGGTGGAGAGGGGCAGGAGCAGCGAGAGGAACATCGGGCGGGTCTCCGTTGGGCGCGTGGCTAACACCGGCGCAAGTCCCGCGCTGGTCTACCGCTTTCAACGGCTCCCGACGGAGGGGCGTTCCGGCGGCGCCGTCCTTTTTGGTCACCCCGCGGTTGAAGCCAACGCGGGGTTACCGTTCACGCTCCCGGAGCGCCCCGATGTTCGTTGCCCTCGTCCTCGCCGCCTTCGCGGGGAACCCGCCCGCGCCGGTGTCACCCCCTGCCGCCGGGGCACCCGCGGCGCCTCCCGCGCCCGTCGTTGCCGAGCCGCCCGCCCCCTGCGGTTCCGTGGTGGTCGTCGCCCCCGCCGTGGTCACGGCGCCCACCGCGGTCGCTGCGTTCCCCGTCGCGGTGGTTCCCCTCCTCGAGTTACCAGGCGCTTCCAGCGAGAAGTGCTCCGTGCCGCCCCCTTCCCCCGCCACGATCAAGCAGTAGCCTCCGAGCCGGCCAGAGCCCCCTACTCGGCGCACAGCTTTCCGTTGAGGTAGATGCTCGAACTGCCGGCCGACAGGGTCGGCACGCCGGCAACGGCCGATGCCGCCTGCCGCTGCACCCGCTTTCTTTACTCGAACAGCCCCTCTTCGAGGCAGCTCTCGTCGCCCGCCTGAATGCTTTTGGCGAGGGCGGTGGCCCCCGGCAGGATGTTCTTCATGTAGAAGCGAGCGTTGGCCAGCTTGCCCTTGTAGAACTTCAGGTCGTCGCCGCTGGCGCCGTTTTGGATGGCCTCGTGGGCGATGCGCGCCTGCCATAGGCTGTGCAGGCCGATCACGACGGTGCCGAACAGTTCGAGGAAGGGGCTTGCTTGGAGCATGGCGCCGCGCAGGTTGCCCTGCTGCCCCACCATGCCGAGGTGCATCGCGGTCTGGCCGAGCTGATCGCGCGCGCGTTCCAACAACGCCACCTCATCGCCGAGGGCGGCCACGGTGCGGCAGCGCTCCAGTTCGGTGTTGGCTTCGTTGAGCCACGCCATGAACAACATGCCGCTGCCCTTCCGCATCTTTCGCCCGAGCAGGTCCATCGCCTGGATGCCGTTGGTGCCTTCGTAGATCGAGGTGATCTTGGCGTCGCGAACGTACTGCTCCGCGGGGTACTCGCCGATGTAGCCGTAGCCGCCGAAGCATTGCAGGGCGGTCACGCACACGTCGAAGCCGCGGTCGGAGATGTGGGACTTCACGATGGGCGTCATCAACTCCACGAGGCCGAGGAGGTACTCCTTGTCTGCGTCGTCGCCGTGGTGGGTGCGGTCGAAGCGGTTGGCCACGCTGTAGATGAGCGAGCGCATGCCCTCGACCTGGCACTTCATTTTGAGCAGCATCCGGCGCACGTCGGGGTGCTGGTTGATGGGGATGCGCGGGGGATCGGCCTCGCGGTAGGACTCCACCGCGGAGCCCTGGACACGATCGCGCGTGTAGGCGAGCGCATTCTGGTAGGCGCCGCTCGCGAGCCCGAGGCTCTGCACGCCCACGCCGATGCGCGCTTCGTTCATCATCCGGAACATGATCTCCATGCCCTGGCCGGCGGCGCCCAAGAGGTAGCCGACGCAGGTGGACGAGGCGCCCAGCGCGAGGGTGCAGGTGGCGCTGCCGTTGATCCCCATCTTGTGCTCGATGCCCACCACCTTCGCGTCGTTACGGCCGAGCAGGGCGCCCGACGTGTCGAAGAGGAACTTCGGCACCACGAAGATGCTGAGGCCCTTGGTGCCGGGAGGCGCGTCGGGCAGGCGGGCGAGCACCAGGTGGAGGATGTTCGCTACGAGGTCCTGATCGCCGCCGGAGATGAACACCTTCTCGCCGGTGAGGTGGAACACGTTGGGGTCGGCCGTGGGTTCGGCGCGGGCGCGGTTGTCGCCCACCGCCGTGCCGGCGCCGGCCTCGGTGAGGCACATCGTGCCGCCCCATTGCCCGCCCAGCATCCGGTGTACGGCGGTGTCACGAATCCACGCGGGCGTACCCTCCCAGGTGAGCAGGTTCGCCGCCGCGCGGGTGAGGCCCGGGTACATGTTGAAGGCGGTGGCCGCGCCCGAGATCATCTCGTGGGTGGCCACATCGATCACGTGCGGGATGCCCTGCCCACCGAACTCGGGATCCGTGGAGGCGGCGATGAGGCCGGCCTCGGCCACGGCCTTGTACACCGGCTTGAAGCAGTCTGGCGTGGTGACGTTGCCGTCCCCATCCAGCTTCACGCCCTCCCGGTCCCCCACCTTGTTGACGGGCGCCACGGTGTTCACCGCGAGGTCGGCCGCCATGTCGAGGATGGCCTCGTACATGTCCTTGTCGAAGGCCTCGTACCGCGGGATGTTGCCGAGCTCTTCGTGGACCTTCAGCTGCTCAAAGAGCACGAACTTGATGTCACGAAGGTCTACACGGTAGTCGGTGGCGCTCAAGGGAACCTCGGAATGAATGAAGCCTCATTCACATAACCAAGGCTACCGCCACGTGCGAACGGTGGCCGCTGATGGCACGCCCACGACGATCTCCCGCACCGTGTACCCGTCGTACGGCTGCGGTTGGTAGAAGGCGTCGGCCCGCCACCCGCCGAAGCCACGACCCCACTCCACCGCGTGACCGTAGGTCTGTTGGCGGGGGCGCACGAGGGTTTCAACGGTGCCGTCGGTGCGCACCCGGTAGACGCCGGAGCTGTCGAACTCGGCCACGTAGAGGTTGCCGCACACGTCCATGCCCAGCCCGTCTTGCCAGCGGGGCCCGACGGTGGCGTACTCTTGGGCGCTGTCGATGGGATCGAGGTTCTCGTCCAGCTCCACCCGGTACACGATGCCCCGCCCCACGGTGATCACGTAGGCGTCGGTGCTATCGAGGCCAAAGACCACCATGCGGGGAGCGTCGCCGCGGCGCAACTCCAGCCACTCCGTCCACTCCCCGGTGTCGGGGTTCACGCGCACCATGCGGGACTGAGAGTCGACCTGGACGTACCCCACGTAGACCATGCCGTCGGGACCCACGGTCACGCCGTACGCTCCCGTCAACCCCCGCACGATGTCGCTGGTGTCGCCAGTCGACTTCACGCGGACGAGGCTTCCCGGAGAGACGGCCACGACCATGTCCCCGTCGTGGAGCCAGTCCATGCCCTCCACCACTCCGAGGCCCGGAACGAAGGGTCGAGCATCCCCGGCGTAGTCGGAGCGGATGAGGCTGGAGGTGTCGCTCCCGTACTGGTAGCCCTCCACGTCGAAGATCACGTCGTGGTAGCCGCGGGGGCCGTCCAGCTCGTTGGCCTCCACTTCCGGTAGCGCGTCGCAGTCCCACTCGAGCGTGCCGCTGTCGCCGGTGTCGCCGGTGTCGCCGCTGTCGCCGCTGTCGCCGCTGTCGCCGCTGTCACCGCTGTCGGTTCCGCCGCTGTCGCGTGGCGGCTTGCCCGTGTCGGGGTCGACGATGTCGAGGGAGGCGTTGGTGCAGGCGAGGACGAGGAGGAGCACGGCGGGAGTATGCCACGGCGGCGGGCGCCTCGCGCGGCCCTCAACGGTCGAGGTGCCCCACGTCGGAGTCGCCCATCTCCACCCCGCCGCTCGGGAAATACTCGCCCCAGCGCCGGCCTACGAGCGCGGCGGTGTCGGGGTCGCAGAACAGTTCGCGGGGGTAGGTGGGCTTCACCCGCGCGTCGAGGAGCACGGAGCCCTCGAAGACCACGTGGTTCCGCTGGATGCGTCGGCTGCCGTGCAGGTCGGCGGCCGGCTCCATGCGCGTGAACGCCGTCCACAGGAAGCGGCTGTCGGTGCGCGTGGCCTCGGCCGCCTTGTCCACCAGCACGACGAGTGGCCAACCGGGGAACGCGCCGGCGAGACGATCCGCGGCGCCCGCCTCCTGCGAGTAGCTCGGACCCTCCACCACGAGGCAACCCCCGCAGTACACCGAAACCGCCCGCACCCCCGACGGCAGCTCACCACGGTAGGCGCGCGGCAGCTCGCGCACCGGTTCGCCCACCCCCATCATCACGCCCTTGCTGCCTTCGTTGATGGCGGGGCCGGCGTAGTCGAGGGTGTCCATCGACAGGTTGCTGAACACGTAGAGGTCGGTTTCGGGGCGGAATCGGGCGAGGATGTGCTCGAGCACCGGCTTGAAGTCGCGGAGGTCCATCGGCTGATCCAGCAGCAGCAGGAACTTGGTGAGTGAGAGCTGTCCTTCTCCGAGGATGCGGAAGGCACTTGCCATCGCCTCCCGCCGGTAGCGCTCCTGCACCACTGCGGCAGACAGCGCGTGGTACCCGGTTTCGCCGTAGCTCCACAGGTCGCGCACCGCGGGCATCACCACCGGAAAGAGCGGGCTGAGCAGCTCTTGCAGCCAGTCGCCGAGGAAGAAATCTTCCTGGCGGGGCTTGCCCACGACGGTGGCCGGCCAGATGGCGCCCTTCCGGTGGCAGACCTTGGCCACGCGGAACACCGGGAAGTCGTGCTCCAGCGAGTAGTAGCCGTAGTGATCCCCGAACGGTCCCTCGGGTTCGCGCACGCCCGGCGGCACCTCGCCGACAATGGCGAACTCGCAGTCGGCGACCAGCGGGAGAGGTCCCGCGGGGTTGTCGCAGCGGCGGAGGCGCTCCCCGACGAGGAGCGAGGCGAGGAGCAACTCGGGCACGTTCTCCGGCAAAGGCGCGATGGCGCTGGCGATGAGCCCCGGCGGGCCGCCCACAAACAAGTTCACGGGCAGGGCGCGGCCAGCCTGCTCGGCCACATGGTGGTGAAAGCCGCCGCCCTTGCCGATCTGCCAGTGCATGCCGGTGCGATCGTCGGCTTTGCGGTGAATCCGGTACATGCCCAGATTGTGCGCCCCGGTGGTCGGATGCTCGGTGTACACCAGCGGCAGGGTGACAAACGCTCCGCCATCCTCCGGCCAGCTCGTGAGCATGGGGAGCTGAGTGAGCATGGGGGGGGAGACAACTTCGGTGACGGGGCCCGAGGCGGAGTGGCTCAGGCCGAGGTCGAGGGCCTGCCAGCCGAAGTCGCGGAGCCCCCAGATTTTGCCCAACGACGGGGGCATCAGCTCGTGAGGCAGGCCCGCAGCGCGCTTCACGAAGTCGTTGGCGCGCCGACCGAACGCCAGATCGACCCGACGCTTGCTGCCGAACAGGTTGGTCACCACCGGAAAGCGGCTGCCGGTGGGATTCTTGAACAGGAGGGCCGGGCCGCCCGCCGCGATCACCCGACGATGCACCTCGGCGATCTCAAGGTGGGGGTTCACCTCGGCCTCGACCTCCACCAGCTCGCCCTCGCGCCGCAAAACGTCGAGAAGGGCTCGCAGATCACGCATCGAGGTGCCAGAAGAAGGCGCGGGCTTAGCACGCCGGGCGCGCGCTTGGCGGGCAAGGTGGCGCTCTCGGCTGGGATCGAACCAGCAACCACGCGATTAGAAATCGCGTGCTCTGTCCAGTTGAGCTACGAGAGCGTTTCGGCGACGTCGACGGCGCCGAGCACGGGTAGACTAATCGCGGAGGCAGCATGGGGCGAGTACACGGCTGGTTGGTGGTTCTGGCGGCGGGCGGGTGTGCGAGCGACATCGGCGTCACCCAGACGGCGAAGTGCAACGGGCAGCTCGAAGCGGCCGAGGGCAAGGACGTCGACGCCCCCTTCGACGCCGACGAGGACGGTTTTTTCGCGGGTGACAACGCGGGCTGCGTAGCCACCTACCCGGCCGATCGCCTCGACTGCGACGATCGGAACGCCGACGTGAACCCCAACGGCGTGGAGGAGATCTGCAACGGGTCGGACGACGACTGCAATCCCGACACCATCGACGACAGCGACGACGACGACGACGGCTACCCCGCGTGCGGCGACGACTGCGACGACCAGAACGCCGACGTGCACCCCAACGCGGCCGAAACCGAGTGCGACCTCCTCGACAACGACTGCGACGCCGGCACGCCCGACGGCCTCGATCAGGACGCCGACGGCTACACCGAGTGCGACGACTGCGCCGACCTCGCACCCGCCATCAACCCGGGCACCGCCGAGCTGGCCTGCAACAGCCTCGACGACGACTGCGACGCGGCGACCCTCGACGCCCTCGACGCGGACGGCGACGGCGTGAGCGTGTGCAGCGACGACTGCGATGACAGCGACCCCACGCGGTTTCCGGGCAACGAAGAGGTCTGCGACAACGGCATCGACGACGACTGCAGCGGGAAGGCCGACGACGGCTGCGACTACGGCGGCACCTGGGACCTCGATGTCTCCGTGTCGTACAGCTGCGCGTGGGGCCTCGTGAGCTTCAACTTTGATCAGCTCGTGGTGACCGACCTCAATCCCACGATCAAGTTCGCGGCCGGCGGCACCCAGCCGGGCACGATGGTGGGGAGCGTCACGTCGTCAGCGGAGTTCGACGCCGACAACCAGCTCCCTGGCTCCTGCACGGAGACCTACGCCATCGAGGGCCAGTTCACGGACTACAACAACTTCGATGCCGTGTTCACCGCCAGCTACGCGGGTAGTTGCTACGACTGCAACAATCAGAGCTACGACATCCACGGCGTGCGCTGAGCGCCGCCTGCGATACTCGTAAAGAGTGACCGTCGCTCTCCTCCCGTTGTTGCTGGGTTTGCTGGCCTGTGTGCCGGCGGAGTCGGGAGACGAGACGGCCGGGGCGGACACGGCCGCGGACACGGCGTCGCCGCCGCTCGAACCCCCGGAGCTGATCTTCGTGGTGATGGGCGACGACCTCGCGGCGAACGTGCTCTGGGCCATGCCCACCGTACAAGCGCGCTTGGTGCCCGAGTGTGTTCGGTTTCTCCGGGCGTACACGACGGTGCCGCTCTGCTGCCCGGTGCGCGCCAGCCTTTTCGCCGGCGGGGAGTATCCCCGGAATACCGGCGTGCAGTCGAACGAGCTGCCGAACGGGGGCTTCGAGAGCTTTCACGACACGGACACCCTTCCCACGCGCCTGCAGGCGGCCGGGTTTCGTACTGCGCTCATGGGCAAGTACTTGAACGGCTACGAGCTCAACCCGCTGCTCTACATCCCGCCCGGCTGGGACCTCTTCGTGGGCTCGAGCGGGGCCGGCAACGGCTACGACACCATCCTCGTGCAGGGATCATCCAGCCCCACGGCCCCAGGGGTTGGCGCACGCGCAGACACCGACGGTGCCTACAGCACCGACTGGTTCTTCGAGCGGGCACGCGACTTCGTGGACGAGTCTGCGGGCGCGCCCACGGTCGTTTTCCTGACCCTCACCGCCCCGCACTACGACATGCCGCCCGCCACCGAGGACGTGGGCACATGGGCCGACTACTCGTCGCGCCCGCCGTCGTTTCAAGAGGCTGACGTCAGCGACAAGCCGGGCTGGCTGCAGGACGTGGCCGCTGAGAGCGAAGCCGCGGCCACGGACTTCGACGCGACCGCTCGGTCGATGTTGGAGTCGCTGGCAGCGATCGACCGCGGAATCGGCGGCCTGCTCGACCACCTCGACGAGCGCGGGCTTCGCGAGCGCACGGCACTGGTGCTTGTGGGCGACAACGGCGTGCTGCACGGAGAGCACTGGCTCATGGGAAAGGGGGTGCCGTACGAGGAGTCGGTGACGGTACCGCTGCTCGTGGCCCTGCCCGGCGTGGCCGCACGGGACGACCGCCGCCTCGTGGCGATGAACCTCGACCTACCGGCGACGATCGCCGATTTCGCGGGGCTGGAGGCATGGGGAGAGGGCGAGAGTCTCCGCTCCGCCCTCGCGGACCCCGAGGCGCAGGCGGGCCGCGATCACGTGTTCATCGAGTCGGCGGTCGGCAACCATCCGGTCTGGGCCGGTGTCGTGACGGAGCGGTGGAAGTACGTGGAGTGGGGCGACGGCGCGACGGAGTTGTACGACCTTGAGGCCGATCCCTACGAGATGGAAAGCCTGCACGATGCGGTGCCGGCGGCCGTCGACTTGGACTCGTTCGGCGCGTGGGTCGATGAACATCGTTCGCTGGCGGTCACCACGCTCGTGACCGCGCCGGCCCTCGTGGAGGTGCCTTTCTCCGAAACGCTCACCGCGTGGGGAGGCACCCCGCCGCTCCGGTGGATCCTCGAGACCGGGAGCCTGCCCGACGGGATCGTGCTCGGCGAGGAGGGGGTGCTGTCGGGGGTGGCCACGACGGCTGGAAGCGCGTGGGTGCGGGTGCGGGTGACGGATTCGGTGCTCTCGCCGCTCACGGGTGAGCCGGCTCACTTCACCGGAACGATCGAGATTCCGGTAGTGGCGGCGCAGGCCGTGGCCGCGGCCGAACCGCTGGTGCGGCGCCTGCCCGCGGCCGTGCCGACCTTCCGCGTGGTCGCACGCCCGGGCTTGCCCGTTCAGCTCCGTGCGAGCCGCGATGACACCGGCGATTCGCCCAGCGTGTGGTCGGCAGCAGGGCGCACGGACGCGCGGGGGCGGGCTGTCCTCGCCCTTCCCGGGCTCGCGGCGCCCGGCGGGTGGCACCTCTACGCGGTCGTAGACGGCGTGGAGGTGGCCGCAGGCAACGTGGCTCCCTGAGCGGCGGGGCCTCAGCCGACGATGCGGAGCACGTCGGCGGGGGCGAGCCGCGGCTTCCGCGGCGAGTTGCCAGCGGCGGCGCGGCCCACGACGATGACCATGAGCGGTGGGTGGTCTGCGTCGAGCCAGAGGATCTCGGAGAAGGCGGTGGGGTCGAACCCGATCATCGGGCAGGAAGCGAGCCCCCGCTCCTGCGCGGCCAGCATCAGGCTCATGCCCGAGAGCCCCACGGAGCGCAGCGACTCCTCGCGCGCCCGGACGGGGTTGCTGTAGGCTTGGGTGGCCATGCCGACCATGCGCTCCATCACATCGGCGGGCACCTCGCCTGCGGCGGCGGCGGCCCGCATCCGGACGGCGTAGGCTTCGTGCGCCTTGAGGCTGCCGGTGAGCACAAACACCGCCGCCGCGGCACCGATCTTCGGCTGGTTCCACGCCGCCGCCATGAGCCGCTGCTTGGTGGCCGTGTCGGTAACGGCGACAAAGCGGGTGAACTGGATGTTGAAGCTGCTGGGGGCCTCTTGCGCGAGGGCGACGAGGGCGGTGATCTCGTCCCCGGACAGCGTGGCCTCCGCGTCGAAATTGTTGCTGGACACGCGGGTCTGGAGGGCTTCGGAAACGTTCACGGCGGCACCAGGGGATGAGCGCGCGTGGCTATCCGCGTACCGCCCGAGCCGAGGGGCCATTCCCAATCGGCGACCGGTGCGGTAGGCTGCGCCACCATGTTCCTTGTGCTGCTTGCCCTCGCCTCCGCCGAACCTGAAGCCGACGACGACGTGACCGACCTCGATGCCGAAGAGGGACACCTTCCCGACGGCGCGGTGGCTGGGGTGATGGCCAAGAACGAGTCCTCGGTAATGGACTGCTCGCGCCGCTTCGGCACGCGTGCCACCCACGGTCGCATCGAGTTTTCCTGGCAGATTGAGCTCGATGGCACCGTGAGCCACTTGAAGCTGGTGGAGTCCGCGCTCAAGAATCCGCTGCTCGAAGAGTGCCTCACCGGTGCCGTGCAGAAGCTGCAGTTCCCGAAGCCGCGTGGCGGCACCGTGCACGCCTCCCACGCCTTCAGTTTCTGAAGGTGGACGGTGCGGCGCTCGCCGTGGTGTGGGCGAGTGTCTCGGGCGGGGTAGGGGCACACTCGGTGCTTCCGCCCGCTCCGCCGTCTTCCGCTGTGCTGGCGGAGGCGGCGGCCGGCAAGGTGGGGCGCGTGGCGCTTGACGAGGCGGGGGTGGCCGCATGGGGCGTTCTGCCCGTCTCCCAGCCCCTGCTCTGGCTCACGCTCACCGACGACCACCTCTCGGATTCGGTGGACGCGCTCGCCGAAACCGCGCTTGAGGGCCGCTGGTCCTCGCCGAAGTTGCTCTACCAGCGGATCGACCTGCCGTGGCCGTTCGCGGACCGCCACTGGGTGCTCCGGCTCGCGAACAACACGCCGTTGGCCCGCGCCTCGGGCGTGTGGGAGCGGTCGTGGTCGGTGGACGAAGGCTCCCTTTCGGGCGCCCGAGCCCGGACCGACGCGGAGCTCTTCGACTCAAGTACCGCCGTTGCCGTGAACCGCGGCGCGTGGCTGCTCGTGCCGGTCGACGGGGCGCACACCCTTGCCGTGTACCAGGCGTGGACGGACCTCGGCGGCAACATCCCCGCGGAGGCGGCGGAGTCGTGGGCTCGGTCGTCGCTGACGGGCCTGTACGCAGGGCTCACGAAGCATTCCCGAGTGGTGAGAGCGCGCTACGGGTCCGGATGTGAGGGCCAACTCGGCGGCGACGGCGTGCCGATCCCCTGCTTCTAACCTGCCTTACCTTCGGTGCGTTTCCGGAGTTTCTCCACGACGTTCACCATGCTGTCGTTGGCCAGCCAGCGCCTCACCCAGCCCGGCGACCACACTTCGCTGATGAACTGACTGTGAAACACGATCGCCGAGCCGCGGCCTTCCGGTCGAACGATGAGGTGGCCGACCTCTTCGCGTACATCGCTCACTTTGGTGGGGTCCTGCACCCAGGTGCACGTGAACGCCTCAGGGAAGCAGGTCCAATGGTCGTGGATCACGACACGGATGCCGAAGATGCTGAGCTCGAAACGAACGAACCAGTCGTCCGGCGAGTTGCGGGCGTACTCGTCGAGCTTTTTGAGGGTGGGGTTCTCGGGTTTTTTGGCTTCGAAGTCGAGGGCCTCGCGCCACAGGAGCTCGGGGGGCGCCGCGACCTTCACGATGCCGGTGCTCACCGTCAGGTCGGTGGAGGTGTCGGAGCGAAGCACCAGCTCTCCCTTCTCGAACACGGCGAGCTCGGCCGTGGTCATGCTCGGCCAGGTGGGGAGCGCGAAGGCGAGGGAGAGGGCGAGGATCAGCACGGTACCGCGCTAACCCGCGACTCGTCGATTTGGTCCCGCGGCGCCGCTGGGCACCACCGTGACGAGCCGGACATCGTGCGGCTCGGTGGGTAACGACGCCACAAGCTGATCGGCGAACCCGACGCCCACCGTGATCACTCCGCTCGGAACGCAGGCGAGGAGCCGATCGTAGAAGCCTCCTCCTCGCCCTAGTCGCTCCCCGTTCGGGGTGAACGCCAGGCCGGGTACGAGCACCACGGAGAGCTCGTCGGGACGGACCAGAGGGAAGTCTGCCGCAGGCTCTCGGAGTCCGAACGGTCCAGGGAGCAGCGCGTCGAGAGAATGGACGCGGTGCAGCACGAGGTCGGCGTCGACCACGCGGGGGAGAACGAGGCGCCCTTCGGCTGCGAGCGCGGCGAGCAGCGGGACGAGATCGACCTCTCCGGGCAGCGGGAAGAACGCCGCCACCGTGCCCGCGGCGACATGGGGGCGCAGCCACTCCCGGATCCCCAACGAAGCTTCCGCCGCCTCGGGCGCGGGTCGCAACCGCAGGCGCTCCCGCATCTCCCGCCGCAGGATCGCCTTCTCCGCTGCCCGCCCCCCGGTCATCGTTCCTCTGCGCCTGGGTACCCGGTAACGTCTGCGCGCGTGATAGCTGCGGGCGTGCGTCAGGTGACCTTCCAGCGCGTGATCGGTTCGGGAGCGTTCGGAACCGTATACCTGGCCGAGCTCGCCGGGCCCCGCGACTTCCGCCGCACCGTGGCCGTGAAGGTGCTGCTTCCCGGGCACAACGACAACGACTTGTTCGTGTCGAGGGTGCGTGACGAGGCGCGGCTCCTCGGTCTCCTGCACGACGAACACATCCTGAAGGTGCTGGAGCTGGTGCGGGTTGGGGAACGCGACGCTGTGGTGATGGAGTTCGTGGAGGGGGTGGACCTTGCAGGCTTGCTGGCTCCCGGGCAGCGCCCCCCCCCTCGCGCTCTCGCGGAGCTCGGTGCCGCCGTCGCAGGCGCGCTCCACGCCGCCCACACGGCAGTGCATCCCACCACCGGCGAGCCGCTCAACGTCGTGCACCGCGACGTGAAGCCGTCCAACGTGATGGTGAGCGATCGCGGCGGCATCAAGCTGCTCGACTTCGGCGTGGCACAGGCCCGTTTCGACGCCCGCGAGAGCCGCACGGGGCAATTTGTGCTCGGCACGCTCAACTACATGGCCCCGGAGTACGTGATCACGGGTGAGGTGAGTCCAGCTGCCGACGTGTACGGGCTGGCTCTCACGCTCTGGGAAGCGGCCGTGGGCGAAGTCTTCGGGCAGCCGAAGCTGAAGGAGGACTCTCACGCGAAGCGGCTGGTGCAGCGCTTGGAGCAACTCCCGCCGGCTCACGCCGAGCTGGCCGCGGTGCTGCGCCCGATGCTCGCTTGGGAGCCGGTGGCCCGCCCGGCCGCCAAGGTGGTCGAGCAGCAGCTGCTGGCGGCCGCAGACCGGCTCGCGGGCATTGGCCTGCGCAGCTGGGCCGACGCCCACGTGCCCCCGGCCATGCAGAAGCAGCAGCGCGAGGCCAAGGACCTCGTGGGCCTCGCGGGCCAAACCGTGCCGGTGGCCGACCCCTCGGCTGGCGTTGAGGCGCCGGCGGAGGAGTTCACGATGCTGAACGCGTCCCCGCCTCCTTTCCTGAGCGGCGGGCGCAGCGTGCTCCCCGACGCGCCCCCTCGCGCTGCCGCCGCCCCGCGCCCCCCCCGTCCAGCGCGCCGTTCGGGCAACGCGGCGCTGGTCACCGTCGTCGTCCAGGGCCTCGTGGTGGGCGGCCTGTTCGGGCTGGCGCTGGTCGTTCTGCTGGGCGTGTACCTCTTCGTGACCCGAGCAGGAGGGTGAGGGCCGCCCGGTGGCTCTCGGCTCTGGCGCTCCTGACCGTGGCGGGTGGGTCCGCAGCGGTGGTCGCTCGCCCCGAGCCGATCCTGCAGCCGGCCCCTGCCGCCGCAGACGCCGTCGTCGTCGCGCCTCCGCTCCGCTACGTCACGGAGTCTCGCGACGTGCGGGCGGGGGACACCGCGGGGAGCGTGCTGCGCTCCATGAACGGCCCGGTTGAGCTGCTCCTCTCCGGTGCCGGCAGCGCCTTGAACCGCGTTCGACCGGGTGACCGGTTCCATCTCGATTGGCGCCGCGGCGAGGCCCAGCCCTTTCGCCTCCGCCTCGATGCGGCCGCGGCGTACACGGCCGAGTTGGTGTGGGACGAGAGCCGCTACGTGGCCCGACAGGTGCCGATTCCCTACGTCGTAGAAGAGCGTGCGCTGGCGCTGACTGTACGCTCGTCGTTGTGGGCGGCCGCCACGGCCGCGGGTTTTGCGCCGGCGCAGATCATGGGGCTCGCTACCATCTTCGAGTACGACGTGGACTTCAACACGGAGCTCTACGCCGGCGCCAGCTTCCGCCTCGTGCTCGACCAGCTCATCGCCGACGACGGTTCCCGGCGTGTGGGCGACATCCGCGCCGCTGTTCTCGAAAATGGCGGCAAGGAGTACGTGGCCATCCGGCACCGCTCTGCCGATGGCACAGCGAACTGGTACGACGCGAAGGGCGCCGCCCGGAAGAAGGCCTTCCTGCGCTCCCCGCTGGAGTTCTCTAGGGTGACGTCGGGGTTCACCACCGGCCGGTACCACCCAATCCTCCACCGAATGCGAGCCCACAAGGGGGTGGACCTCGCGGCGCCCAGCGGTACGCCGATCCGCTCGGTAGCGGACGGCGTGGTGACGAAGGCCGGCTGGTCGGGCGGGCATGGCAATCACATCGAAGTGAAACACGAAGGCGGCTACTCCACGGGATTTTCGCACCTCAGCAAGATGCTGGTGAAGGGTGGCGACCGGGTGCGGCAGGGCCAAGTCATTGGGAAGGTGGGCAGTACCGGGATGTCTACGGGGCCGCACCTCCACTACGAGTTCATGGTGAAGGGAGTCCATCGCGACCCCATGAAGGCCATCGTTCCCGTCGCACGCCCGCTTGCCGACTCCGAGCGCCCCGCCTTCTTCGCCACCCGCGATTCCGTCCTGCCGCTTCTCGCTTCGGCGGAGGATGTGACCGCCGTCAAGGGAGAGCCCACGAAAGGCCAGCAATGAGGCCCCAGAGAAATTGTTTCAAGAAAGTATCTCAACTTTTCAGGGGCCTAACCGATGGCCAAAAAGTAGGAACAATCAGACGTATTTTCATGTGCCCCCCCTAAAGTTGGGCTCTGGGTGTTCGAAGGAGGGGGAGCGGCTGTTCCCCCAGACGCATCCACCCAAGGCGACCGATGCTCTCCCCGAACTCCCCAGTCCTTGAGCTCCTCTCCACCACCCCTTCGGCCGAGGTCGATGCTCCCAGCCGGGCTCGCCTCCTTGATCCGGCGGCGCGGCAGGCGATGCTGGCGGAGCACGTGCCCATGGTGCGGCGGATTGCCCTGCGCATGGCGAGTCGCTACCCGGCTTGCGTAGACGTGGGCGACTTGGTGAACATGGGCATGTTCGGCCTGATCGACGCGGTCGATCGCTTCGAGTCCGACCGCAGCCTGAGCTTTACGGCCTTCGCCCGCATCCGTGTGAAGGGTGCCATCGTCGACGAAATGCGCCGCACCGACTGGGTTCCGCGCTCGGTCCGGGACCGCGGCGATCGCATCCGCGAATCGCAGGAGAAGCTGCTGAAGGCCCTTGGCCGCGACGCCACGGAACGCGAGCTCGCCAAGGAGCTCGGTGTGAGCGAGGCCCGCCTCCAGGAACTCCAGTCGGGCAGCCGCATCCACAACGTGGTCTCGATGGAAGAGACCATCGGCGAAGACAACACCATCGGCGAGGCCATCGCCGGCGAGTGGGATGCTCCCGACGCGGCCACCGAGGCAGCCGACTTCCGGAACCTCGTCCGTGGCGCCATCGGAACGCTCCCCGAGCGCGACCGCATGATCGTCGAGCTGCACTACTTCCGCGAGAAGGGCTTCAAGGAGATCGGCAGCATCCTCGGCGTGACCGAGAGCCGGGTGAGCCAGCTGCACACCCGCATCATGGAGCGCCTCCGCCCCAAGCTGGTCGAGCTCGACGCCTGAGCGCTTAGCTGAGGCCGTGCTTCTTGCGCACTTCGCGCAAGGCCCGGTTCAGCGCTTCCTGCCGCTCGACGGAGCCCTCCTTCACGTTCTTGATGCGCTCCTCGGCCTCGGCCCGGAGCGCTCGCTCGTCGACGTCGAAGGACTTGACGAGTTCGAGGAGCTTCTTGTAGAGGTCGTGGTCGTCGGTGTACACCTCGCCGACGAAGTTCGAGATCATGAAGTTCTCGATGAACTGCCGCGACAAGAAACGGTCGACTTCGTCGCCGGTGGGGTGGCCCCAGCCGTCGGCGATGCCTCCCCTGACCTTCCCGTACTGGTCGAAGGGGATGTTCTTGCGGTCCATCTCATCACGAACGGCCTCACGAAGGTCGTTGTCGCGGCGAAGGTAGGACTCCATGATCGCCACCAGATCGCTCGCGGCCTCGTCGCGGTCGCTGCCAGCCACCTCGATGTCGCCGTCGGCGCAGAGCCGTTCGATCACCGCCGTTGCGATCTGGGGAATACGGGTGCGGTACAGTTTCACGGTCCTCCCTCCGGGGGCCGAGCGTATACCCCAGCCGGTCGGCCGTGGCGAGCGCGGCGCTTCAAGTGAGGGCGCGCCACGCTTGGGCGAGTCGGTCGTGGTCGAGCGGCATCACCGTTACGGTCCGGGGAAGTTCGCCGGCGAGCTCGGTCTGGGGGATGAAGCCTTCCCGGATTTTCGCATCCACGAAGCTCTGGTAGGCCGCGTCGAGGTCTCCTTCCGTCTCGTAGGCGTGCAGATCGACGATCCGCGTGCCGTAGGGACGGCCGAAGGTGACGCGACCCCCATCGACGTAGCAAGCGTAGCTTCTCAGGAGTTGGGTGAAGTCCACCATCGGGGCCTTCTTGGCCTTTCGCGGCGCCGGGCCTGGAGCGCTCAAGGCGGGGCCCTCCCCACCGGTACCGCTGGCATAGACCGGCAAGGAGAACCCGTCGTTCGGAACTTCGTCCTGAGGCGGAGGCGATTGGGCCGCATCTTCCACGATCAGACCGAACGCGCCGATCGCAGGGGGCGGGGCTTTCGGCGGGGGTGCCGCCGTGTCGCCGACGGGCACCCCGAAGATGTCGCCGAGGTCGCCGGAGGGGGCGCCGGGGGGCTCCGAGGCGGGGGCCGAGGTGGGATGGGCGGTAGCAAAGGGGTCGCCGAGGAGGGGCGCGAAACCGCCGCCGGCGGGGGCGCCGGCGGCGGCACCGGCGAAGGGATCCGACGCGGCAAAGGGATCGGATACTGCCACGACAGGAGTGGACCCCGCGAACGGGTTCTCCTGCGCAGGGGCGGGCTCCTCTGGCAGCGCGGCCCGCACGGGCGGGTCGGGCACGTGCGTCGGGTCCGGGGGGGCGGCCACCGTCGGCGCGGGCTCGCGGCGCGGGCGGCGGACCTCATGGCTGGCAGGGTTGGGGACCTTGCCGGCGGACTCGGGCATCACCACTGCGGGAGGCGGCGCCGCCGCCGGCTTCGCGGCCAGTTGCGGGTTGCCTCCCGCGCACACGGCCTCCCAGTCGGCCGCTGTGCAGCGGGCGAGCTCGCAGGCGTCGGCTAAGCCGTTCACGGGAATCAGCGCGAGCACACCGAGTTCGTCGTCCCAGGCCTCTTGGGCCCAGGCGGGCCTCTCGCCGGGGAGCTGCTTCGGCCGGCGGGCGCGAAGCGCCTCAAGGGCCGAGGAGTGCGCCACCACCCCGTCTCCTCGCAGCGTTCCCTCGATCAGAGACACCTGAGAGAGCGCCGGGGCGCCGGAGGGGCGCATGTCCAGCGGCGCGTGGCACAAGAGACGAAGCGCATCCTGCACGGCGGGGCCGCTGAGGCGCACCGTGGCCCCATCTGTACCGCCGCCGACAGGGCCCGTGGCCATGGACACTGCCGGAACCGGCAGCCCCACCGCCGGCCGTTCGCGCAACGAGAGCGCGAAGGCCAGGCCACGGGCCGCATCGGAGAACGCGAACAGCGCGACCGAACCGTCGTCGGACACCACCGCGCTCGAGCCAAGGGAGTCTCGCCAGTTCGAAACGGCCTCCCCCACCTCGCGCGAGAGCGCGACGGGCTCCGCCGCCGCAGTCCGCAGCATCCCCGTGGAAACGGCGACGATCGTGGCGACCGTTTCGCTCCCTCGCGGCACGAGCAGCTGCCGTTCGATGCTGTCCTCGCCCGTGGGCGCCAAGCAGGCTGTGACCCCGGCGAGCACGTCCCACACCTGGAGGGCACGCAGGCTGCCACGCAAGGTCGCCGCCACGGCAACGGCAACGTCGGGCCGGCACAGCTCGGCCGCGCGCGCGCGGTCGGCGCCGGCCTTGGCGAGGGAGCCGGTCGCGACAACGCTCGCGAGCTGCGGCAGGAGGTGAGCCCACGCATCGGGCTCGGCGCGCAGCACTGCGGCGGGGTTTCCCCCGCCGGCCCGAAGCTCCGCGAGGTTGAACCGAAGGGCGAAGCTGTGGTCGGCCGGCGTACCCTTGCGGGCCTGCAGCCGGTCCAGCGTTTCGCGCACGGCCGTGTCGAAACAAATTCCCGCATCCTGCGCCATGGCTTCGGGGATGGGAGCGCCCGTGACGCCAGCGAGGAACGACACGTCCATCCCTTGGGGGAAGCCGCCATGAACGAACAAGAACACCAACGGGTTCGCCGCGATCGTGCTGAGCAGCGCTGGCGGTCGCAAGCCATCGGAAGCCAACTCGGTGATCGCCAGCGCCAGCCTTGCCTGCATCGCCGCCGCTACCCCCCCCAGAGCCGCACCTCGCTGCCCGACGGGCAGCGTGTTCACCGCGTTCACGCCTTCGCGCAGTAGCGGTCCCGGTGCGCTCAGAGCCGCCGCGCACAGGCGGGCGTAGTCCAGCGCAACCAAGCATGCCGCGCCGGCAGACAACGAAGCCCCCTCCAAGAGGAGCCGCTGCAGCCCGCGCGCCAGCGGGTCGTCCCGGAGGGCCGCCGTGAGCTCGGTCACGGTAGGCACCCGCGCCCCGGAGCGCACGTCGTCGAGGGCCGTGCGAAGGGCCCGGTCTACGGGGTCGGAGAGCAGATCGGAGCATGCGACGGGGAACGTGGGGGTACGGCCGTCGGCGGGGAGTCGCACCCCGGGCAAGGCATCCACGAGGGCCGGAACGAGCGCGAGCGCCCGACCCGCGAGGTGAGGGCCGGGCGGCAGGTGACGCGCGTCGCGCACCAAGCGGGCAACGAGGTCGAGGTTCACGTCACGGCTCCGGGGGTAGGCTATCCGATAAGCCGAAGGTGAGTGCCCCGGCAGCGGCAGGGTGGTCGGCGATCGGAGTTCCGTCCATGAGGCAAAGCGGCGCCCGGGCGGGGTCCGGTGCGTTGGGGCAGGGGGCTACCGGTAGGGGAGCGGCGGTCTCGGAGAGCCGCGCGAGGCGACCGGAACGGTGGATCGACGTGCAACGCCCCCCCGCTGCGCAGCGCTCGTACCGCAATTCCCACGACGCCGCTTTCGTGCCGCCGCTGTCGATCTCCACGCTGGCATCGAGCTCGCCCGCGTCGTAGCTCCCGCCCTCCCCGAGCGCCGCCCGCCACCGGAGCGCGCCGCCCTCCTGCCGCCATCCACCCTTCGCGCCGATCCGCACCTCCAGCCGACCGTCGTGCCCCAGCGGCCAGCTGCTCAGCAAGTCCACCGCCTCGCTCACCCGCGGAGACACTATCGGCCACACCGCGATCAGGTCGGCGCGAGCGGTCTCATCGAAGCGGTCGAGCCCCTCCAGCGTGAGCACGGTGCCATCCGCGAAGGCCCGGAGTTCGGCGCAGGACGCCGTGCCTTGGAGGCAGAAGAGCCACCCGTTGCTCCCATCACGAAAGCCGCGCACGAACTGCCGGCTGAGTACATGACGCCGCCCCTCCGTTTCGATGCTCCAGAGCGACGGCGTCAGCGCATCCGAGCTCCCGAGGGCGCCGTGGGGCAGGCAGCCCATTCCGAGCATGGCCAAGAGGCCGACCATCAGCCGTCGCGCAGCGCCCGCAGCCGCTCTTCGTCGAGGAGGATTACGCGCTTGCCCTCGGTCAGGATGAGGCCTTCCTTCCGAAGGTCGAGGATCGCAAAACTCACGGTTTCGCGGGTGGCCCCGATGAGGCTGGCGATCTCCTTGTGCGTGAGCTTGAGATTCACGATGCGACCGCGACTGTCGCGCACGCCGAAGGTGTCGCCGAGGTCGAGGAACAGCGCGGCGAGCCGCGAGTGGGCGCTCTTGAAGAGCAGGCTCTCCACCCGGTTCTCGAGGCGTTGACGGCGCTCGCCCACCAGCCGAATCATGCGCATGGCCAACGGCGGGTGCCGCATCATCACCCGCACGAAGTCGTCTTTGGGAATGGCGAGGAGCTGCGAGTCTTCGTAGGCCTCGCAGGTGGTGTCGTGCGGGGCTTCGTTCACGACTCCGAGTTCGCCTACCAGCGCGTCGCGGGTGTAGAACCCGAGGGTGAGCTCCCGCCCCTCGTCGTTCGTCTTGCTCAGCTTTACGATCCCTGCCCGAAGGATGTACATGGTGTTCGCTGCGTCTCGGGGCTCCCACACGAGCGCTCGGCGGCGGAGGTCGATCGACTCGCTCACCTGGTCGAGCAGTTCCAACTCACGCTCGGGCAGGTCTGCCAGCATGGGCGTCTGTCGAAGGAACCAGGCCTTGGTCTTGGAGATCACGGACGCCCTCGTGCGCGCCGGGCTGGCGCAGGTACCATGTAACCGAAGCGTGCAGGGGAGGCGGACGTGGAGAGCGCGGGACCAAAGCGGATAGAAGAAGCGGTGATCCTCGCGGCGGGGGCCAGCCGCCGCATGGGCGAGCCGAAGGCGCTCCTGTCTCTCGATGGCGAGCCGTTGGTGGTGGCCCATGTGCGGGCGTTTGAAGCGGTCGGTCTGCGGGTGACGGTGGTGGTCGGCGCCTGCGGAAACGACGTTGTGGCCGTGCTCCCCGCGAGTGTGCGGGTGGTGTGGAACGAGGCGTGGGCCAGCACCGGTCCGGCGGAGTCGGCCGCGCTGGGGCTGGCCGGGATGGGGCCCGCGCTCCTCACCCCGGTGGACGTTCCGCCGGCCTGTCGAGCCGACCTTCAGGCCCTGATCGCCGCGCGCGGCCCGGCCGTGCTCCAATTCGAGGGCGTCGACGGTCACCCCGTGCGCCTCGACCCGCCCCACGAGCCGATCCGCCTGGACGTCCGATTGCGGTCTGCTGGGCGGCTCGTGTCGGCCGACCCCGACCGGGTCCTGAACCTGAACTCCCCGCCGGAGTGGTCCGCGTGGCTCGGCGGTCGTGGTCGCGGATAGCGGGGCACGATGGAGCTGCGGGAGTTCGCTGAGCAGGTGTTGCACGGGGGCACGCTCGGGGAGAAGCTTGTCGCGCCGGGAACGCTGTTCGATGACGCCCGCGGGGCCGCGGCGCCGCTGCGCGAGCCCTCCCGGCCTCCCGCCCTGCGGTTCTCCACCGGCGACCGCGATCCTCTCCCCGCGCCGGCGGCCGTCGCCGATCCGCACGCGGCCGGTCGGCTCCTGCACCGGTTCGCCAACCACGAGCTCTTGGCCTTGGAGATCATGGCCAGCACGCTCCTGCGCTTCCCCGACGCGCCGGCCGGATTCCGCTTGGGCCTCGGCCGCACGATGATCGAGGAGCAGCGGCATCTCGCGGCCTACTTGCGGCGCATGGGGGAGTTGGGGGTGGAGCTCGGCGAAGTGCCGGTGAACGACTTCTTTTGGCGCGCCACGGCTTCGAACGCAGGCCCGATGGACTACGTCCTCCGCGTGGCGCTCACGTTTGAGCAGGCCAACTTGGACTTCACGCGCACCTGGGGCGGGCACTTCGCCGCCGTGGGCGACGACGCCACCGCCGCGCTCCTCGACGAGGTGTACGCCGACGAGATCGGCCATGTGCGGGGGGGGCTCGCCCTGTTCCGCCGCTGGAAAGACCCGGCGCTCGGCGAGTGGGAGGCCTTCGAGCGCGGCCTCGAGATGCCGCTCAGCCCCGCGCGCGCTCGGGGGCAGGAGGTGGACCGGGCGGGACGCCTCGCGGCCGGCTTCACACTCGAGTGGATCGACCGCATCGAGTTGTTCACGCGCTCCCGCGGGCGCCCGCCGCGGGTTTTTCTGTTCAACCCCGACTCGGAGGCCGAGGCCGCTCGCGGCCGGCCGGGGCATCGCCCCGACCCGGCGACTGCGCTCCTCGCCGACGACCTGGCCCCGACGATGGCGCTGCTGGCGGCCCGCGAGGACGTCGTGATCACCCCCGTGATGCCCTCGCCCGCGTGGCAACGCAGCCTCGCGGCGGCCGGCTTCGCGCTGCCGGAGTTCGTGCGCGACGTAGGCGCGCTCGCCGACCGGCAGGTCGGCGAGCTCCGCCCCTGGGCCCCCACCCCCGACGCCGCGGCGCGGCTCGCTCCGCTCGCGGGCGCCGCCTCGCTCTGGACGCCCCCGCGGCGCGCCGCCAGCAGCAAGCTGGTGGCGCTCGCGTGGCGCGCGGAGCTGCTCGGCCAGCTCGGCGACGCCGAGCTGGCGCCGCCCGAGGGCGAAGCCTGCGCAACGCTGGCTGCCTCAGAGGCCTGCGCCGGCCGTGGCTGGCTCCTGAAGGCTCCGTTCTCCACGGCGGGCCGCGCTCGCCGCCGCGGCCCCCTCGACGACGCCGGCCGCGCCTGGGCTGCCCGCGTGCTCCGCGAGCAGGGAGGCCTGCGGGCCGAGCCTTGGCGCGAGCGGGTGCTCGACTTCTCCTTTCACTTCGACGTCCTCCCCGGCGGAACGGCCCGCTTCGCTGGTCTGTGCCGGTTCTTCACCACGGCGGCCGGTCAGTTCACCGGCACGAGGCCGGGGCGGTGGTTCGGAGACCTCGACTCGAGTCTGGCCAGGTTTCTCTCGCAAGACGGGCGCGCGCCGCGCCGCCTTCGTGAGTTGGGCGAGAGGGTGGCTGCGTTTCTTGCGCCCCGTCTGACCGCGCTCGATGTGCTTGGGCCGGTGGGGGTGGACGCCTTCGTGTACCGCGACGAGGGCGGATTCCGCCTCGACCCGCTGGTGGAGGTGAACCCGCGTGCCACGATGGGCCGAGTGTCGCTGGCCTTCGATCCGCGCATCCACCCGCTCACTCGGGCGCGGTGGGAGCTGCTGCCCGTGAAGAAGCTGGGCGCTTCGGCGGCGGAGTGGTTCGCGGCGCGGTCCGCGGAGGCGCCGCTGGAGCTGGAGCGCGGCCTCTTGCGGCGAGGAGTGCTCGCCACCAATGACCCCGGCACGGCCCGCGCGGTGCTGGGCGTGCTCACCCTCGAAGCGGAGCCGGCCCATGCCTCGAGCTGAAGAGTTGCTGACGATTCTGACGTCGAGCGGGCGCCCGTTTCGGGTGCTGGAGCACGTGGAGGCGCGTACCGCTGTGGAGGCGGCGGAGGCACGCGGCACGCCCTTGGCGCACGGCGCCAAGTCGCTGCTCCTTCGCGCCGAGCGGGTGGGGAACGTGGTGATCGTGGTCGGGAGCGACCGGCGCATCGAGGGGCGGCTCTTGCGCCGGGCGCTGCGCATCCAGCGGTACCGCTTCCTCTCTGCCGAGGAGCTCTACGAGGTGGCAGGGCTGCACCACGGAGAGCTGCCCGCGTTCGCCCGGCCGCTCTTCGATGCGGAGCTGGTGGTGGGCGAAGACTTCCTCGAACGAGGGGAGGTGGTGTTCGCGGCGGCGAGCGCCGCTCGCTCGGTCGGGATGGCGGTAGCGGACTGGCTGGCGGTGGCGCAGCCGCGGGTGGTGCCCACCTTTACGGTGGCGGGCTGAACCTGCGTGGCCTCGATAAGGCTCGCCGCGCAGGACGCGGCGCCGGTGGCGCGCAGGTCCTTGCCAGCCTGCGGAGGCCGGGCTGGGCGCGTGAGGAAAGACAGGGTTGGCGCGGGGTCCTGCCGCAGCCGACCGTCCCTCCGCTCGCCCCGCAACGGGGCTCGGTCGGGACGGTCGACCGCGTCACCCAGCCCGTCACCGCCCGGTCGAACCGCGGTGCCCAACGAGTAGGGGCCGGGCTGTCAAGAGACTCCGCTGGGCTTGCTGCTGCGGCTCGGACGGCGCCGCTACGAGCGAACCCTACTGCGGTGCCCGGCTAGGCGGAGCCGGCATGGAGAACGCCAGCGACGGCGGGAGCTGCGACTGGCTGGGGAGGGTGGGGCCACCGCGCCGGATCCCGGCCGGCCATTCGTAGGGCTCGAGGGCCACCTCGGTGGCTCCCGTCCAGTGGTCGAGGTTCCAGGCCATCGCGCGGTTGCCCTCCACGGCCGGAGGGCCGAACAGCGTGGTGAAGACGGCCTGGTAGGCGTTGGTGACCACGAAGAGTTTGGCGGGGAACAGCTCGCGGTTGAGGGTGGCGGTGCGGAGGCCGGCGGTGCGCAGGGCTTCGAGGTCGGCGGCGTCGAAGCGGAAGCCGTCGGTGAGGCGGGCGCGCTCCAGATCGCGGCAGGCGGCGAGGAAGCTGTTGCTGTCCATGGCGGCGTCCCAGCCCGGGGGGCGCACCCGTTCCACCCAGAGGGCGTGGCCGCCCAGGAGGGTCTTCTGGTGGTCGAGTTGGTAGAGCAGCGGTGCCTGCGAGACCGCGACGTCGGGCGTGAGCGGCGGCTCGAGCAGGAGCGTTCCGGGAAGCTCCCGCACGGCTTCGTAGAAGGGCGTCGGCACCGACGCGTTGGAGAACAGGGCGTGGTAGGGCGCACGGAGCAGCTCCAGTTGGAGCGGCACGGAGAGCGCGAGCACGACGCCCGCTGCGGTGCGCCGACGGCCGGCAAGAACGTGGTCGAGCGCGAGGCTGGCCAGCGTGATCCACACGAAGTTCAGCACCACTACGTGCCGGTAGGGCCACCAGAAGCGGCGCAACGGGCCGGCGAGCCCGTACAGCCACTCGTAGGGGCCGTGCGGGAGGAGCGGACCGGCCATGAGCGCGGCAAAACCGACGCCGACGGCCAAGAGGCCGAGCGTGACCCGATCGCGGCGGTAGTAGAGCGTGACGAGGGCCAGCAGAACGGTGGTGAAGGGCAGGGCGCGCCCCGCGTGGCGGCCACTCTGGGCGAGGAAGGGCACGGTGGGCCAGCAACTGTCGCCAAAGGCTTCGGGGTGGGGGAACTGGGTGACCTCCGCGGTGCCGGGGATGGCGCTCCAGTTGAGCAGGAACACGGCGAGCAGTGGAGCGATCAGTGCGAGAAATGCGGGCGCGAACACGGCGAGCGCGCGAAGAACGGGAGCGCTGAAGGCGGCGCGGCCCCGGAAGGCGAGGAGGATCGCGCCCGCGACCACGGCGAAGAGGCCGTAGTACCAGTACAGCGCGCTGGTGGCGGCGAGGAGCGCAGCGGAGACCAAGGCGCGACGCACCGAAGGGGCGTCGAGGAGCCGGAGCCAGCTCGCGAGGAAAAAGGCGAGAAAGCCCATGTCGGCCTGCGAGAAGCGCCCGGCACCCAGCTCGAAGCCGGCGTAGACCGACATCGCAGCGGTGGGGGCCGCCGCGAGCGCCGCGGCGGGCGAGGCGCCCGCGGCCCGCGCCAGCGACCACGCGCCCAGCCCGTTGAGCGTGAGGATCGTGAGGGTGTGCGCCGTGCTGGCCATCGGCCAGCCCAAAAGTACGTGCCAAGGGAGGTACAAAAAGCCGTCGCTGCCGTTGCCCGCCAGCCAGGGCGCATCGCCGATCGGCCAGTAGTACCGATCGTTGTGAACGAGGCTTTGCCCGTGGAGCACCTGCTCGGCCACCCACGTGAGGAGCCAGTGATTGCCGAGGCAGTCCGGGTGCACCCAGCCGCACACGATGGTGTCGCCGGGGGAGAGCACCACGGGCGCGATCACGAGCGCGGCGCCCACGAGCGAGAGGGCGAAGGCGGCGAAGGACCAGCGCACCGGGGAGCCTATACCGGCGGCTCCCCCGTGAGCGCCGCCACGAATCGACTGCCCAGCTCCTTGTAGCCCTCGGCGCTGAAGTGGATGAGGTCGCCCGCCGCGAGCTTCGGTTCGGCGTTGAAGTACCACTGAAGCATCGAGCCTTCGCCTCCGGAGGCGGCTTGCAGGTCCCAGGTGGCGCAGCCGAAGGCCGGTCCCACCTCGCGCTGTACGCGAGCGACCCAGGCGGTGGGCGCCCAGATCGCGTAACGGTTGCGCTTCACCTTCTTGCCGCGGTCGCTCGGACCCACGAGTACGCAGGCCGCATCGGGCAACAGCGAGCGCATCCGTTCGAGGGTCAGCCGGAGGGAGGTGGCATATTTTTCGGGGTCGAGGGATTTTTCGTTCGCTTCGTTCGTGCCGTAGGCCAGCACCACGAGGTCGGGCCGGCGGCGCTCGAGGTAGGGGCGCATCAGGGACGCGTCCCAGCTCTGCCAGCTCGATGCGGTGCGGCCCGACACCCCCTGCGCGTCCACAACCACCCCCGGCTCGTCACGCTCCAGCCACGTTCCGTAGATGCGCACCGGGCCCTCGGCGCTGACCGTGAGGCGGTGCGGGCCGTCCTCGACCTTGAGCACCGCCAAGGCCGGGCCGGTCTGGCTGGCCTCGCCGGCCGCGGACACCTCGACGGGATCGGTGTCGTCGACCTGAAGGCGGAGCACGCCGGCACCGGGCTCCCGGAGGTAAGCCACCTCAAAGCGGCTCACGCTGCGGCCTTGCGGATTGGTTTTCGTGGTCTGCACCCACCCCACCGCCCCCTCCGTGGGAGACAGGTCGAAGCCCGCGGGGCCGTACCGCCCGTCGCTGCGCCCGCCGCGCCGATCGATGTAGTCGCCCATCCAGGTGCCATTGGCGCAGAGGTTTACGTCGCTGGCGCGGTAGCCCTTCCATGGTGGGCCGGGCATCACGAAGCCGTGCCCGCCATCGCCCCAGCGCTCTTGGAGGAGGCGGCGCACTTGGCCGGTGAAGAACTCGCCCGCCACATGCGAGGCCCCCCAGAAGGAGATGCGTGTGGTCGTGCGGCGCGCCGCGGCGTGCATGAACACTTCGCGGACGCGGGCGATGTCGGCGTCGTTGCCGCGTAGCGGTTCCAGCGGGAGCGCGGCGAGGTCGACAGGTGGCCCGAGCGTGGACATGTCCACCTCCGGCATCGGCTCGGTCACGGGCGTTTCTGGCTTGGCGGAGGTGGAGGTGCTCGGGGGGGTGTCGTCGGGAACGGGGTCGCGCGGGGCGACCACCTTCGCCCGGCCTTCGCACTCGTCGGTGGGCGGTCCGCCGGTGCTCGGGATGGTGAAGGTCTGCACCCAAGCGGGTTCAGCGGCGAGGGCGGCGGCGACGAGGAGCATCATGGGGGGGGCTCCGACGGCGGGACAGTCGCCGGTGCGGGTTCGGCGGGTAGCACCGGCGCACTCCGGTCGGGGCCACCGTTGGCCACCCAGTCATCGAAGCCGAGCTCGATCGCGTCGGCGAGGGTTTGGCCGATGAGGTCTTGGCCGGCGGTGCTCAGGTGCAAGAGGTCGGTCCAGGCGAGGGGGGGCTTGCGGCGTGTCCACGCTACGATCGAGCCCTCGCCTCCCATGGCGGCGTAGCCGCTCCAGAAGGCGCAGCCCTCCGCCTCCGCTACCCGCGAGAGCGACGTGACCAGCCGCTTGAGCGAAGGTTTGGTGCCTGGCGAGCCGCCCTCGCGGGTGCCCTGGTCGAGCGGGGTGACGACGAGGCAGCCCGCGGTGGGAGCGCCCTTCCGGAGCCTACGCAGCGTTTCGGCGTAGAGCGGGTCGTAGGCGCTTGCGCTTCCGTGTTGGAGCACGGGCAGGCCCAGCTCGTTGCCGCCCAGCATCAACACCACGAGGTCGGGATTTCGTTGGGCCACCTGCGCTGCGAGGTGGTTCTCGCCGAAGTAGTTGAACGAGCGGTTGCCGACGCCCACCACCCCGAGGGCGTCGAGCACCACGCCCGGGCCGGTGGTCTCCATCACCACGCCGTAGAAGGGGACCGGTCCGCCGCGGGCGCCGATGGTGAGCCGATCGTAGCCGGTAGGGACCTCGAGAATGGCGCGGTGGTCCGTGCGCCCGGCGCCGGCGGCGCTGCCCCCGCGCTCGTTCCCGCCGCCCGTAGACATCCACCACGCGCCGGCGCCTTCGTGGGCCTGGTACCACAGCTCGGCGTGGTGGAGCGGCCGCGCGGCGCCTCCGGGCCCGAGGGGCGCTCGCAGGGAGAGGCTGCCGCCGTCGGGCGAGGCGCTCACCACCCCGCCGAACCCGTAGAGGCCGCGGGCGCCGCCGAGGAGGAGCGACTGGGTGTCCCATTCGCCCTTCCGGTGGGGCTTGAGGTCGGGGCGGGCGCTCCACTGGGGGTCGAGGCCGGCCACCACGAAGCCCGGCCCACCGTAGCCGAAGCGGGCCTGAAGGCGGGCGCGCACCGTGCCGGTGATGCCGTCGGCGGCGATGGTGGAATCGCCCCACCAGGAGGCGCGCGCGAGGCCGGTGCCGCGGTGGAGCGCGCGGTAGAAGGGCGCCATGCCCTGATCGTCGGGGTCGTCGAGAGGGGTGGGGACGGCGGGCGCACGGACCGGAAGGCGGGCCGCGGCCGGCTGGGTGGGGGCGGCGCTCGGGGCCCCCCCGGGGCCGGGGACCGCGACCTCAAGCACGGCCGCGGGCTCGGGGAGTGAGGCGGCGACGGGCTCCTCGACGGCGGCCACCACGAGGCCCGTGCGTTCGTCCTCGACCACGCGAGGGCCGGCGCGCGGCTGAAGGGTCCGCGCCAGCGGCAGGGGTTCGCCGGGGGCCCAGGGTGCGGCGTCGGCGATGGGCTTTGTCCACGCCGGCGCGGTCGACACCTTCACCCCGATCGCGCCGAGCGCGAACAGGCCCGCCGTGCCGAAGGCGGCGAGGAGGTGGCGGAGGCCGGGGAGGTCAGAACGCATAGTAGATGAACGCGAGGCTGTCGCCGACGCCGAAGCGCACGCAGAGGAGCCCGACGGCGGCGAGGAAGACGCCCCAAATCGGGGACGGCAGGGCCACGAAGCGGTCACGCACGCGCGCGGCCCAGCTTCGGGGGGTGAAGTGCACCGCGTAGCCGACGACGAGGACGATCCACGCGTGCAGCGACCACCTCGGGAGCGAAACGCTCTCCCAGCGCTCGGTGAGCGCCACGGCCACGGTTGCGGCGTGGTCGAGGTCTTCGGCCCGGAAGAGGATGCGGGCGAGCACGACGAACTGCAGGGTGAGGAACCAACGCCAGCCGAGCGCGGGGAGGCCCACCGGAGCGCGCCAGGCGGGTCGTTTTCGCCACCATCGGTTGAGCGACACGGCGAGGCCGTGGAGGATTCCGTACACCACGAAGGTCCAGTTTGCGCCGTGCCACACGCCGAGGATCAGGAGCGTGAGCAGGGTGTTGCGGTAGGGCGCAAACCCGCTGCCACGGCTGCCGCCGAGGGGGTAGTACACGTAGTCGCGCACCCAGTTTGAGAGCGTCTGGTGCCAGCGCCGCCAATAGTCGCCCACCGAGGTGGCTTGGTAGGGGCGGTCGAAGTTCTCGGGAATCTGGAACCCGAGCAGGCGCGAGCTGCCCACGGCGAAGTCGGTGTAGCCGGAGAAGTCGGCGTACATCTGGAGGGAGTAGGCGTAGAGGGCGGTGAGCACCTCGATGCCGGTGAACGCCGTGGGGTCGGTGAACACACTCTCGACCACGCCTTGCACCAGCACGTCGGCCACGAGGAGCTTTTTGGCGAGGCCCACTCCCAATCGCCAGAGGGCGTGCCCCACGTCTTCGCGGGTGAGTGTGCGGTCGCGGGAGAGCTGGTCGAGCAGGGTGTGGGAGCGCAGGATCGGGCCGGCCACGAGGTGCGGGAAGAAACAGAGGAAGGTGGCGTACCGCACGGCGTTTCGTTCGGGCGCTTGGCCACGATGCACGTCGATCAGGTAGGCCAGCGCCTGAAAGCTGTAGAAGCTGATGCCGATGGGGAGATGGCCCTTGGGCTTCACCCACGGGGTGAACGCCGGCACCACCGCCGCCACGTTTTCGCCCAGGAAGTGGGCGTACTTGTAGAAGATCAGCGGCCCCAGCATCAACACGGCGGCGGCCCAGAGCGCGGGCACCCGACCCCCCGGCTTCAGGCGGCCGAGGAGGTGGGACACGCCGAAGCCCACGGCCCCCACCCACACGAGGATCAGGGCGTCGACCGGGTTCCACGCGAGGTAGAAACACGCGCTCGCCACGAGGAGCAGCGTGGCCCGCGCCCCCTTGCCGCCAAGCAGCCAGTGGGCGAGCGCCACTACCGGCAGGAACACGAAGTAGTCGAAGGTGGAGAACAGCATCCGGCCTCAGCGTCTTTCCCTGCCATGCTTGACGTGTCAAGCGCGATACGGGCGCGTGTGCCCTCGCCGATCGCTCACTTCGCTGTTGCGGCGTTGCCGCCGATCTTGGCGAGTGCGGGGAGCGCGTTGCGGTCGCCGCGCACACTCGCCCTTCTCGCGCTGGCCAGCGTGCTTCCGGACGCGGACCTGCTCCTGGTGATGCTGCTCCCGGGTGGCATCGCCTGGCACCACGGGCCCACGCACTCTCTGCTCGGCTCGCTGGGGCTGGGCGTGGCGCTGGGACTGGCGGGCGGGCTGCGGGGACGTGCGTTGCTGGCCGTGGGGTTCGCCGGCGTGACGCACCCGCTCCTCGACGCGCTCGTGGGGGAGCCCGGCGGCTCCGCGGAGTTCGGGGTGCCGCTGTTCTGGCCCGTGTCGTCGGAGAGGTTCGTGTCGCCGTGGCCGCTCTTTGTTCCCTACCGCATCGACGAGCCGGGATTTCTGCGGAACATGGTGAGCCCGGGCGCGATGGGGGCGTATGTGCGCGAGGTGGCGGTGGCGGTGGCGGTTTTGGGGGTGGGCGCGGGGGTGCGGCGGGGGTGGCACCGGGCCGCGACTGAGACTCGATGACCCATCCCCCCTCCAGTGCGACAGCCCGGGCACCCATCCCCTCTCCAGTGCGACATCGAGGGCGCTGCCGGCCGATCGTCACTGTCCACACATCGAAATAGCCTGCCTTCGTCCGTGTTGAGCCGATGGCGGCGCCTCGCGACGGCCGCCCACTGTCGCATGCGAAGGGGGATGGGTCGGGGAGGTGTCGCATTCGGAGGGGGATGGGTTTTGGATCGGAGCGGCGGTCGCGTTAGTTCCTGACCGTGGCGGCCTCGTTCGATCCCTACGCCGAGCTTCTGACGTTGGGCCGGGCCTTGGATGCGGCCGGTCTTGAGTACGCGCTGTGCGGTGGGTTGGCGCTGGCCGTGTACGGCGCGCCGCGAGCCACGCGCGACATCGATCTGCTCGTCTCCCGCGAGCAGGTCGACGCCGTTCGGGCCCTTGCGCGCGAGCAGGGCTACACCTTCACCGCGCTGCCGATGACGCTGTCGAGCGGGATTCAGTTGTGGCGCGTGACCCGCCTTGTGGGTGCCCACCCGCTGATGCTGGACCTCCTCGTGCTTCCCGAGGGGCTTACCGAGGTGTTCGACCAGCGGGTGCGGCTGCCTGTGGAGGGCGGGAGCCTGCAGGTGGTCACGCTCGAGGGGTTGGTCGTGCTGAAGACCACGTCCGGTCGACCGCAGGACCTCGTCGATATTCAACGGTTGATGGAGTTGGAGCGTGGTTGAGCTGAGCGCCACGGCGGTAACGGCGCGCCTGCGGGAAGCCTGCGCTCTGTTGGCCGCGCCCGTGGTCCCGCCCGACCGGGGCGCCCCCACCGAGGCCGAGGTCACCGCGAGGCTGCGCGAAGCCTGTGGGTTGTGGGTTGCGTGCGCCGAGCTGGCCAAGCTGGGGCGCTCGGCGGGGTGAGCGCGGGGCGGAGCCCCTACTTCACCTCCACAAACTCCTGCCCGAGCGCCTTCAAACCGGCCACGACGTCGACCGTCTTCTTGCCGCCCCCCTCCACGTCGACCTCGATCGTGCGCGGGCCGACGACGACCACGAGCAGCTTCCCCGAACCGAGCAGGGCGCGCGAGGCGTCCGCGACAGCCGCGGCGTCCACGCCCGCGACGTTGGCGCCGTAGCTGCGCCAGGCGTCGGCCGGCAGACCGAACCGCGGGACTTGGATGAACGCGCGGGCGGTCGACCCGCTGGTCTCGAAGTTGCCCGGCAGCGACTTCACCAGCGAGTCGGCAGTGAGCTTCATTTCCGCCGCCGTGGGGGCACGCGCGGCCTGGGCGTTGAGCTCGTCGAAGATCACCTGCACGGACTCGGCGGTCTTGTCGGCCTGCACGCTGGTGCGGGCCTGAAACACGCCGTAGTCGCGGCTATCGCCGATGCCGGCGAAGGCGCCGTAGCTCCAGCCCTTCTCTTCGCGCAGCGCCATGTTCAGGCGCGAGCCGAACATGCCGCCGAAGAGCGTGGTGGCCAGTTGGGCCTTCCAGTAGTCGGGGGCGTTGCGGGCGGGCGCCAGCGAGCCGACGCGGAGCACGCTCTGCACCGCGCCGGGCTGTTCTTGAAACACGATGCGGGTGTTGGGCGCGGGGGGCGGTGGCGCCACGGCGGCGCGCGTGCCCTTCCCGGCCTTCCACGTGCCGAAGCGAGCCTCGAGTTCGGCTTTCAGCGTGGCCTCGTCGATCTTGCCTGCCACCACGAACGTGGCGTTTCCAGCGTGGAACTGGTCGGCGTAGGCGCGTGTTGCGTCGGCCACCTTGAGCGACTCTACGCTCTTTTCGGTGCCGATCGACGCGAGACCGTACGGGTGGGAGGCGCCCCAGAGTTGTTCGCCGAAGAGGCGGCGGGCCACTTCGTTGGGCTCGGACTTTGCCGCGAGAATGCCGGCCACCACGTCGCTCTTCACGCGCGCAAACACCTTCTTGTCGAAGGCCGGGCGCAAGACCACGTCGGCGAGCAGGTCGAGGGAGGGGGCGAAGGTGGGGCCCGTGAGGGCATCCAGCGACACCACCACATTTTCGTCGCCCGCTTGGATGCCGAGCTCGGCGCCGAGCTTGGCGGCGTCGGCCGCGATGGTGGCGCCGTCGCGGGTCTTGGTGCCCTCATCCAGCATCGAGGCGGTGAGCGACAAGAGCCCCGCCTTGCCCACCGGGTTGGCTTCGCGCCCCACGCCGAGCACCAACTGCACGCTCACCAGGGGCAGGTCGCCCTGCTCCACGAGGTACACGGGAATGCCGTTCTTCAGCTCAAAACGACTGGCGACGGGCGCGGACCAAGGCTTCTCCGCGCCGGGGGCGGGCTGGGTGGCACGCCAGGCTTCGGGGTCGGGCGGCGGCACCGGGGCCTCCACGACCACAGGCGCCTTCTTGGGGCCGCACGCCGCCAGCCCTGGCGCGAACAGCACGAGGGCCGCGAGGCCCGGCAGGAAACCCCGACTCATTTGGCACCCCCTTCCGACTTGGGGGCAGGTACGACAGCAACCACCACCCGATTGTCTTTGCGGACCGCATCGACGAAGGCCTTTTGGACGCCCTCGGGCGTGGCCGTTTCGTACCGTTCAAAGTCTTTGGCGAGGTAGCCCGGGTCGCCCACGTGGTGGTTGTAGTAGTCCAACGTGTCGGCCTTGCCGCCGAATCCGCCCAGCTCTTCGAGGCCGCGGAGCACCTTCGCTTTGGTGGACGTCCACGCCCGGTCGAGCTCGTCTTGCGCCGGGGGCGCCGCTCGGAGCCCCTCGATCACCTGCCATGCCTCGGCTTCGAGCTTGGCGGGCGCCTGGCCGGGCTTGCCGATGACTTCCACCGCGAACACCGAGCCGTAGGTGAGCGGGTACTGGTACGCGTTCACCGACTGCGCGATCTGCTTCTTCTCCACCAGCTCGCGGTACAGTCGGCTTGACTTCCCGTCGGCCAGAACCATCGCGGCCAGCTGGAGCTCGGCGTCGCCCTCCTTGAACACGGCGGGCGTCACCCAGCCCATGTACAGCTTGGGAAGCTCCACGTCGTCGGTGAGGTCGGCCCGCTTCTCCGCGGTGATCGGCGGGGCCATCTGGGTCGTCACCACGGGCTCGGCGCCCTTGGGGATGCTGGCGAAGTATTTGGCGACCGTGGCCTTCACCGTGCTCGTGTCGAAGTCGCCGCAGACCACCAGCGTGGCGTTGTTCGGCACGTACCAGGTGCGGAAGAAGGTCTTTACGTCGTCGAGGCTTGCGGCCTGCAGGTCTTCGTGCGTGCCGATCACGACCCCGTTGTAGGGGTGCGGTGCTGGAAAGAGAAGCTTAAAGAATTGTTCTTCGGCCACACCATAGGGCACGTTCTCGGTGCTCTGCTGGCGCTCCTTCCGCACCACGTCTTTCTGGTTGTCGAGCCGCTCCTGCGTGAGGGTGTCGAGCAGAAAGCCCATGCGGTCGCTCTCGAGCCACAGGGCGAGGTCGAGCTGGTTGCTGGGCACGGTTTCGAGGTAGTTCGTGCGGTCGAAGTCGGTGGTGCCGTTCACGAAGGTGGCGCCGGCCCCTTCGAGGATGGGGAAGAACTGGTCTTCGGGAACGTTGCGGCTGCCCTGGAACATGATGTGCTCGAAGAGGTGCGCAAACCCGCTGCGGCCGGGCAGCTCGTAGCCCCCGCCCACGTGGTACCAGATGTCGGTGGCCACCAGCGGCAGCCGCGGGTCGGGCGAGAGGATCACCTCCAGGCCGTTGTCGAGCGTGTACTTCTCGAAGGGGATCGAGGGCGGGGCTTCGGCTGCGAGCACCACGCCGAGGAGACTGAGGAACAACGGACCTCCGGGGGAAGTTGGCAGGTATCGCCACGTTGCGGGCGCGTCGTGTTAAAACTGCTCCGCAGAGGGAACCTGCGATGCTGCTCCTCGCCGTCGCTTTCGCCTTTGATACGGCCGACCCCTACGATCGGCTGCGCGGTTTCCCCAACGAAAACGACGACGGACCGGCCGACGTGGCACCGGTTGCGTATCGGCACGGCCAACCGGAGTCGGGCCGCGCGGCCCCGCGTCTGCAGATCGAGCGCGACACCGGCTGGACCGATCTCGCTGAGCCCGCCGAGGTCATCGACGCGGGCAGCTTCGGCGTCGTACGATTCGACCCGGTGTGCGCGGACGAGCCCACGGCCCGCTACCGCATCACCTGGGGGTCGAGCGGGGATGAGCGCGACCGGGTCGAGTTCGGCGTGGACGAGCGGGTGGACGCTCTGGAGCCGCCGGCCCTCGTCGCGGCGGCGGCGTTCACCTGGACAGCGGCTTCGGACACCGGCGGGGTGTCGCCGCTGTGCGGGATCGACTTCCAGTTCGCGGGCGAGGCCGAGGCCGACTCCTATTGGGAGTGGACCAACGCCGAGCTGAGCGCTGCCGGCTGGGTGTTGTTCGCCCTCGATGCCGCGGGCGGCACCGTGTTCATGGAGGCCGACCGCACCTACATCGCCAACTACAACGGCATGGTCGAGCCGAACCAGTCCTACGCTTTCGACGTGTACTGGGTCAGCCCGCAGGGTGCGTGGCTTGCCGCCGGGCATGTGGAGGGCGAGTCTGGCGACTGCGACGCGGTGGAGTTGCCGGTTGAGGAGATCGTCGACTCGGGCGAGCCCGCGCTCGACGAGTCCGGCACGGAAGCCACCGACGGCGAGGGCTGCGCCGCGGCAGCGGGCTGCGGGGGCGCAGGGGCTGCGGCGCTGGGCATGTTGCTCGCGGTGGGTGCGCGAATCGGGGGGAGCCGCGTGCGACGAGGAGCCGGTCGCGTCGATTCGCCCTACGTCCCCTGAGGACGCTCCACCCACCGCGCCAGCGCAGGCAACCCAAAATAAATGAACAGGCCGAGGAGCGCGGTGACGGCGATGTCTGTCGGCTGGGGGCCGTAGTAGCCGGCGACGCACAGGACGCCGAGCACGCCCGCGAGTACCCCTCGGCGCGCGCGCGAGACGTTGACTCCACCGCCGCGCGACCACAGCCAACCGCCGAGGACGAGCAACCCTGCTTCGAGAAGGAACGAGAGTTCTCGGTACTGCCAGAGTCCGAAGCCGAACTTTGGGCTGAAGTTGTTGGAGTAGGGGAGGTCGGCCATGTGCATCGGGAGGTCGAGGAACCAATGGGAAGCCACGGCCAGGCCGGTGGCGACCGAAACCGCCGGACGCTGCAACAGGAGTTGCACGAGGAGACCCAAACCCACGCTCCAGGCGAGTGACGCGAGGAGCGAATGGCTGAAGACCACTTGTTCGAGGACGAGGCCGTTGCTGGCGGTGAAGCCCGGTTCGATGTGCGCGCTTTCGATGCCCGTGAGGACGAAGACTCCCCAGGCAATATCGATGGCCTGCACACCGGCGAAGAGGATCCACAGCGGGGTGCGTGGAAAGAGCGCCTTGATCGCGAGCGCGGGTGCGTAGTGACCGGCGAGCATGGCGGAACGGTACCACGATGCGGGCGCCGTCTCGCAGGTGGATCAGGCCGTGGCGCCCCCACACGAGCTGCCAGCCCCGGCCGTGCAGCCGAAACAGTGGCGGTCCACGACGACGCGGCGGGCGCGGAGGGACGCGTAATCAAAGTCGAAAATGGTGGAACGCCCCCCCGTGGGGAGCGCCAACATCTGGTTGAAGTCGCAGTCGTAGAGCGCGCCATCCCAGCCGACCGAGAGCGTGTTCCGGCACATGAGGCCCGCGATGGCCGCGGGGTTGAAGGCGGCGGTGAGCTTCTGCATGTAGGCGTCGAGGTTGCCACTCTCCACGAGCCAGTCGAGGAAGCGGCTGATGGGCATGTTGTTGAGCGCGATCAGTCGGTCGAACGTCACCCCCGCGCTGCGCTGGAGGGAGGCCTTCCACTCCCGCTCCATGCTCGCTTGAGCGCCGGGGAGCCATGCGCCAGCGGGGTTGTGCATCAGCGTGAGGCGTCGTCGCGGATTGCCCTGCCCGTACCCCGCTTCGTTGAGCAGGCGGAGCGCTTCGACGGACCTGTCCCACGTGCCCTCGCCACGTTGGGCGTCGGTGGCGGGTTTGCGGGAGTGAGGGAGCGAGCAGACCAGCTCCACCTCCCGCTCGGCCAGCCATTCCGGCAGGTGCGCAAACTTGGGTAGGAGCAGGACGGTGAGGTTGCACCGGTCGATGACGTGGCGCCCCCGCGCCCTCGCGCCCTCCACGAGAGTGGTGAAGTGGGGGTTGAGCTCGGGCGCGCCGCCCGTGATGTCCACCGTGTGCGCCGGTGTCTGTTCAAGCGCACGAAGGCAGGCTTCTACCGTGCGCAAGTCCATGTTCTCGACGGTCTGCTCGGGCCCCGCATCCACATGGCAGTGCCGGCACCGCATGTTGCACAACTTGCCGATGTTCACCTGAAAGATTTCCAGCTCGCCGACTCCGAGGCCATCGGGATGACCGGCTCCGGCGAGGGCGCGTGAGAAGTCGCCGGCTGGGAGGTCGAGCGAGGCGAGCAGGTCGAGCTGGGCGCGAGGCGCCGCGGTCGTCACATCCCCGCCTTCTTGGCCGACTCACGCATCTGCATCCCGTGCACCAGCGAGGCTCCGCCCCGGATGGCCACGGCCACGTGCAACGCCTCCGTCATCTGCTCCAAGTCGGCCCCCTTGGCGAGCGACTCCGAGGTGTAGGCATCGATGCAGTAGGGGCATTGCACGGTGTGGGCCACGGCCAGGGCGATGAGGCACTTCTCGCGCTCGGTGAGCGCCCCTTCGGCGAACACCGCGTTGTAGTAGTCGAAGAACTTCTTGCCGAGCTCGGGGGAGGCGCTGCTCACCGAGCCAAAGCCTTCGAGGTGTTCGTGTTTGTAGTAGTCGGCCATGGGGGCGAGTGTAGGGCGGGGGGCGGGGGGCGGCAAGGGGGGATTTCCCCGGCCTACTTCACCCGATACCCGCCCATCTCGTTATTAAAGATCCACGCCACCAGCTCGCCGATCTCGAAGTCGGTGGCCATGAAGCTCTTGATGCTGGCGGCGGCGGAGCCTTCGTCTCGCAAGGTTGCACGGGCCGCGAGCATCTTCTCGCACCGTAGGCGCCAGCGTTCCATGTTCGGCGGACGCAGGTCGATCCACCCCTTGTCGGCCCAGACATCCACCTTCACCGGATCGTCCAACCGTACGCTTTGTTTGTGTCCCTCCAACTCGGGGACATTGATCCGCGGCCCGCGGAGCAGGCGTTTTCCACCGGGGAGCAAAATCGGAATGCCGATCGAAGGCGCCGTACGCAGTGTCCCGGAGGGCTCGATGGCAGCTGCGCAGCGTGCGGAGAGCTCGGCCGCGTCGGCTGCCGCTACGGCCTCCAGCGAGCCGAACGCGGAGCGCAGCAGCTCGGCCTCGAACAACAACTTCGACAGCTCTGGCGGCCCAAGCCTCCCGAGCGCCACCGACGGGATGCCCGCCTCTTTCTCGGCGGCGGCGAGGTCGCGAATCGCCACGTTCCGCACGAGCCCGGCCTTGTACGATGGCGTCATCACCGCCCCGTCCATCGCGCTGATCGCGTCGTTGCCGGTGTTCGCGCCTCGGATTTCGAGCACCACCGTCATCGCGATCTCTTCGGGGGTGATGTACTCCATCTGCCCGAGCGCGGTGATCGCCGCGAACTCGCCGCGGGTGAAGACGCCGTTCTCGCCTGTGTCCACCACCGGCACCCGCAACTTGCCCGCGCGCGTGTAGGCCTTGGTGTCCTCCCGCAGGCTCAGTTCGCCGGAGCAGTCCACCTCGTGCGCCTCGTAGAGATCGCTGTTGTCGTGTTTGTCGCGGGCCTCCATCACTTGCACGGCGCGGTACCCGATCATCGCGGCCGGTTTGACCTCCTTCACGATGGGCGCATGGGGGGTGCGTGCCAGCAAGAACAGCAGTCCGGTGTGTCCGAACGCGGCTTCGTTCTTGGCGAGCAGCTTCTTGCTCGGGCGGTCTTCGCTGTGGGTGTAGGGGATGTTCAGCCCCATGCCACCGGTGCCGGTCGTGCCCACCTTGAGGTACACGCGGGTGGCGTACTCGGTGGTGGCCTGGTGCAGGAACCGCACGTGCCGGATGAGCTGCGGCACGCTCTGCGAGAGCAGGAACGTCTCGAGGTCCTCGATGCCCTTGCTGTCGAAGCCCCCCTCCTTGCCGATCCACGAACGAACTTTGGCCGCCCCGTCGAACACGTCCTGGTACGAGAAGCCGGTGGCGGTGTTCACGCAGTCAACGATCACCTCCGGGCGGTGGCGACGGATGAGGCTGACCAGATGGTTGTCCGCGTAGGCCACGTCGTAGTCGTCGTAGACGGCGTTCAGGAGCGTGCGGCGGAGGTTCACGTCGCTGAGGATCGCGCCGCGCGTGAGCTGGGCCATGTCGCGCGGCACGAAAAGGTTGCCCCACGCCGGCACGAAGGCCACGCTGTCGCCAAATTCCCGCTCGAGGCGTTTGCAGGCGGCGACCGACTCGGTCTCCAAAAGCGAGGCCACCACGATTCGCCGGGGCGAGAGGTTCGCCACGATCTGCCGGCATACTTGGAGCCCGACCAGGCCCGCGCCGCCGAGGATGAGGAAGTCGTGGTACACGGTCGCTCCGGGAGGGGGCGCCAGCCTATCCGGCAGCCGGGGTGTGGGCGATGCCCCGGGCCCGGCGACTCATCGAGCGTGGGCAGGTGGGCATCGCAGCGCCGTGGCGGGGCACCGGTTAGGACGGGCGAATGAAGCTTACCGGGCGCGTCCTGTACCTCACCGACGAAGCTTCGCTTCTTGCGAGCCAGCTGGGGGGGGCCGACCTTCCGTGGTCGGGGCAGAGCCTTCACTACGGCGTGAACACCGACCTGATGATCAGCGGCGCGGCGTGCACGCTGGGCTACACCGGCGAGGTACTGGGCCCCTACTTCCTCGAAAACTTTAAGGAACTGGTGCAGAAGGGCTCGGTTCAGTCGGGAGGGTTTCAGGTCATCGTGGGGGGCGATGCCTACGGGTCGGGCTCGTCGCGCGAGGTGGCGGTGGTGGCCCATCAGGGCGCGGGCATCGAGCTGGTCGTGGCGCGGAGCTTCCAGCGCATCTTCCAGGAGAACATGGTCTACGGCGGCATGCCCTTCACGACCGACCTCGGCGTGGTGGAGCGGCTCCGCGGCGGCGAAGACGTAGACACCCGGCGCTTCTTCGAAGACTTGCCCCTGTTCTTCCGCTCGGTGGCCGAAGGCGGCGGGCTCTTGGAGTACGGCAAGCGGCTGCTATCGGGCGCGGTGCAGCCCACCTACGACGTGAACGTGCCGCCCCGCGCGCTCAACAGCGTGGAGAAGATCATCGCCCGCCGCACATGGACGGGGGCTGGCGCCGACGGCATCGCCGACGTGAAGCCCGGCGACCAGGTGCTGTGTCGCACCGCGTTTCGCGGTGTGCACGAGTACACGGCGGGCATGGTGGTGGCGCTCTACCGCGAGGCTTTTGGCGCCGCGCCGATGTACGCGCCGGAGCTCGTGGCTGCTTTCGAGGACCACTTCGTCCTCATCGACGAAGCCACGGTCCCGGAGAACGTGAAGAACGCCCGACTCGCGCCTGCCCGGCAGCTCACGATCGAGATGGTCGATGCCTGTGAGGAGTACGGCATCCGGCTGCACGGCCCCGGCCGCCCCTTCAAGGCCGGCGTGTGCCACCGCCTCGTCGTCGAGGACTACGCGAGCCCCGGCGACATCATCGTCCTCACCGACAGCCACACGCCCACCGCCGGAGTGCTCAACGCTTTTGCGTTCGGCGTGGGCAGCACCGCGATGGCCTTCGCCTTCCGCACCGGGCTCATCCCCGTCACCGTGCCCAAGGTGGTGCGCGTGGTGGTCGAAGGGGAGCCGCGCGGCGTGCTCTCGCCGAAGGACTTGATCCTCCACATCATCGGCGACCCCTACTTCCGCGAAGAACACTGGCGCTCGGCGCCTACCGACACCTGCGTGATCCAGTTCGGCGGCCCCAGTCTTGAGCACTGGAACGTCGACGAGCTCTCGGTGCTCACCAACATGACGGTGGAGGGCGGCCTGATGACGGGCGTGGTGGAGCCTTGCCAGCCCATCGTCGACTTCTTGCGGTCGCGCCGCGGGGTGGACTGCACGGCCGACCTCGTGCATGCCGATCCGGGCGCCCAGTACGAGCGCGTGATTCACGTGAACCTCGACGACGTCCCGCTCACCGTGGCCACCCCCGGCGACAGTCGCAACCGCGCCCGCCTCGACAGCGTGGAGAGCGTGGCCATCCACAACATCGTGATCGCCTCGTGTACGGGCGGCTCCCTCTCCGATCTGCGCGCCGCCGCCGACGTTCTGCGCGGCCAGCGCATGGCGCCGGGCGTTCGCATGACGGTCACCCCCTCGAGCGCCGACGTGGCCGCGTCGGCCGAGGCTGAAGGGCTGCTCGACCTGTTCCGAAGCGTGGGGGCGGTGGTGTCGCCGCCCGGCTGCGGCAGCTGCATCGGCAACGGTCCCGGGATTCCGCTCCCCGGCGAAACCACCGCCAGCACGACGAACCGCAACTTCGACCGGCGCATGGGCTCGGCGGGGCCGGTGTACCTCGTGAGCCCCGCGGTGGCTGCAGCCTCCGCCATCACCGGCAAGCTCACCGACCCGCGGCGGCTCTGAACGATGCGCTGGCTCGGCCTACCGCCTGCGTGCGGATGTGCGCTACCGTTTCGGCGAGTTGGGCCTCGCCCGCGACGACGCGGCGCGGGCCTGCGACCTCGGCGATGCTGATGGTTGCGTACTCAAAGCGAGAATGAAGGACGCGAAGCGGAAGAGGTAGGGCCGCCCTAAAACGCCTCCCTCAAGTAGTCCACGATCAGCTGCGCTTCCTCTTCGCTCACCGCGATGGCAGGCATCTCGTTGCGGCCCTGGCCGTTGAGGATGATGTCGATGAGCTGGTCATCGCTCTTCCGGTCGAGCTCGGCGGTGATGTCCGGGCCTTTGCCGGTCAGCCCCTTCCCGTCGTCGCCGTGGCAGCCGGAGCAGAACATGGTGTAGAGGCCAGCGCCGTCCGTGGGGCGGGCGGGGCCGGTGTCGGTGTCTTCGGCAGAGTCGATCTGCGCGCCGGTGACGGTATCGGCGGAGTCGGTGGAGGTGGCGCAGGCGAGGAGCAGGAGGAGGAGCGGCAACGGGGTTCCGGGGAGCGCCCGCACCGTAGCCGCGGCGCCGCGCCTCCGCACCGCCAAAGGTCGGTCAGGTCGGTAGCACCTGCATGAGGCGCTCGGCGCGTGCCCGCCATGGGAGGTCGTTTCGCAGCTCGTGGAGCGCCAGCGGCAGGTCGAAGCGGGCGCCCAGCTCGCCTGCGAGGACGCGGGCGCGGCCGCGGGAAAGCGGCGTCTGGCGCGCGAGACGAACGGCGTCGAGGGCGTCGTCGGCGACCCGGAGGGTGGCCGCACGCAGGCAACGCATCTCGACGGACATGCCCGCGAGCCCCTGGCGATCGGCGTAGGCCAAGGCGGTGTCTACGGTGCCGGTCGGAGATGCACGCAGCCGGCCGCGCCACGCCTCGGCGCGCAGGAAGCCGCCCTTTCGACCCACGCTGGCCCAGGCGGCGGACGCTTGCGCAAAACACGCGTCCGCTTCCGCTACCTCCACGGCTTCGTCCTGCCCGTGGGGAAACCAAGGCACCCCTCGCAACGAGAGTTGGAGTACGTGGGTTTCGCCCAGCTCCATCCAGGTGGCGGCGAGGGCCCCCGCTGCGGCGGGGTGGGGGCGCAAGAGCGCCGCGAGGCTGCGCCACTGCGCGGTGGCTTGCCGAAGGTCGCCCTCGAGCCGCGCGAGCTGCCCCTGCCGGAAGCGAGCCGCCAGACGGGCCGAGTCGCTGTCCGTAGCGGCCAATTCCTCGAGGGGCTCCTTGGCCTCAACCACCAGGCCTGCCGCGAGCATGCAGCTCACCAGTACGTCGAGGGACAGAGCCCGCGGGGCGCCGTCCTCGGCGGCGTCGGCAGCGGACGCGGCCACTCCGAGCGCGGCGTGCACCTCGCCGCAGTCGAGCAGGGCGCCCGTGAGGAGGATGGCGTCGTGGACCGTGGCGGGGCGGTGGCGGAGCGCCAACCGGATCGCCTCGACAGCGTCTTTGGGTTCATCGGCTCGCCGATGCGCGTCGCACGACCGCGAAGCGTACTCCGCTGCTCGTTCGCCGATCGCTTCGGCCTGTGCCAGCTGCATCCACGCGGCGCCGGCGGCTGACCAGTCGCCGGCCTGTTCGAGTGCCTCGACGGCGGCGGGTAGCATCCCGAGAGCGTAGCCCGTTACGGCGTGGGGATGGTGGTGGCGTTCTGCGCGGCGGTGCGGTCGGAGCTGGGGGCGCTCCCCGGCGAGGCCTTAGGGGTGGGGCCCGTGGCGGCTGGCGTGGCGGCAGGCGCGTGGCTGTCGCGGGCACGGCCCGAGGCCGTTTTGTTGTTGGGAACTTGCGGAGCGTACCCGGGGGGACCGGCCGTAGGCGCGGTCGTGGCCAGCGCGCGACTGGGGCTGGGCTCGGCCGCGTCCGCCCTCGGCGCCGGGTACGTGCCCATGCCGCCGCCGCCCCTTTCGGGCGACCCCCTCGTGCTCGGCGACCTTGACCTCCCGGCCGTGAGAGTGCTCACCGTCCAGGCCGTAAGCACCTCGCCTGCGCTGGTCGCCGCCTTCGGCGCCGACTGGGACGTGGAGCACATGGAGGCCTACGCAGTGGCCCGGGCTTGCGCCGATCACGGGGTTCCCTTCGTCGCTCTGCTCGGCGTCGCCAATGTCGTAGGACCGGATGCGCACGCAGAATGGCGGCGCAACCGCGCGGCGATGGAGGCCGCTGTGCAGGCGGTCGCGGCCCGCGTGCGGGTCGGTTAGCCGGCGTGACCATGAACCCCCAACTCCCTCGCGAAGCCGTGCACAAGTGGTCGGAAGATTGCGCTGCCGAAGGCCTCGCGTTTCAGTCCGTCGCCCGGCGAATCCTCGAAGATCAGGGCCGCTTGGCGCGCTTCTTCAAGTCCAACGTGCCCCAGATGCCGGGTCAGTCGGGGGAGGTTGCCCTCTACCTGCTTGCGGTGGTCGTGCGCATCTTCGAACGCGCCGGGGGCAAGCTCGGCCGGATCACGCACAAGGAGATCGGTGAGGCCACCCGCCGCATTCAGGCGCACGCCGCGCTGCTCCTTCCCGGCGACGCCGGCTTCCCCAACCGCGTTCGCGCAGTGGAGAGCCGCGCCCAGCCGCACATCCTCGACGAAGCGCTGCACGCGCTCTTCGAACGCGAGGAGAAGAAGGACGAAGAGGTCGACATGCCGCCCGACCACGCGGCGCTGGTGTTCTTGATGCTCTGGGCCGCGACCGAGGCGTGCGAGCTGGCGTGGACCGCGCCTGAGAGCCCGGAGTGGTCGGCGTAGATGGGGCTGCGGAGCGCGATCAAGGCGCGGGTCAAGGCGGCGCTCGGAGGGAGCGGCGGCGCGGCGGCTCCCGCGACGGTCGCGGCCCCTGCTCCTGCGCCCGCGGCGGCCCCCCCGGCGGCGCTGCCTGCCGCCCCCCCCTCTGCCGTGGCCAAGCCGGTCGAGCTATCCGCCGTGGCTCAGGCCGCTGCCGTGCGCGAGGGCAAGGCCGGCACCTTTGCGCACATCGGGTACAACGTGGCCGTGTTCCGGCATGCCGGGCGGCTCTACGCCATCGACAACGCCTGCGCCCACGAAGACGGCCCCATCGGCGAGGGCGAGATCGAGGGCACCTGCGTGCGCTGCCCGTACCACGATTGGCAGTACGATTTCACCACCGGCGCCTGCATCACCGACCCCGACCGCGGCCGTGCTACCTTCGAGGTGGTGGAGCGCGACGGGCAGATTTGGCTGGGCGCCCAGCTAACGGCCGGCAGCGAAGCACGCGGCGGCGACCACGACGACGGCTTGGAGGTCATCATCAAATGAGTGAAGCACTCGGTTCCTTGCTCTGCAAGGGCGTCTCGTTCACGCAACTGCTGCCTCGGCTCGGCGCTGCCGCCGAAGCAGGCCGCACGCTCACCCTCACGGTCGAAGACCGCGCGCGGCCGTACGTGGATCACGTGGTCGAGGGCTGGACGGACGGCCCGCCTTCGAGCGCCGTGGCCTTCGTACTCTCCGGCAAGGACCCGGCCGGCGACCACAAGTGGCGCCGGTTCACGCTCAGCCGCGTGGCTCCCTGGACTTACGAGCTCGGCGTTTTCCCGACGCCGTTCAACAACGGGCAGGACCCACTGGCGCCCGGCGTGCCGCCGTCGAGCTCGCGGAGGCGGTAGTCGCCCCCTCGCTCAGCTCCCCAGCACGGCCGCTTCGTAGTCCGCCACGTCGCGGGCGATGCCCTGAATGGCTCGCCGCCACGTAGCCACGTCGCCGAGATCGAGGCCAAGCTCCTCGCGGGCGATGGTCTCGGCGTCGTCGTCGCCGGTGCGGGCGAGCAGGCGACGGTAGGCCGCTTCGGCCGCGGCGCCCTGCGGCCGAAAGGCTTCGTACACCAGGTTGGCGAAGAGGAAACCGAAGGTGTAGGGGTAGTTGTAGAACGCGATGCCGGGGATGAAGAAGTGAAGCTTCCTCGCCCAGAAGAGCTGGTCTACACTGGCAAGTTGCCCGCCGTACCACTCGGAGTAGATGCGCACGGTGGCGGCGTCGAGCGCGTCGGTGCTGAGCGGGCCATCTCGCCGCATTGCGTAGAAGGACCGTTCCAGCTCGAAGCGAGCCGGGATGTTGCAGAGGAAGGCGGCGGCGTCTTGCAGGGAGTTGTCGAGGAGGCGCAGGCGCGCTTCGGGGGTGGTGGACTGCGTGCGGGTCGCTTCCCGCACCAGAGCCTCGGCGAAGGTGCTGGCGGTCTCCGCGAGGGTCATCGGCAAACGGCGCTGGCTCACCGGCCGTTCAAAGAGCACCTCGGCGTGGAAGGCGTGGCCCAGCTCGTGGGCGAGGGTGGCGGGCGCCTTGTCGTTCTTTGACCACGTCATGAAGATGCGGGTCTCGTTCGTTGCGGCCACCTCCGTGCAGAAGCCGCCGCCGCGCTTTCCGGGCCGGTCTTCCACCTCGATCCAGCTCTCGCGCAGCGCCCGCTCCGCGAACGCCGCCATTCCGGGGGCGAACTCGCCGAACTGGCGAACGATGAGGTCCTGGGCGGCGGGGTAGCTCACGCCGGGGCCCGATTCGCCCACGGGGGCGCCGAGGTCGTACCACTCGAGCTTCTCCACGCCGAGCGCGTGCGCCTTCGCTTTGAAGTAACGAACCATCAAGGGGCGCGCCTCGCGGCAGGCTTCGAGGATGGCGTCGAGGGTGGAGCGGGCGATGCGCGACTGCACGAGCGGCTCGTCGAGCTCGTCGAGGCCGCGCCGATCGTTCAGCGTGAGGCGCGTGCCCGTGATGTGCGTGAGCGCGGTGGCGCAGCGGCGGTCGATGCCGCGCCACGTGGCCTGCACGGCCTCGAACGCGCGTGCGCGCACGGCCCGGTCCTCGTGGTACATCGTCATCTCCGCCTGACCGGCCGAGAGCGACTCCGGCCCGTTCCCGCGGTCGAGGGTGACGGTGAGGGCGCCGGCTTCTACGTCGTAGAGTTGGCCCCAGGCCACGATCCCGTCCTGCGAGAGCCCGGCGAGCAGGGATTCTTCGGCCTCAGAGAGGCGCAGGCGACCCTGGGCGCGGTCGGAGAGCAGCATGTTCCGCATGTGCGAGATCGCGGGCTCGGCGAGGAGCGCGTCGAAATCGGCTTGGGGCATCCGGGCCACGCGGTCGCGGGGCGCAACCCAGCTCTGGGCGCTGAGCGCGCCCAGGGCGGCCATGCGCGACTCGGCCCGAATCGCCCCCTCGTCGCGCGCGGCGGCCGCCGCGTGGCAGCAGGTGAAGGCGAACAGCGTGTCTACGCGCGGCGAGATGCGTTCGAGATCGAGCAACAGCCCCGCGAGCACGGCGGCAGCCGGGCGCTCGGGCAGCGCGGCTGCACGTCGGCCCAGCTCGCGCAGGCTCCCTTCCAGCGCGGCGTACTCCGCCTCGAAAGCATCGCCCGTGGGGCCGCCCGGCAGGATGGAGTCGAGGTTCCAGGTGTCGGAAGGGGCAATGGACATGGTCATTCCTCGAGGTAGGTGTAGCCGTCGAGCCCCGACTGGAACGCGGCGACCATCTTGGCGGCTTCGGTCACGGTCATCCGACCTTCCTTCATCGCCTTCTCGGTGGCCCGCCGCACCCGCCGCACGAGGTCGGCGCGCCCGAACTGGACGTAGCTGAGCACCTCGGTGACGGTGTCGCCTTCGATCACGTGGTCGATGGCGTAGCCGCCGTCTTCGTCGAGCGACACATGCACCGCGTGGGTGTCGCCGAACAGGTTGTGCAGGTCGCCGAGGATTTCCTGGTAGGCGCCCACCATGAAGATCGCGAGGTAGTAGGGCTCCGCTTCGCGCAACGGATGCAGGTCGAGCACATCTTTTACGTCGCGCAGGTCGATGAAGCGGTCGATCTTGCCATCGCTGTCGCAGGTGATGTCGGCGAGGATGGCCTGACGGGTGGGCTGCTCTCCGAGCCGATGGATCGGCATCACCGGAAAGAGCTGTTGGACGGCCCAACTGTCGGGCGCGCTCTGAAACACCGAGAAGTTGCAGAAGTACGTGTCGGCGAGCGATTTTTCGAGACCTTCGAGCTCGTCGGGAACGTACGACTGCTGCCGCGACACGTGAAGGATTCGCTGGCAGGCCTGCCAGAACAGTTTTTCGGCGCGGGCCCGCTGCTCCAACGAGAGGTTGCCCACGTTGAAGAGCGTGAGGGCCTCTTCTTTGGCCGCGAGGGCGTCGTGGTAGGCCTCCTGGAAGGTCTTGCGCCCGATGCCGTCGCACACCTGGTGCAGCTCCTGCAGGCACTCCGGGTCGTCTTCCGTGACCGGGTCGATCACCGCGGCGTCGGGGAATTCGGTGACCCCCAGCACGTTGAACACGAGCACGCTGTGATGCGCGGCCAGAGCGCGGCCCGACTCGGTCACGATGGTGGGGTGGGGCAGCTCGGCGTCGTCGCACGCGCCCTGCACGGCGGCCACGACGTCGGCCGCATACTCGTCGATCGTGTAGTTCATGCTCGACTCAAAGTTGGTGCGGCTGCCGTCGTAGTCGACCCCGAGCCCGCCACCGACGTCGAAGTAGCGCATCGGCGCGCCCAACTGGCAGAGGCCCGTGTACACCCGCGAGGCCTCGCGCAGCGCGTTCTTCACGCTGCGGATCGCGCTCACCTGCGAGCCGATGTGGAAGTGGAGGAGCTGCATGGAATCGAGCCGGCCACGCGAGGTGAGGTAGCTCACGCCCTCGACCATCTCGCCCACGGTGAGCCCGAACTTCGCCCGATCGCCAGCGCTGCCCTCCCAGCGGCCGGCCCCCTTGGTGGCGAGTTTGGCCCTCATCCCAATTACCGGGGAGACCCCCACGCGGTCGGCCACGTCGCACACCAGCTTGAACTCGCTGAACTTCTCCACCACAATGATGGGGTTGCGCCCGAGCCGCTGCGCCATCAGCGCCGTCTCGATGAGCTCCACGTCCTTGTAGCCGTTGCAGATGATGAGGGCCTCGGGGTCGTCCATCAGCGCGAGCACGATGAGCAACTCGGGCTTGGAGCCGCATTCGAGGCCCATGTGGTACTGCGCCGCCACCTTCACGTAGTCCTCGACGAGGTGGCGCTGCTGGTTCACCTTGATCGGGAAAACGCCCCGGTACTTGCCGGTGTACTCGTACTCGCGCATCGCATGCTTGAAGGCGGTGGCCATCGTGCGAACGCGGTGCTCAAGGATGTCGGTGAAGCGGATCAGGAGGGGCGGCTGCAGGTCGCGGCCCACCAGATCGTCGACCAGCTGCTTGAGGTCGATCGAGTCGCCGCGGGGGCCGGCGGGGGTGACCTCGACGTTGCCCGCGTCGTTGATTCGGAAGTAGTCGCGCCCCCAATTGCGGACGTTGTAGCGCTCGACGCTGTCCTGGATCGACCAATTCCGCATGGCGCCTTCCGGGGGGTGGCGCGCGGCTAACACGGTGGGGGGGGGGCGCTGGGGGTTGGGGCAGGGCGGTCGCAAAGTGCGCGGGCCCGCCGGTCGATGAACGATGCGCGATCACCGATGCTCGGTGGGCGAGATTCGACAACCGAGGGTCGACGGACGAAACTCGATTTTTCGACTGCCGAAACTCGACCCGTCGATGATCAAGGTTCGATGAACGAACTCTCCGTGTGACTCCTTCAACCCGCGGCCCGCCGGAGTCAATGTGGAATACGCCTTCGACAACGAGAATCTCGATGTCTACCGCCTCGCGTTGGAGGTCGCGCGCGCCTGTCCGTCGCTGAGAATCGCCACCGGGCGGTCCCGCGGCGGGGATGCCGGGCGCAACCACTACAGGATCGCGGCGGGCTCGGCCGCGGAAGCCTGCGCGGCTCTGGATCTGGTCGGTACGCCCGAGGGGATAGCGCTCCAGCCGAAGCTGCGGCGGGTTGGGGCGTTGCTGCGGGGCCTCGTTCGATAGCCGCGTTCGCGGCCGGATCCGGTGGCGCCGACTTTGCGACCGCCCTGGGCCCTGCCGGGGCCCCTTCCGCGATTGCTGTTAGACTCCCCGTCCGACTCTGAGCTCGATGCCGATCCGCCCGCCGAATCTGGACGACCGCCGCTACGAAGACCTCCTTCGCGAAGCCCGCGCCCTGATCCCCCAATACACGCCGGAGTGGACCAACCTCTCCGATGCCGACCCCGGCATGACCCTCGTCCAGCTGTTCGCGTGGATGACCGAGATGGTCATCTTCCGGCTGAATCAGGTGCCGGACAAGACCTACATCCACTTCCTCAACTTCATCGGTGAGGAGCGGAAACCGGCCCGCCCGGCTGCGGCGCCGCTCACCCTGACCCTCCGGGGAGAAGGCGGCATCGATCTTCCTCCCTATGCCCGGTGCGCCACCCGCCAACGCGAAGACAGCACCGCAGTGGACTTCGTCACGGTCGACGGCTTGTCGGTGCACGGCGCCACGATCACCCGCGTGATGGCCGTGCGCGGGGGTCAACGTCCCGCCGTTCGCGAGATCCCCTACACCTACCTGCGCGACAATCCGTCGGCGCTCCTCTTCGGCGGGGGCCGCGGTGTCGACGTCTTCGATCTCGATCCGGTGGATTACGGTCCCGAGGCGTACACTCCCGACCAGTTCCTGTACGTCAGTCACGAGGACCTGCGGCTCATGGACATTGAGGCCGACGGCGAGCGCCCGCTGGGTCGGCTCCGGCTGAGGCGCGGGGGCACTAGCGGCGACAACTTGAGCGTGGCCGCCTTCTTCCAGTGGGAGTACCCATCCGCCGAGGGCTGGTTGCCGGTGGCGATGGACTTGGACCCGGAGGAGAGTCCCGGGTTGCCGGAAAACACGATCGTGACGGCGCTCCCGGGCATCCTCCCCCTAGACCACTTCGGCAACAACGCCGCCTTCGGGCTGCCCGAGCCCGTCGCGACCGCGAAGTGGTGGCTCCGCGGGCGGCTGGATTTTGAGCGTTGGCTGGCGGGCCGAATGCTTCAGGACCTCGAGATCACCTGGCGGGACGACCGCGGCGGCGAGGAGCGCTCGATCAACAACTGGGAAGTCCGAGCCACAGGCCGCACCTTGGAGTTCTTCCTCCAGGACGTGCCACCGATCCGGGGCGGCTGGGTGTTGCGATTCGCCCTCGTGGATCGCGGCGTACCTTCTGGGCGTACGAGCTACCTTCCTCGCTATCGCTGGTACTACCGAAGGGGCGAGGGCTGGGAGGAGGTTCCCAAGGAGAGGGTGCGTACGGACGGCACGGTGGTTCTCCTGACTGGCCCGCTCACCGACATGGCCACCGACGGCTACAACCTCCGCGCGGAGCGCATCGAGACGGTGTTCCTTCAGGGTTTCATCCCCGAACTGGAGCTAGATCTCACCTGGGTGCGTCCCATCGAGTTGGCCATGTTCTGCGGGGACGACCCCCGCCGACTCGAGCCGCTGTTGGTGGACGAAGGGCCGTGGAGCCCCTTCCAGCTCGCCACGATGATGCCGCCCACCATCGGGCGAAAGTGGTACGTGGGCAGCGACCTCTTCGAGAATCGGAAGCAGGAACCCGTGGTCGTCGAGCTGGACGTCGTGTTCGACATGAACGGTACGGCGATTCCCGAACCGAGTGAGCTCTACTTGCTGCAGCTCACCTACCGGGCCGAGGACAACTGGCGCGTGGTGTGGTCGGAGAACAAGATCTTCACCAGCTTCACCTTCGCAGACCTCGATGGCACCAAGGAGCTCGACAAGAAGGCCCGCCCCGTTGGGCCCCGCACCATCACCGTCCTGCTCGACCCAAAAACCCAGCTTAAGGGCCTGGCCCGGCACGACATCGACGGACGCGAGAGCACCTGGCTCCGCTTCGAGTTGGTGAAGTCCTCCCTCACCGGTCAGGACGAGAAGAAGGAGCAGCACCCAATCGTGCCGCGCATCCTCGCCGTCCGACTCGGAGTGCAGAACGGTGTGGGCGCCAAGAGCTACGACCAGCCGCTCCCGGGGCCCCGCATGGCCCAGGTCGACGATCGGGCCGAAAACCCCCGCCTGACCCGAGCGATCACCCGAGCCGTGGGGCGCCTCGGAGAGTTCTACCCCTTCTTCCCCTTTGTGGAGCTGAAGGACGAGAACCAAGCCCTCTACCTCCAGTTCAGCAAGCCGCTCCCGGCTGGCCGGCGCCACGTGGTGCATGTTCGCACCCGAGGCGAGTCCTTCCTTCCTGAAGGGGTGGAGGTGCACTGGGAGATGTTGGAAGCTCAGGCCTTCGGTCGTCACGTGTGGCGCCGCCTGCACGGGCCCGGCGAGGGAGCGGCACGCCCCTACCAACTCACGCGCACGGGAACCCTCGAGTTCCCCTTGCCCGACCCCCCCGAGGCGGGGCCGGACGGACTCTGGCTCCGTGCCCGCTTCGCCTTGCCGGTGGGCGCCACCCTCGACATCCTGCCGCAGATGGCGCCCATCACCCACGTGCTGCTGAACACGGTGGAGGTGGTCAACCTGATCACGGTGCGAACGGAACGTTTCTCGGGCTTGGGCGTGCCGAACCAGACCGTGCAGCTCCGAAACGCACCGGTGTTTCTCCACGACCTCGAGCACGAGCGCAGCCTCTTTGCCCGGCCCGAAACCTTTCCCGACATCGTGGTGTACGTGGAAGAGCCCGACGGCGCCGTGGAACCTTGGAGTCGGGTGCCCGACGGGGCGCTGTTGACCGCCAGCAAGGACGACCGCATCTTCGTGGTCGATGCCACGGAGGGCACGCTCACGTTCGGCAACGGCATCCGTGGAAGAATGCTGCCCGTGGGCTCCGCGAACGTGGTGGTGGACGTGTACCGAGCCGTTCCCGGTGCTCGCGGCAACGTGGCGGCGGGCGACATCAACGTGATGGAGGGGTACGCCGACTCGGTAAAGGCGGAGAACCTGCTGCCGGCCAGCGGGGGGCGCGATGCCGAATCGATCGACGAGATCATCCGCCGCGCGCCGAGCCTGCTCACCAGCCGCGACCGGGCCGTAACGCAGACCGACTTTGCGATCATCGCTCAGGAGGCCAGCGGCGAAGTGGCGCGCGCAGCGTGCGACGGCCGGATGGGGCCCGACGGCAAGGTGGTGGTGGTGGTGCTGCCGCGCCGCCGGGACGGGGAGTCGCTCCCCGACGCGCTGCTCGGCACCGGTCTACGGGACCACGTCCAAGGCTACCTGAAGCGGCGCTGTCTGATCAACGTCACGCCCGTGGTGCGACTGGCCAGCTTCATGCCGATCGACATCAGCGTGACGTTGCGGCTGCGCCCCAACGCAAACCTGCTGGCGGTGCGCGAGGCGGCCCAGCGGTGGGTAGAAGCGTTCCTCGACCCCTATGTGGGCGGCTTCGACGGCAGCGGGTGGCCCTTCAAAGGCACCGTGTACAGTCAGGACTTCGCCAGGATGGTAGCTGACATCCCCGACGTTCGGCACGTCATCGAAGTCCAACTCTTCGACGTGTCGGGGGAGAAGCGGCAACGGGGCGCCCCGGGTTGGGAGGAAGGCGAAGGGGTGCGCGAGATCGTGCTCACCGAGGCCGACCTGCTCAACGTGCGCCGCGTCCGGGTGAGAACCGAGGACGCCGAATGACCCTCGCGCTCGTGCGTCAGTCTGGCCCCCGCGGCAGCTCCGACTTCCGTTACCTCGAGGATGTCGTGCGGATCGGGTACCCCGTGCGCGAGGCCCAGACGTACCTGAACCGGCACCTCGGCAACCCGGTCGGGTATCGGCTCGTCGAAGCGTTGCGGGGCGAGCGGGTCGGCTGTGTGCGGTCCATCGAGGTGCAGACGGCAGCCGGCGGCGAGCCTCTCTTCGTGCGCTCCACACGGCGCCTTCCCGACGGTTCGCCCGCCAGCCACTACACGCCCGATGAGCTGGTGACGGTGAGCGCGGAGGTGGTGACGCCCGACGGTCGCCCGCCCGGCGGGCTGGGCGCGCGCGACCGGGTGGTGCTCCATGTGCCGGTGCGCGGGTACCTGCGCTTCCTGCCAGGGCTGTACCAAGGCGCCGTTCCTGCCCAACGCCGCGACATCGTGCGGGCGGACGAAGCCTCCGCGCGGAACTGGGGGGCCCCGGTGGCCGTGCACTCCACCGAGGTGCAGGCCTTCAACGCCGAGGCGCTCCGTCGGTTCCTCGCCATCTTCCAGCACGTGATGACGACCATCACCGACCGGATCGACGGCCTTCCGCAGCTCATCGACCCCATCGCCACCGATCCCCGCTTCTTGCCGTGGATCGCTAGCTGGGTGAGCTTTCCGCTCGACAGCTCCCTGCCGATCCACCAACAGCGGGAACTGGTACGGCGAGCGATCCGCCTGTACCGCACGCGCGGCACCGTGGCGGGCGTGGAGGAGATGATCCGGGTGCTCACGGCTGCGCCCGTCCGCGTGGCCGAGACCCGGCACCCCAATCCCTTCACCCTTGGCCGCAGCACCCTCGCTGGGGGCCGAACCGTCGATGCCCGCTACCTGCGCGGGGAGCCCGCAGGGCACTTCGTAGCCGAACCCGGCCGGGCGGCCACGTCGTTCTTCGCCTTGGTGCTGGAGCCGGCCAACCAATTCAAGAAACGTTTCGGCGAGCGGGCGCCCGGCGTGCTCCGGCGCATCTCCCAGATCGTGTCCAGCGAAAAGCCCGGCCACGTGTCCTTCACCATCCTGTTTGACGAGGGTCGGTAGCCGTGCAGCCCAAGAACTTCTTCCAGCTCAGCCGCCTGCGCGCCTTCGAGGGCCTCTGCCTTACGGCCCGCGACCTCGAGGACGAACAATCCTACCACCGCCGCAACCTGCAGCGACACGTGCTCTACATGCACGGGCACGGCATCGTGCAGGGCCTCCAGGTGGAGATCGAACAGCGCAAGGACAAATACGTGGCCGTGATCCAGGGCGGCTACGGGGTGACCCGCATCGGTCAGGGCGTTCTGCTCGCGGACGCGGTGGCCGTTCCGCTGGAGGTGCCCCGTCAGGACGGCGAGTACATGCTGTGGCTCTTCCACGTTGAAGGCGCGGATGAGGCGGAGCTGCGGGCCATTTTCGACACGGCCGAGCAATCCGCGGCGAGGGTGAAAGAGTCCTGCGCGCCCCGCCTTCACGGAATCGACGAAGATCAGCCCGACGCGATCGCGCTCACCCGCATCAACGTGCGCCTCGGTCGCATGGTGCAGGTCCTCTTGCCCGTGCCGCGCGCGGGGCGACAGGCCCGGGCGGCCGAGAGTTACCTCAAACCACGGGTTTCGGACTTCATCCGCCTGAACAAGAGCGTGGTGCAAAACCTCTTCCGTACCGCCCAGCTCTCAGAGCTCGACTTGGGCGCACTGGGGTTCTTCGGCTCCTTGGTGGCCAGCGAATTCCTGCTCATCGAAGAAGGTACCAGCGACCGCGTACTCTACCGCAGCGCGGGCTCCCTGATCGCCTACGCCCACGACTTCTACAACCCGCTTCCCCGCTCGCTCGAACGGGTGGAAAAATTCAAGGAGTTCGTGCGCCGGGTGAACGCCGAGGTGCCCGGCGCCGATCAGGGCGACGAGATCTGGCTGCGCTGGTTCGACAAGTTTGAGCGCCTGCTGCAGCCGCTCACCAAGATCGCGGAAGAGCTCGAGAAGACGGTGGAAGCGCAACGATAGGGGCGCAAACCGCATCCTGCACCCGGTGCTACCCGTACCTGGCGCAGAGAGCCCGCGCCGCCGCGCCATATTCGGGATGCCGCGTGCTGTAGTGGAGTTGGGCTTCGAGGAGCCCGACAGGGTTGCCCGTGTCGAAGTGCGCACCCGAAAAGACGTGACCGTGCGCGAGCGGAAGGCGAGCCAAGGCGTCGGTGAGCTGGATTTCTCCCCCTGCACCGGGCGGCGTGGTGCGGAGGAGCTCGAAGATCGTTGGCGGGAGCACATAGCGGCCCACGATCGACAAGGTGCTGGGCGCATCGGCGGGCGCCGGCTTCTCAACCATTCGTTCGATGCGCATGCGGTCGGGGCGCACCATCGGTCCCGCACAGATGCCGTACCGGTTGGTGCGCTCCCGGGGCACGTTCTTCAGCGCCACCACCGCCCCGCCCTCTTCCGCGTGGACCCGCAGCAGCTGACCCACCACCGGCTCCTCCGCATCGACGATGTCGTCGGCGAGGATCACCACGAAATCCTCGTCACCCACGGCGTGCTCCGCACACAGCACCGCATGCCCGAGACCCCGCATGTGGTCCTGCCGCACGCAGACCACCCTCGCGAGCGACGCGACCCTACGCACTTCGCCCAGCAACGCCAGCTTGCCGGCCGCTTCAAGCGTGGCCTCCAACGCTGGAGCACGATCGAAGTAGTCCTCCACGGCACCCTTGCCGCGAGAGGTGACCAAGACAACGTCGGTGATGCCCGCCGCCACCGCCTCGGCGATCACGTACTCCAAGCAGGGCCGGTCCACGATCGGCAACAACTCCTTCGGCACCGCCTTGGTGAGCGGCAGAAAGCGCGTGCCCAGACCTGCCACCGGCAGCACCGCCCGGGTGACAGGCACCGGCTACATGTCCCGAGTGGAACGCTCGAGCTGCTCGAGTTCGGTCTTGCAGTCGATGCAGTGCGTGGCCACCGGACGGGCCATCAGGCGTTTCTCAGCGATCTCGTTGCCACAGCTCAGACAGGTGCCGTAGTCGCCCACGTCGAGCCGCACGATGGCTTCTTTGATCTTGTGGATGAGCACCCGCTCCCGATCGCGGATGCGCAGCTGGAAGTCGCGATTCGACTCCATCGAGGCGAGATCGATCGCGTCGGCGAGGTTTTCCTTTTCGACGGTAAGGTCGCCCAGCGTGGCGCCGGCCTCACTCAGCAGCGCCCGCAGGCGCTCGTTGAGGAGATTGCGGAAGAACTCGAGACGATCCGGCTCCATGACGACTCCAGTGACACCGTGAACAACCGTTGCAGCCCGGGAGGTTGCCCGCGGATCACAAGTTCTTTACTACTGCCCGCCATGCCACTCCGCAAGCTCCAGCCGCTCCTGATCGGTGCTTTGTTCGTCGCCGTCGTGTCGCCGGCCCACGCCGACGAACGGAGTGGAGCGCGTTCGGCCGGTCGCGGAGGCGTGGGACTGGCGAACGGCAGCGACGTCGGGGACATCGCTCGCAATGTGGCTGCTGTCTCGCTGAGCGAACGCTACGATCTCGTGGCGGGGGGAGTTGCCGGGCCCGACGACACCTGGCTCGGGAGAATTTCGGCCGCCGACTCGCGCACCAGCGCCGTGACCCTCGGCGCTTCGTACAGCTACCGGGTGGACAACGTGGCGGCGCCTTTGAGCGCGCTGCCGGGTTGGGTGCTGGCCGACGACGAACTCACCAACACCACCTCGCACCAGGGCGTGGCCGTCAGCATGGCCTACCCCTTCCTCGGCCGAAAGATGTCGGTGGCGGCCACCGGGCGCTACGACTGGCGCGACTCCGAGCAGGAGGGCGAGTCCGACGGATTCAATTTCGGGATCAGCGGCGCCGCCAAACCTTGGGAGCCCGTGACGGTGGCGGTGAGCGTGAACAATGCGCTCGACCTCGGCTACCCGGACACGGAGCGCACCGTGGACGTCGGCGCGAGGTGGGAGCCCGGCCCCTACCTCGGCCTCGAAGTCGAGCTCCGCACCGAGTGGATGGGCGACCCCTTCGAAGAGTCGCTGGCGGAGCACGCCGGCGCCGACGTGGGACTCACCGAGTGGCTCAGGCTGAGCGGGGGATGGCAACACGAGGACGGCCTGCATGTCGTGGGAGGCGGACTGAGCCTGATGAGCGATAAGGCCGACCTCGACTACTCGATCCAAGGGGAGCTCGACAGCGAGCCCACCCGGCTTTGGCACTCGTTGGATCTGCGGGTTCACTTCTAGGCCGCCTCACGAACGAAGAAAGAAGATCACCGCCGGCGCCAGCACCGTGAACACGCAGCCGAGCAGGTAGACCAGGTGAACGGGACGGACAGCTCCGGTCCGGAGCGCTGTCCACGTCGCAGCACGCGGGTGAGGGGTGCGGGTGAGGTCGCCCAGCGCGCGCGCGCCGTCATTGTCGAACAGGAAGGGCCACCCCGTGAACCAGGCCACGCCGATGCCAACGTGCACGAAGGCGCGGGGCAGGGCCACGCTCTCGGCGGACACCGCAGACGCTACCACCGCCGCTACGGCCGCCACGAGCAGGCTCACGGCTGGGCCGGCGAGGGCCACGGCGGCGTGCTGGGCACGCGACCCCAAGTACATGTCGGTGGTGTCGACATACACCCCACGCAGCCCTACCGCCACGCCGCGCACCTTGCGGCCGAAACCGACGACCGCCACGGCATGCCCCAGCTCATGCAAGACGAGGTGGACCACGAAGGCGAGGGCGAGGAGCGGCAGCCGGGTAGCGAGCGGCGTGGCATCCACGCGCTGGTCGGCCACTATCGCGTACGCCCCCATCCCCAAGATGCCGAGGGGCACCGGCGACTGGTACCAGCTCACAAAGGGGGACAACCCCTTCCAGACGAACGCGGCCACCGCATGCGCGCCCGTCCAAGTGAGCTCCCGCCTCAGCCACGCCACGTGCGCGAAACGGCGCCGCAGGAAGCCTGCAGGCTCCACCTCCACCAGCCCCGCCTCGCGGAGCGCCTGAATGAAGCCCGAAACCCGAGAAACCGGCAAGGAGCCAAAGGTGACGAAGTAGGAAGTGGCGATCTCCGCCACCGTCGCGCGCCCGTCGATCAGGCCCCAGAGGTGCATCTCCTCGGCCCCGAGCCGCAGGTACACCTTGCCATCGGCGCTGGTGAGCACCCAAGCGCCGTCCACCTCCGTCAGCGACGCGGGCGCCGGCCGAGGCCGCATCTGCAGCCACGTTTCGCCCGAGTCCAAGCGGCGGACCTCAAAACGGCCGTCCGCGCCGCGCACGACCAATTCGAGAGGTCCCGGCGGCACGAATCAGGCCAAGTACTCGCCGCGAGCAAGAAACTCCGCGTTGAACGCCGCCGAGAACGAGCGAACGCGCTCGGGATCGCCGGTGGCCGACTCGATCGCGGCAACAGTCTCCTCGTCGAGCTCGTAGCCCTCGGCGAGCAGCGTGCCGCGCACATCGGCCACAAGCGCCGAGCGGAATTCCGCGTCGATAAGCGCGCGGCCAACGATGGTCTGGAGAACAGAAGGGACAGCGGACATCAGCACTCCGGGTTCACAAGGAAGGATCGGCACCCACTATCCCGAGCATAAGGGCTGCGGCCGTCAATTCGCGGATCAGGACGCAGTGACCGCCGCCAGACGCACCAGCGACACCCGAATCGTCAGGGCTCGGAGTCGGGCCCCGCGCTCCTCAAGGAAGCGGTCGAACTCACGGAGGCGCAGCTCGGCTGCAGGTGCGCGACAGTCTTCGAGCGCGCGCTCCGCCTCCGCCAGCATGGTTTCGAGGAGTGGGGAAAAGAGCAGCGCCCGCCGCACCTCCCCCGCTAGGCCCGAAGGCCCGGCCAGAGCTCGCGCGGCAGAAAGCAGGTAGGTGTTGGCGCCGCTGGACAGGTCACGTTCCCACCCGAGTACGTCGTTGACGCAACCGTAGGAGCGAGCCAGACCGTGCACCAGCGGCCGCACCGCGGCGGCTCCCGTCCAATCCCCGGAGGCCGACATCACCGCGTAGAGCGGGAGCTCCGCCAGCGCACACTTCCTCGCATGAGCTTCGAAGTCCGCCGCGCTGTATCCGTCCGTGCGAAGCAACTGCCGTCGTTCGGCCTCTGTCTGTTCCGAGAACTCCACCCAAGCCCGGCGCGCCTCCTGCGCGAAGCGTCCTTCGGTGTGGCGGTGCCAGAGCGCCATGGCATCCCACAACAGGGCGTTGCCCACTAGGAGCATCGGCGGGTTTCCGCGTGTTCCGGGCTCGTCGATCACGTTGTCCTGAATGCGCACGTACGCGTACGCCAGCGCAGTGGCATCCAACACATCGGCCATCACCTCCGGGGCGACCGGCTGCGGCATCCACAACGGGAGGTGGAGGAGCGGCGCCGCGTCGGCCTGGGTGAAGTACCCGGGACCGGCCCAGGTGAGGAACGCCGCGCCCTGCTCGCGGAGATGCGGAGGCAGGGAGGCAACCCTCGTCTCTAGGCGACTGAACACCGCTTGCAACGCCGGCCCGTTCTCCTCGTACGTCTTCACGGTGTCCCGCTAACGCGGGGCCCTGCCTTCGCCGGGCCGCACCACCGCCCAGATCGTGGGAGTGCCGCTCTTGCCCTTCACCTTGACCGGCGGCATGCGGGCGCAAGGGAACTCGGCCTCAACGGCCGCATGCACCTCGTCGCTGATCACCAAGGAACGGCCGAGGTCGCGGCAAAGGCCTTGCAACCTCGCGGCAAAGTTCACGGTGTCGCCGATCACGGTGAACTCAATGCGCTCAGCGGTGCCGACGTTTCCGGCGATGACGTCGCCATAGGCGATGCCGATGCCGATACGCAGCCCCAGCTCCCCGCCCACACCGGCCGCATCCAACTCGCGGACCTTGTCAAGGATCGCCGCGGCAGATCGGACTGCGTCGCCACAGGCGTCAGGGAGCTGGCGAGGAACACCAAACACGGCCATCAACCCATCGCCAAGGAACTTGTCGAGGGTGCCGCCGTGCGCGAAAACGAGCGGCACGATCGCGCCGAACACGGTGTTCAGAAAGTCCACCACCGCCTCGGGCCTCTCGGCCTCCGAGCGGCGTGTGAAGTCGCGGATGTCCACGAACATCACGGCGGCACGGCGGCGTCGGCCCCCCAGCCCCATCGCCTCCGGGTTGTCCGCCACGTACTGCGCCGTAGCGGCCGAGAGGTACTTCCGAAAGTGCTGCTGCTGGCGCTGGGCCTCCTGTTTCTGCAACGTTTCGGTGGCCGACTGCGTCCACTGCAGCCGAAGGAGTCGGCCGAGCCCGCCGTACACCAGCCCCAGCACGAACAAGAAGCCCACAATGGTGTACTGGTCAGGGAGCGACACCATCTCCTTCCCGTACACGGCGTCGTCGGACGGGACGACATCCCCGCGGTCGACGGCGAGCCGTAGGAGAAAGAGCCGTTGCGCGGCGGCAAGCGCCCCCGCGAGCACGCTCACGCCGAAGTTCCCACCGAGGGCCGCGAGGAACATCACCATCGGGTAGAGCGCCACGAGAAGCGGCGCCAACAGCATCTCGTAGGCGCCGCTATAGTTGAGGTAGCTGCCTGCCGCGAACGCAGTGACGAACGAAACGTCCACCACCGCGCTCACCCACTTCGACCAGCGTGGCGCCGCCCCGGCGCGAGTGCGAAAGAAGACAAACGCCGCCCACGCGGTGAAGACCGCAGTGGTCGCCGAGACGAACGTGAGATTCGCGCTGCTGTTGCTCTCCCAGTTGCCCGCGATCGTCAGCATGCCCAGCACGCAGAACACCAGCCGTAGCTGGGAGGCGATGTGTTCGAATCGGGCCGCGTCGGCCGCCACCAGCTCGACGATACGCTCGGGGGCGGGGGGCTTCATTCGGCCGATGGTACCGCACCGCGAATCTGGTTTGCCAGCGACGTGAATCCTGCCCCCTCGACCTCTGCGGCAAGGTCGAGCGCGCCGGGACCGTCCTGCTTCAGGCGGGTGAGGTGCCAACGGGCCACGTAGGCCGACTCCCGCTCGCCGAGGCGACTGGCGGTCGCCGCGGCCCGCTCCAAGTCGGCCACCGCATCGTCGCCCCGCAGGGCGCGCAGGTAGTGGAGGAACACCTCGTTCATCACGACGCCCCGCTCCCATCCGCAATCGCGCGCGAGGTCGCGGGACTGCTCGAAAGCCGCCCAAGCCCGCCCCACATCGTTGAGCCGCAGGAGCGCATCGCCAATGTTGTGGAGGTTGATGACCTCCCCGGGCCGGTAGCCCAGCCCGCGCCGCAGCTCCAGGGCCCGTCGGAATTCGGCAAGGGCCTCGGCGGGGCGCCCCTCCTCGAGCGATGCAATACCAAGGTTGTTGATGATGCGCCCCATGAGCACGCGGTCGCCTACTCGCTCCGCGTGGGGGAGGGCGCGCTCCAAGAGCTCGCGGCCCGCGGCCGGGTCGCCCAGCCGAACCGCGTGGTTCGAGAGGCCAAGCAGCATCCTCGCCGCGAGGTCGCCTCGTTCGCCGGCAACGGCCAGCCCACGCTCGTAGGTGGCGCGGGCGTCGTCGACCTGACCTTCGTCGAGGTCCAGAGCGCCGAGAACCTCCAAGCACTGAACGTGCAGCTCGAGGTCTCCGGTGCGCCGCGCGATCCCCGCGGCATCTTCCACGTTCGCACGGGCGAGTGCGAAGCGACCCTTGTTGGCGTACAGCTGGCCGAGGCCGAGCAGCGCCTGCGCCTCGGCAACGCGCGGCCCCGATTCTGCCGCGATGTCGAGCGCTATCGTGAGCATGCGCTCCGCCGTGGGGAGCCCGAGGAGGCGCGCCGTTTCGCCCGCGGCGACGTGAAGCTGCGCCTCGACCTGCGGGTCGCGATCGGCTCGCGGGGCGGCATCGAGCCAGGCGATCCCGCGTAGGAAGCAGTCGAGACCGCGCTCGAAGAACTGGCTCGACCGGTGGTCTGCGCCGGCCCGGTAGATGCTGCGGATCGCCTCGCGGGGGCGCCCACCGTCGTGACAGTGGTGCGCAAACGACTCCACGACCGTGTCCAGGCGATCGCCGTACACGCGCTCCATCCCACCGCTGACCATCCGGTGGTACTCGCGGCGCTGCACACCGAGGATTCCCCGGTTCACACACTCCCACACCAGCACCGATACGAAGCTGTAGGCGGTGTCAGGCGAGCGGCCGTCGGGCGCAACCAGCCCGGCCCGTACCAGCTCCCCGACGAGCGCGAGCGGCTCGTCGGCGCCGATGGCTTCCCCGAGGAGGACTGGCGAGAAGCCGAGCCCGATGATGGCGGCCACTTGGAGTGCCCCCTTGGCGAGGGGATCCAGGGCATCCACCCGCGACGCGATGAGCCCGACGAGCGTGTCGGGGAGCTGCGGACCGGCCTCGGGGTCCTTCAGCCGGGCCTGCTTGTCGTCGAACCAGACTCGGCCCGCCTGGCGAAGCGCCTTCAGCACCTCCTCGAGGTAGAGCGGGTTCCCCTCGGCCGTGCGCCGCACCAATCGGGCGAGGTCGGGGCCGATCGAATCCGCCCCGAGCACATCGGCCGCGAGCGCCTCCACCTGCTCGATGGTGAGCGTGCCGAGCTGCACCATTTCCATGCGCGCGGCCAGCAAGGGGTTGAATTCACCTCGCCAGCTGGCGATGAGCAACACGGGCTCGCCGTCGGAGGCGTCGAGGAGCTGAGAGAAGAGCTGGGCTTCGAAGGCGTCGAGGTATTGCACGTCCTCAAGCATCACGATCGTCGGACGGTCGCGCGCGAGCCCCCGCACCAGCTTCACCATCGCCGCGTCGATAGCATCTCGGGCCGGAACCGCCTTCTGGCCGAGCTCGAGCCTGAAGAGCGTTGCGATCACGGCGACGTCGGTTTCGTCGAGGTGGAGGGCCGTGAGACGTTTTAGTCGCTCGCGCACATCCGTGGCCGCGGTGTCCACTTCGATGCCGAGGACGTCGCTGACCAGATCCCGAAAGGGCGCCAGAGGCCGGTCGGACCCGAAGGGGAGCGCCCGCCCGTGGAAGATGGGGATGTTGCGACGCACGGCGAGCCCCCGAAGCTCGCGGAAAAAACGACTCTTCCCAGCCCCCGCCTCGCCCACCACACCGATGCGCGCGCCCCGGCCTTCCCGAAGGTTGGCAAGTGCATCCCGGACCACCTCCAGTTCGTTTCCGCGCCGCAACCAGCGCCCCTGAAGCTCCCGCCCGCCACGGCGCCGACCTTCCCCAAGCAAGAACGTCGCGCGGGTGGCGCGGGTGCCCTTGCGGCGCAGCTCCGGTCCCCGGTCGAAGGGGAACCGGTCGCCGGCCAGAGCGGCCACCCGGTCGCTCACGAGGGTGGTGCCGGGGTCTGCGGCGTAGGCAAGGCGCACGCAGGTCTTGAGGGTGTCGCCGCGAGCGGTGAATCGGTAGTGCCGACCCTGCCGGCGACCCACGTTGAGGTCGCCCGAATGGACACCAATGCTGAAGTCCGTGGGCAGACCGCGGCGGCGCAGCCGCCCTGCAAGTCGGTGGAACTCCCGAGCGCAGGCGAGCGCGCGGTCGAGGTCGTCGCCGTGGGCGCGCGGCAACCCGAAAAACACGAACAGCGTGTCGTCGTCGAAACGTTCCGCCACGCCGCCCATGTTGTCGACCAGCTTCCGCACCATACGGAGCATCTTGAAGTGCACACGACCGACCTCTTCCGTCTCGGCGTGCGCCGAGAACTCCGTGAGTCCGTTCACCTCCACCACCATCACCACCACGCTCTTCCGTTCACCCTGATGCACGATGAGGTGCCGCGGCGCTCGCTCCTCAGGCCCTGTGAGCGACTCGTTGGTGGAGTGGCTCGACCCTTCGGGCTCCGGAGCGCCCCCCGTGTGCATGGCCTGCAGGTCTTCGGCCAAGAGGTCGATGGCGCTGGTCGCGGAGGCCGCGGACACCTCGTCGCCCCACGCACGACGCATCAGCTCTGCCAGCCGCCGTTCGTCGGCCCGCCAACCCTTGGCGAACGCGAGGGCACGCAGCTCTTCCTCGAAAGCGCCGGCGTCCTGGAACCGATCGGCCGGGTCGCGGGCGAGCGCTTTCGTTAGGATCGCCCAGAGCTCGTCGGGCACACCTGCGTGGAGCGGCCGCACGTCGGGGATCACGCATTCGATCACCTGCCGGAGCTTTTCATCCGCGTCGTCGTTAGCAAAAAGTCGTTTTCCCGCCAACATCTCGTAGAGGACCACGGCGAGTGAGAACAGGTCGCTCCGCCTATCAACAGGCAGGCCGCGGGCCTGCTCCGGAGACATGTACGCAAACTTACCCCCACCCGGGCGCCCGACCTGTGAGGGATCGGACTCGCTCAAGCTCTCGCCTACGAGTCGTGCGATGCCGAAGTCGACGAGCTTCACCTCGCCCTCGAAGCTCACCACCACGTTGTGGGGGCTCACGTCGCGGTGCACCATGTGCAGCAGTCGACCATCGGGCGTTGCGCGAGCATGCGCGTAGCCCAGTCCCCGAAGCACCTTTCCGGCCACGAACACGGCGAGGCCGACGTCGAGCTGCTCGCCGTTGCGACGGATCACCCGGAGCGTCTGCGTGAGGTCGCGGCCGTGGATGTACTCCATGGCCATGTACGGCTCCGTGCCCACCCGCCCGAGGTCGAAAACCTGCACGATGTTGGGGTGGTTGAGCGCCACACTCAGCTTCGCTTCGTGCACGAACATCTGAACGAAACGTGGATTGTTGGCCAGAGCGGGCGCGATCTTCTTGATCACCAACCGCTTTTCGAAGCCTTCCGCACCAAAGCTGCGCGCGAGGAACACCTCGGCCATCCCGCCGACGGCGATAAGCTCGGTGAGCTCGTACTCACCGAAGGTCGCGGGGAGCGGCGTGCTCACGGCGAGCGAGTGTATCCGAAAGCTGCCCCCTGTTGGGGCCACTCTCGCTCGTCCCGCCGGGTTAGCCCCGCCGGCTACACATGCCGCGCTATTTTCCCGCCCTCCCGCTCCGCAGCCTCGTCCTCTTTCCGGGCATGCTCACCAACGTGACGGTCGGCCGGGGCCCGAGCGTGGCCGCCATGGATGCCCACCTCGACAAGAAGCTCGACCTCGTGGGGGTGCTCCAAGCCGACGCCGGCCTCGAAAACCCCGGCCCCGACGACGTGGTGGGGGTGGGGGTGCTGCTCACCATTCGCCGCACGATGAACCTGCCCGATGGCTCCGTGAGGGCCTTGGTGGAGGTCGGTGAACGCTGCACGGTCGCCGAATTCCAAGAGCACCCGGAGATGGGGCACCGGTGCGTGGCGGGGCGCTTCGTGCTCCAGCCCGGCGATCCCAAACGGGTGCAGGCGGCCGAGCGGCGAGTGCGCGAGTTGGGCCCTGAAGTCCTCGCCCTGTACGCGAACGACAAGCCGCCTGACGCGTTGGCGAAGTCGGTCGACTTCAACGTCGGCGCCGAGCGCGTGGCCGACCACCTGAGCGCGCAGATCGGGCTCACCCCCGACGAGGCGCAGGAGCTGCTCGCCGAGCCGAGCCTGCCGGAGCGGCTCGAACGCCTCGTCTGGTTCCTTGAGCGCGCCAGCGAGTACGGAAAGTTGCGCGTGCGGATCGCGGGTGAGGTGCAGCGCGCCATGGACGAGAGCCAGCGGGAGTACCACCTCCGCGAGCAGCTCAAAGCCATCCAGAAGGAGCTGGGCGAGACGTTGAACGACGAGGTGAGCGAGTACGACAAGAAGATCGTCGAGTGCGGGATGCCCGACGAGGTGGCGAAGGAGGCCCGCCGCGAGCTGGACCGCCTCAAGAAGATCCATGTGGATGCCAGCGAGTACATGGTGGCGCGCACGTGGCTCGACTGGCTGGTGGCGATGCCTTGGGTGGCGGAGACGGAGGACAAGACTTCGCTGGTTGATGCGAAGGCTGTGCTCGACAGTGAACACTACGGGCTGGAAAAGGTGAAGGAGCGACTGCTGGAGTTCCTCGCTGTGAGGCAGCTCAACCCGAACGCCAAGGCACCGATCCTCTGCCTCGTAGGCCCCCCCGGCGTGGGCAAGACGTCCTTAGGAAAGTCTGTGGCCAAGGCGCTGGGGCGCACCTGCGAACGCATCTCTCTGGGCGGGATGAAGGACGAGGCCGAGATTCGCGGGCACCGCCGCACCTACGTGGGCGCCCTCCCGGGGCGGGTGGTTCAGGCTCTTCGCAGAGCGGGGACCAGAAACCCCGTCATCATTCTGGACGAGCTCGACAAGATCGGAAACGACTTTCGGGGCGACCCCGCGAGCGCGCTGCTCGAAGTGCTCGATCCGGAGCAGAACAGCAGCTTCCGGGACCACTACCTCGATGCCCCGTTCGACCTCAGCCGCGTGCTGTTCATCGGTACCGCGAACACCGAAGATCCCATTCCGGCCGCGCTGCACGACCGCCTGGAGGTGATCCGCCTGCACGGGTACATCGAAGAGGAGAAGCTGGCGATCGCCGAGAAACACCTCCAGTCCCGGCTGCGAGAGGCCCACGGCATCGCCGAGGGCCAGATCGGGTTCTCCTCCGAGATTCTCCAGCACCTCGTTCGCAGCTACACCCGCGAAGCGGGAGTCCGTTCGCTGGAGCGCGAGTTGGCCGCCGTCTACCGCAAAGCGGCTCGGCGCATCGTGGAGGGCGAAACGGCGCCAGTTGCGCTTGACGAGGCGCTCGTCACGCGCTGGCTCGGGCCGCCTAAACACCACCCCGAACTTGCCGAACGGAGCGACCGGCCGGGCATCGCGATCGGCCTCGCGTGGACGGAGGCGGGAGGCGAGATCCTGTTCATCGAGGCGAGCCGGATGGTGGGGCCGCGTGGCCTGAAGATCACGGGCAGCCTCGGCAACGTGATGAAAGAGAGTTGCGAAGCGGCGATGTCGTGGGTGAGAGAGAACGGTGCCCGCCTCGGAGTCGACCCTTCCGTGTTCGCAGACCACGAGTTTCACCTGCACATGCCGGCCGGCGCCATCCCGAAAGACGGGCCATCGGCGGGCGTGACTCTCGCCACGGCGCTCGTCTCCCTACTCACCGGGCGCCCCGTTCGTGCCGACCTCGCCATGACCGGCGAGCTCACGCTCCGCGGCAAGGTGCTCCCCGTGGGCGGCATCAAGGAGAAGGTGCTCGCCGCGCGGCGTGCCGGCGTACGCGACGTGGTGATGCCGCGCCTCTGCGAGCGCGACCTACACGATGTGCCCGCTCTGTTGCGCGAGGAGCTGAACTACCACTTCGTAGACCACGTGGACGAGGTGCTGAAGCTCGCGCTCGGCGAGGATGTTCTGGCCGGGCTCGCCCTTCACCCCGCGGTCTCACCCGTGGCTTCGAGCCCCCAAGCGATCGTTTCGCGCACTCGTTGATTGGTCTGCCGGACCTTCTCCGCCAGGTCGACGAACAGTGCCTTCGCCACATGTGCGAAGAGCGCGCGGTCCGTGACCAACATCCGCCGCAATCGCTCAATGTCGAGGACCAGCACGCGGCCATCGGTGGCCATCAGCACGCTCGCCGTGGCAGACTCGGCATCCAACAGGTCGATCTCGCCCAAGTGGTCACCCACCCCGACGCGTGTCACCAACGCCTCGGTTGCGCCGGAGACCTGCTTGCACACCACAGCCTCGCCTTCCACCAACATGAACAGGCCGGCCGCAGGCTCGCCTTCCTTGATGAGCACATCGCCGGCCGACACTCGCCGCTCCACCACCCATGGCGCCAGCCGCTCGCGGGCGGATGGCGGCATGTTGGCAAACAACCGTACGGAAGAGAGCCCCTCGAGGAGCGTCATCAGCTCTCCGCGGGCCGAACGGCCGCAGACTCCAAGGACCAGCGCACAGCCTCCACGAGGCGTGCGTTCGCCATACGAACCTTCCCGGCGAGGGACTTGAGCAAGGCCCAAGCCATGTCGGGGTCGCCGATCAGACCGTCGATGCCGCCCTTCTCCACGCGCCAGAGCACCGTGCGCTCCTCAGCGGTCACCGTGGCCGCCGCCGGCGCGGGAGCGAAGAGCGCGAGCTCACCGAACGAGGCGCCGGGGCCCAACTCCGCAAGCACCGACTCCAACTCGCCGCGAACCGTCTGCGACACGCTCAGGCGCCCGTGCAGCACGATGAAGAAGGAGGTCTGGGGGAGCCCCTCCCACACCACCACCTGACCGGCCGAAAGGTGGACTTCGGTGGCGAAGGGGGCGAGCGATTCGAGGCAGGTTTGGTTCACCCCTCGGCGATCGGATCAACCTGAGCGAGTCGTGAGGGTCAGGTGAAAGGAATTTTTGTGGGCGCATATTTCCCGCGCACACCCGAATGCATCCACGACACCGGGCTGGCCACCTTCAGCGCAGGGTGACGCCTACCCCGCGTTGATCTGCAGCTCCTCTAGCCCGCGCACCCTGTCTCGCAGCTCCGCCGCCCGTTCAAAGTCTAAGCGAGCGGCAGCGGCCTTCATCTCGGCCCGAAGCCTCTGGATCGCCATGGGCAGCGCCTCCAAGGTCATCTCCGGAAGGTCGGCGGCTTCGGACTTGTCCTTGGGCACCTTGACGTAGTCGGCGTCGAGAATCGCGGCGAGAGGCGACTCGAAGCTCTTGACGATCGTAGTAGGCGTGATGCCGTGGAGCTCGTTGTACGCCGCCTGCTTCAGGCGCCGGCGCTCCGTTTCGCCGATCGCCAGCGCCATGGAAGGCGTGATGTGGTCGCCGTAGAGGATCACCCGCCCTTCCGCATTACGGGCCGCACGCCCGATCGTCTGGATGAGCGACGTGCCGCTCCGGAGAAACCCCTCCTTGTCGGCGTCCATCACGCACACCAAGGAAACCTCCGGCAGATCGAGCCCCTCCCTCAGCAAGTTGATGCCAACAAGAACGTCGAACTCCCCCTGCCGCAGCTCGCGCAGGATCTGCATGCGCTCGAGCGTGTCGATGTCGCTGTGGAGGTACTTTACGCGCACCCCCAGCTCCCGGAAGTAGTCGGTGAGCTCCTGCGCCATCCGCTTCGTCAGTGTGGTGACCAGTACGCGCCACCCACTCGCCACCACGGCACGAATCTCACCCAAACAATCGTCGACCTGCTGGCTGGCTGGCCGCACCTCCACCACCGGGTCGAGCAACCCGGTGGGGCGGATCACCTGCTCGGCCACGATCCCCCCCGCCAACTCGAGTTCGTACTTCGCCGGCGTGGCGCTCACGTAGATCGCCTGGTGGATGCGCTCCGTGAACTCGGCGAACTTCAGTGGGCGGTTGTCGAGCGCGGACGGAAGCCGGAAGCCGAACTTCACGAGAGTCTCTTTCCGTGCTCGGTCGCCCAAATACATGCCGCCCACCTGCGGCACGGACACGTGGCTTTCGTCGACCACCAGCAGCCAGTCCTTGGGAAAGTACTCGAGGAGGGTGGGGGGCGGCGCACCCGGCGGCCGGCCCGTGAGGTGGCGGCTGTAGTTCTCGATGCCGTTGCAGAAGCCCATCTGCTCGATCATCTCGAGGTCGAAGCTGATCCGCTGTTCGAGGCGCTGCGCCTCCAAAAGCATCCCCTCCTCCCGGAACTCCTGCAGTCGCACCAACGACTCCGCGCGGATGCTCTCCACCGCCTGCAGAATCTTCTCCTTCGGCGTGACGTAGTGGCTGGCCGGGTAGATGCAGACCTTTTCGAGTGTTTCGAGCCGAGTTCCCCGCAACGGGTCGAACAGCCGCAAGGCCTCGATCTCATCGCCGAAGAGTTCGATGCGGACAGCCCTCTCCGTTTCGTGGGCGGGCACCACCTCAATCACGTCGCCCCTCGCGCGGAAGGTGCCGCGATGCAGGTCGGCATCGTTCCGTTGGTACTGCAGCTCGACGAGCCGGGCGAGGAGATCCTTCCGACGCACCGTTTGTCCGGGCACCAGTTGCAGCAACATTCCGTCGTACGCCTCAGGGGACCCGAGGCCGTAGATGCACGACACGCTCGCGACGATGATGACGTCGTTTCGTTCGAGCAGCGCACGGGTGGCGGAGTGCCGCAGCTTGTCGATGTGATCGTTGATGCTACTGTCTTTCTCGATGTAGGTGTCGCTGCTCGGGATGTAGGCTTCGGGCTGGTAGTAGTCGAAGTAGCTGACGAAGTACTCCACGGCGTTCTGCGGGAAGAGCCGCTTCATCTCGCCGTAGAGCTGGGCGGCGAGCGTCTTGTTGTGGGCCAGCAGCAGCGTGGGGCGCTGGTTCTGGGCGATCACGTTCGCGATGGTGAACGTCTTGCCGGTGCCCGTTGCGCCGAGCAGCACCTGATGCTGGAGCCCGATGCGCAGCCCCTCGACCAGCTGCGCGATGGCCGTAGGCTGGTCGCCGGCGGGCTCGTACTCGGTGGCAAGGGTGAAGGGCACGCTCAGGGCGAAAGGAAGCGGGCGCCGTCGTACACGGCGATCCCATAAAAACTTCCGAAGTCCGTTCCATCGCTGATGTAGAGCTGGTCGGGGTGGTTGGTGCCATGCGCCACGCGCCACACGGTCTGGTAGGCCCCGGCCGTGGCCGTGATGTAGAAGTCGGGGCGGTCGGGGTCGGAGGCGTCGACGCCCATCATGAAGGGCGCCCAGTCGTCGTCGTCCCACTCGTCCTGCAACGACCACGCCTCCTTGGCCTCGTCGAAGCGGAAGACACCCACGCCTGCTGCCGAGGTCGCGGGCACGTACCAGGCGCCGTCGTCGCCTCGGGCGCCCGAAAGCGTACTCAGCTCGGGCGCGGCGAAGTCGGGCTTGTGGAGGAACGCAAAGCCGCTGTCCGGGTGGTACACCGCGAGGCCCCCGTACACGTCAAAGATGCCGACGGTACCGGTGGCGGGGTCGTTCGAGAGCCCGAGCGCGTAGAACTCCTCCTCCGCATTCCAGCTCGCCAGCGGGGTGACGGTGCCGTCATCGGCCACGCTCACGAGCTGATCGGCGAGCACCACGTACATCGTGCCGTCAGGCGTGACGGTGACGCCGTAGGGGGGAAACTCGTACACCTCGGTGTCGGAGAAGTCGGCGAGAAGGGTGCAGCTGCCATCCGCGGAGACGCGCGCTAGTGCGGCGAGGCTGTCGTTGATGATCCACTCGTCGGCGAGCTGCGCGCCGTCGCGCACCACGTGATCGACGAAGAAGGGCACGCAGGCGCCCGTGCTCACGTCGTCGGCCACTCGGCCGATCGAGTCGAGCACGAGGATGTGGCCGGCACCCGAGCTCTCCACCCACGCCACAGAAAGCGCAGCGAACGCCTCATCGGTCTTGCCGTCGCAGTCGTTGTCCTTGTCGTCACTAGGGGCCTCCGAGCGCGCGGGTGAAACACGGGGGTCGGAGTCGTCACAATCACCGTCGGCCGAGGTGACGCCGTCCTTGTCCTGATCATCGCCGGTGTCCGCGCTGTCGGTCAGACTCGTGTCGATGCCGCCGTTGCCCGTTTCCGGCGGGCCGTCCTTCACGCCCACACCGAAGCCGGAGTTCACATCCTCGCAGCCGACCACGAGCAGAAGGAGCACAGAGGTACGCAGGCGCATCGAGGGAGTGTATCCTTGCCGGCGCATGACCCGCCTCGCCCAGCTCGCTCGCACCCTCGAGGCGTTCTCCCCCGCCGATGCCACCGAAGCCGCGCACCGTGCGGCGATGCTGACGCTCGCTCAGTCGGCCCAAGACCCCTGCGGCCGCGCCCACTTCGTGCCGGGCCACTTCACCGCCAGCGCCTTTGTGCTCGACCCCGACGGCGCCGCCCTGCTGCTGATCTTCCACGAGAAGTTCCGACGCTGGCTGCAACCCGGAGGCCATGTCGAGGACGACGACGCCGACCTTGTGGCCGCCGCCCGGCGCGAGGTGTTGGAAGAAACGGGCGTGGGCGACGTGCATGTGGTGGGGTCCGGGTGGTTCGACCTCGACATCCACGACATTCCCGCGCGAAAGGGCGACCCTGCCCACCAGCACTTCGACGTGCGCGTGCTGCTCCAGGCCACCACCCGGGAGTTTGCCGCCGGCAGCGACGCTCTGGCGGCGCAGTGGGTGGCGCTCGACGCCGTGGAGTCGATCGACACCGACGAGTCGGTGATGCGCGCGGTCCGAAAGTTGCGGGCGCGCCGCTGATGCGACGGTTCGCCGAGCCCTGCCACGCCGCACAGCTTGCCGCCTCGCTGCAACTGGATCTGCACGGCCCGGACGTCGTCCTGAACGGAGTCGCGCCGCTCGACGAGGCCGACGGAACCTGCCTGAGCTTCCTCTCTCCAACCGGCCGCCCCGCCCGCACTGAGGCCGGCGCCGTGCTCGCCGTTGCGCCTGTCGCGGGCACGACCACCCTCCTGGCCTCCGACCCGCTTGCGGCGCTCTGCGCACTTCTCGCGCAACTCCTTCCAGAAGCGCCCCCGTCGCCCTCGGCGATCCACCCTTCGGCGCGGGTGCACCCCACCGCGCGGCTCCACCCCGGCGTGGTGATCGGCCCGGACTGCGAGGTGGGCGCGGACTGCGAGCTGTTCCCCAACGTGGTGCTCTACCCAAGGGTGCGGCTCGGCGCGCGGGTGCGGGTTCACGCCGGGGCCGTGCTTGGGGCCGACGGCTTCCGGTACCACCCGACGGCCCTCGGCCCGCTGAAGGTGCCTCACGTCGGAGGACTCCGGGTAGACGACGATGTGGAGATCGGTGCGAACTGCTGCGTGGACCGCGGAATGCTCGGCGACACCACCATCGGCCGCGGCGCCAAGCTCGACAACCTGGTGCAGGTCGGCCACAACGGGCGCATCGGGGCCTTTGCCGTGCTGGTGGCGCAGACGGGCCTTTCCGGCAGCGTCACGGTGGGAGACGGCGCGATCCTCGCCGGGCAGGTGGGGGTGAAAGACCACGTGACGATCGGCGCAGGGGCCCGCCTCGGGGCCCGGAGCGCGGTGCACACCGACATTCCGGCAGGCGAGATCTGGCTTGGCGAACCCGCGCGCCCTGTGCGCGACGCGATGAAGATCTACGCCGCGCTGAAGTACCTCCCCGACCTGGTGCGGAAGCTGCGCTGAGGGCGAGCGCCCTGCAGGCGCCCCGATGCCCCCGCGAGGCCCATCGAACCACAGGGGGCTGGGCAAACGGGCATCGGCCACACCCCCCTTGCGCGAGCTAAGCTGCGCGCTCGGAGTCCCCATGCTGCTCATCGCGCTCCTCACCGCCTGCCCGGCCGACTCCGACAAGAACGATGCGCCGACGGACGACACCGCCCCCGACCTCGGCCCCGACCGGGATGGGGACGGCGTTCCGGACAGCGCGGACTGCGACCCAGACGACCCCTACGTGTCGCCCGACTACTACGAGGTGCCCTACAACGACGTGGACGACAACTGCGACGGCATCATCGTGAACGACGTGGACGGCGACGGGCACGACGGCATCCGCGGCGGCGGCGACGACTGCGACGACAGCAACCCCAACATCAACCCCTCGCACATCGAGACCTGCTACGACGCCCTCGACAACAACTGCGACGGCTGGGACGGCGACACCGACTGCGACGGCGACGGGTTCGTGCGCGGCTCCGACTGCTGGGACGACGAGGAGGACGCGACCTTCGCCAATCCCGCCGGCCTGCGCCCCCCCGACGTGTACCCGGGCGCTCCCGACACCTGGTACGACGGCACCGACGCCGACTGCGCGATCAACGACGACTACGATCAGGACGCCGACGGCGACCGCAGCATGGCCTACACCGGCGCCGACTGCGACGACCTCGACCCGCGCGTGAACAGCGCCATGGACGAGCTGTGGAACGGTTTTGACGACGACTGCAACGGCAACGTCGATGCGATGGAGCCCAGCGAGGCCTTCATGCGCGTGAGTGGCAGCTCCGGCGACGGCGAAGCCGACTTCGGGACTGCCGTGGCTTTCGTGCCCGATCTCGACAGCACCGGCGGCGACGAGTTGGTCGTGGGCATGGGCGCGAGCGACGAATACCTCGGAGGGGTGTGGATTCTCCCTGTCGAAGCAGGAATCGTCACTCCCGTCGCGGAGGGTTTGGGGTCGTTGGCGGGCACGGGCGGTACCGGCACAGCGCTCCTGCGCACGTCGGTCACCGGCAGCGACACGCTCGCGGTGGGTTCGCCTTGGGGGGAATCCACGGGCGCTGTGGACTTCTACGCCGTGGGCAGCATCGCCGACGGCGCCGCTGTGGCCCGCATCGAACAGCCCGGCGGCGGCGGCACGCTTTTCTCGCTGTCGGACGGCCGGCTGCTCGTCGGCTGCACCTACCGCGCCGCAACCACGGCGATCACGACGTGGACGGCCGTGGGAGGCACCCTCGGCCTTTCAGACGCGGACTTCGCCGTCACCTCCGACAGCCTCGCGTGCTCCGCCAGCGCCACGCTTGGCGACCTCGACGGCGACGGGCTCCACGAGATCTTCGTGTCCGCGTACGACGAAGACGGCGTCAACTACCTGTACCTCGCGGACAGCGCCCTCCAGCTCCTCGGGGGCCGAATGGCGGCTCCGGCGCTTGAGAGCTTGGGCACCGGCGCCATCGGCATCCGCTACGGCACCCTCGGCGACCTCGACGGCAACGGCTACGACGACGCCATCGTCTCCGACAGCACCTTCGACGCCGCCTCCAGCGGCGACGGGCGAAGCTGGATCGTCGACGGAGCCGACTTCTCACCCGCGTACACCGCCGTGGCCCGCACCACCATTTCCGGCGGCATTTCCGGCGCGGCCATGCGGCCAGGCTCCCTCGGAGACATCGACGGCGACGGCGTTTCCGACCTGCTCATCGGCTCAACGGGCCAAGCCGAGGTCTCCTTCATTTCCACAGCCGACATCGCCGCGGGGGGCAGCCTCACGCCCACCACGCGCACCCCCAGCTTCTTCGACAGCGCTTCGGGGAGCCTGTTTGGGGATGCAGCCTGGGCGCACGACTACGACCACGACGGCGACCAAGACGTGCTGGTGCGCACCGGTCGCTCGCCGGGGGGGCTCTACCTCTTCCAGCGGGAGTAAGAAAAGCGCACACCTCGCGGCGAGCGGGCTCCGCCGCAGCCTCCCGGCTGCTCGGAACCCCCGCCCCTACTCCGTGACCAAAGCCGGATAGGGCTCGGTGACCAGCTCGATCAGCGCCATTGCGGCGTTGTCGCCCGACCGGCGACCCAGCTTGATGATGCGGGTGTAGCCACCGGGGCGGGTGGCGTACCGGTCACTGTACTCGGTGAAGATCTTCGTGAGCAGGTCGCGGTTGCAGACGTACCGGCGCGCAAGGCGGATGGCGTGCACCCGCTTGGCCTTCGCCTCAGCAAGCGCCGCGCCCTCGAGCCGCGACAGGTCGGCGTTAGGCACCTTCTTCGAGAAGGTGATCACGCGATCCGCGATCTTCCGAAGCTCTTTGGCCTTCTGCTCGGTCGTTTGAATGCGACCGTGCTCCATGAGCGACGTGACCATGTTGTTGAACATCGCCTTACGGTGGGCGGACCCGATTCCGAACTGGCGACCTGCACTCTTGTGACGCATGAGAGACTCCTGCGAGCCGCGCCTAGGCGCGGTTCTTCGGGAAGTTGTTGAGCTTCATGCCCAACGAGAGCCCAAGCTCCGAGAGGAGCTCCTTGATCTCGTTGAGCGACTTGCGGCCGAAGTTCTTGGTCTTGAGCATCTCCGCTTCGGAGCGCTCCACGAGCTGCCAGATGTACTCGATGCCGGCGTTCTGCAAGCAGTTCGCCGAGCGCACGGAGAGGTCGAGCTCGTCCACCCGCTTGAACAGCGCTTCGTTGAAGGACTCCTGGGCCTTGGGCTCATCGTGGCCGGAGGGCTCGTCTTCTTCGGTGAAGTTGATGAACACCTGAAGCTGCTCCTTGAGCACCTTCGCGGCGTACGCCACGGCGTCCTCCGGGGTGAGACTGCCGTTGGTGACCACTTCGAGCGTGAGCTTGTCGAAGTCGGTGCGCTGCCCGACGCGGGCGTTGGTGACGGTGAACTTCACACGCCGCACGGGCATGTGGAGCGCGTCAACCGGAATGGTGCCCAGCGGCTGATCGACGTTCGCCGCGCGGTCGGCCGGCACATAGCCCTTGCCCATGGCCACGATCATCTCAGCGTGGAAGCGGCCGCCGCCGGTGATGGTGCAGATCGGGTGCTCGGGGTTCAGAACCTCCGCCGCCGCGTCGAAGGTGACGTCCTTCGCGCGAACCACGCGGATTTCGCCCGCCGCGCCCTCGACGTCGATCGTGGCGCGGATGGCCTCCACGCGGTCGGTCTTGATGAGCAGGCCCTTGATGTTGAGGATGATGTCCGTCACGTCTTCGATGACGCCCGGAATGGACGAGAACTCGTGCAGCACCCCTTCAATCTTCACGTTGGTGACCGCTGCACCCTGGAGGCTCGAGAGCAGCACACGGCGAAGCGCGTTGCCCAAGGTGATGCCGAAGCCGCGCTCAAGCGGCCGCACCACGAACTTGCCAAAGGTGGGGCTGGAGCGCTCGTCGCGCTCGATGCGGCGGGGCCTGATGAGGGCGCGCCAGTTGCTTACGGTGTATTCGTTGCTCATTGAGTGCTCCGTGGAGGGCTTCATGCGGGTCGGCCGAACCCGCTCATCGCCCACCTTGGAAAGTGGCGTGCGTCCGAAATCGGACGCACGCTGCTGGCCAGGCGAAGGGTGCGCCCCGCAGACGCGGGGCGCTAGGGGTCACACGCGGCGACGCTTGGGAGGGCGGCAGCCGTTGTGGGGAATCGCGGTCTGGTCGACGATCGACGTGACGCGGAGACCCGCGGCGGCGATGGCGCGAAGCGCGGACTCGCGGCCCGAACCCGGGCCGCGGATCACGACACCCGCGGTCTTCATGCCGTGGTCGAGGGCCTTGCGCGTTGCATCTTCCGCGACGAGCTGGGCGGCGAAGGGCGTGCTCTTGCGAGAGCCCTTGAAGCCCTTCACGCCGGCGCTCGACCAGGCCACCGTGTTGCCCACGAGGTCGGTGATCGTGACGATCGTGTTGTTGAAGCTGCTCTGGATGTGCACGACGCCCACCGGAACGTTCTTCTTGGCGCGCTTGGGCTTCTTGGCGGTTTCTTGTTTGCTCATGATGACATCCTCCTACTTGGTCGCGATCTTCTTGCCAGCGATTGCCCGACGCGGACCCTTACGGGTACGCGCGTTGGTGTGCGTGCGCTGACCGCGCGCAGGAAGGCCCTTCTTGTGCCGAGCGCCGCGGTAGGCGCCCAGATCGATGAGCCGCTTGATGTTCATGGCGACTTCCTTGCGGAGCTCGCCTTCCACCCGGTACTCACGCTGAACGACTTCGCGGATGCGCGCGATTTCGTGCTCCGAGAGGTCCTGCGTGCGGGTGCCGCCGTCGACCTGCGCCTTCGCGAGGATCACCTTCGCGTTGGAGCGGCCGATGCCGTAGAGGTATCCAAGCGCGATCTCGACGCGCTTGTTGCGGGGGAGGTCTACACCTTCGATGCGTGCCATGTGACCCTCCTAGCCCTGACGCTGTTTGTGCTTGGCGGTTTGGCAGATGACTCGCACGACGCCGCGCCGCTTAATCACGCGGCACTTGTCGCAGATCACCTTCACGGAGGCCTTGACTTTCATGTGAACTCCTCGCCGGCGAATGCCGGTTCAACGGATGGGTGGACTCGGCTTTCGCCGATATTTTCACTTTGAACGTTCGTTCTCAGTCGAGTTGGGTCAGGATTTCCGGCCCAGTCAAGGTGATCGCGACGGTGTGTTCGAAGTGGGCCGAGCGACTATTGTCGCAGGTCACTACCGTCCACTGGTCGCCGAGGATTTTTGTGTCGTCCCCCCCCCGGGTGATCATGGGCTCGATGGCCAGAACCATCCCCAGCTTCAGGAGATCGCCCGTCGACCGCTTTCCGTAGTTGGGCACGCTGGGCGGCTCGTGCAACTTCCGCCCAATGCCGTGGCCCACCATTTGGGTGACGACCCCGAATCCGCGGGGGCGCACGTGGCTCTCGATGGCGTGCCCGATGTCGCCCACCCGCCCGCCCACCCGGGCGCGCTCGATGCCGAGGGAAAGCGCTTCCTCGGTGGCCGCGACGAGGCGGTGGTCCTCATCCGCCCCTTCCCCCACGACCACCGTGAACGCGGTGTCGGCGTAGTAGCCGCCGTACACGAGTCCGAAATCGAGGGAAAGCACGTCACCGTTCTGCACTCGGCGCTTTCCAGGGATGCCATGCACCACCTGCTCGTTGATGGACACGCACACCGTGGCCGGGAACACTGCCCGGCCGACCTTGTAGCCCTTGAAGGCAGGGCGCGCGCCAGCCGCCAGAATCGCCTCCTCCGTGAGCTGGTCGATATCCCGCGTGCTGATGTCGACCGCCACCTCCTCACGGAGCGCCGCGACGACGGCCGCGAGCTTCTTCCCCGCGGTCCGCATCACCATCAGCTCCCATGGCTCCTTCAGCGGGATCATCGCGACCGCCGCCTACAGCGCAAGTGCGGCGAAGATGCGCTCGCGCACGGAGTCGATGGAGCCCACTCCGTCCACGTTGTGCACCGGCACACGCTCGGTGAGCTGCTCTAAGCACGGAAACGTCTGCGCGGCATAGGCCACAAGGCGATCCTGCACGACCGCCTCGGTGTCGTCTTTGCGCTGCACCACGGGGCTGCCACAGCGTCGGCAGTTGCCCGACGAATCGGGCGGGGCGCTGTCCACGTGGAAGGTCGCACCGCAGTTCGTGCATGTGCGGCGCCCCGTGATGCGCGCAAGAATCAGCTCCTCATTGACCTGCAGGTTCACCACGTGAGCAAGGCCACGCCCGGTGGCGCCCAAGTGGCCCAGAAGCCAGTAGAGCTGCGGCACCGAGCGCGGAAAGCCATCAAAGAGCACGCCCCCCGCCGCATCGGCCTCGCCCAGCCGGGACGCCACGAGGTCGCACGTGACCAGATCGGGCACGAGCTGGCCGCGGTCCATGTAGCTCCGGGCGAGCTTGCCCAACGCCGTGCCCTCACGAAGGTGCTTGCGGAAGATGTCCCCGGTGGCCACATGCGGGATCGCCAGCCGTTCGGCCAGAGCCGAGGCCTGCGTGCCCTTTCCGGAGCCGGGGGGGCCAAACAGGAGTACGAACACCCCCCCTCCTCAGACGCCGGCGAGCACGCGGCGACGCCCGCCGCTGAGGCCAGGCGCCGACGGGCCGTTGATGCCATCGTAGTGCTGCGTGAGCAGCTGGGCCTCCACCTGCGCCACCGTGTCCAACGCAACGTTCACCACGATGAGCAGGCCCGTGCCGCCGAACGCGAAGGGCACCCCGTACATACGGGTGAGGATGGCGGGCAGGATGCACACGCCGGCCATGTACAGCGCGCCGGCGCCAGTCAGCCGCGTGAGGATGTAGTCGATGTACTCGGCGGTCTGCCTCCCCGGCCGGATGCCGGGCACGTAGCCGCCGTGCTTCTTCAGGTTTTCAGCCACGTCGACCGGGTTGAACACCATCGCCGTGTAGAAGTAAGCGAAGAAGACAATCAGCCCGATCTCGGCGTAGTTGTAGAGCCATGCGCCCGGCTGTAGGGCGGCGGTCAGTGCGCCGACAAGGTCCGCGACTGCACCCTCCTTGCCCTGCGTGACGGCCAGAATCGTCGCAGGCGCCATCAACACGCTGGATGCGAAGATGGGGGGGATCACGCCGGCGGTGTTGATCTTCAACGGGAGGTGGCTGGACTGGGCCCCACCGTAGACCTTTCGCCCGACCACGCGCTTTGCGTATTGGATGGCGATCCGACGCTGTGCCCGCTCAATCCACACAATCAAGCCGATCACCACCACCATTCCGAACAGGATGACGGTGAGCTGAACGAGATTCAGCTCATCGGCCTGCAGCTTCAGGACGCTGCCCTGGATCGCCAACGGCAGTCGCGAAACAATCCCGGCCGCGATGATCAACGAGCTGCCGTTTCCAATCCCACGCTCGCTGATCTGCTCGCCGATCCACATGACGAAGCAGCTGCCTGCGGTCAGCGTGATCGCCGTGATGATCCGGAAGGTCCACCCGGGCTCAAGGACAATGCCCCCGCCCGTCGGCGACTGCATGGACTCCAAGGGAATCGCAACCATCAGCACGCCCTGCACGAGCGCGATCCCGATGGTGGCGTACCGCGTGTACTGGGTGATCCGCCCCTTGCCCTGCTGGCCCTCCTTCGAGATGCGCTCAAGGCTGGGCACGGCTACCGTCAGAATCTGGATGATGATGCTCGCCGTGATGTACGGCATGATCCCCAGCACGAAGACGCTGAAATTGCCCAGCGCTCCGCCGCTGAACATGTTGTAGAGACCGAACGCGGTGTTCGCGTTCTGCTCGATGGTCTTCGCCAAGGCGTCACGGTCAACGCCGGGGGCGGGAATGTGCACGCCAAGCCGAAACACGGCCAGCATGCCGAGCGTGAACAGCACGCGGCTGCGGAGGTCCGGCATGCGCCAGATGGTAGAAATCCAGCGGGTCATCTGATCCTCCGGCCCGAGAGACTAAACGCCGCCTCCTCGAGGGCAAGTTGGTGCGGCCGAAGCCGCACGGTCACTCGCCGCCCTCGACCGCACCACCCGCCGCCTCGATCTTCGCGCGGGCACCGGCGGAGACCTTCTCCAGCTTGACCGTGAGCTTGACCGTGACTTCGCCGTTGCCGAGCAGTTTGACACCGTCGCGACCAACGCGGGAGATGACACCGGCGGCCTTCAGCGACTCCCCGCTCACGACCGTGCCCGCCGCAAGCCCGTTGAGCTTGCCCACGTTCACGACCTCAAAGTCGGTGGCGTTGATGTTGCGAAAGCCCACCTTGGGGAGACGACGCTGCAGCGGCATCTGGCCGCCTTCGAAGCCGAACCGCTTGCCCTTGCCGGCCCGAGCCTGCTGGCCCTTCGTGCCCTTGCCCGCCGTCTTGCCGAGGCCAGAGCCCTGGCCCCGACCGATGCGGGTGCGCGCGGTCTGCGAGCCCGGCACCGGCTTCAAACGACTAAGTTCATCCGCCATTGGAGACCTCTTGCACCGAGATGAGGTGCATCACGGACTTGACCATGCCCCGCACGCTGGGAGTGTTCTCCAGCACACGCGAGCCGCCGATCTTGCGGAGGCCGAGGCCCCGAATGGTCGCCATCTGCCGATCATCCGCGCCGATCGAAGAGCGGGTGAGCGTGACCTTGAGGTGGGTCATGCGTTCTCCTTGGCTGCACCGGCGACCCGCCGACGCAGATCGTAGTTGCCGAGCAGGTCGTCTACGGAGAGCCCGCGGCGGGCGGCCACCATATCGGGCGACTCGACCAACTTGAGCGCGGCCACAGTGGCTTTCGCCACGTTGTAGGGGTTGGAGCTCCCGAGGCTCTTCGTGAGCACGTTGTGGTAGCCCGCGGCATCGAGCAGCGCGCGCACAACGGGGCCCGCGATGACACCCGTTCCCGGGCTGGCGGGGCGCAGGAGCACCTTTCCAGCCCCGAAGCGGCCCTGGATCAGGTGAGGAACCGTTCCGTCCACCACGGGGACGTCGAACATCGAGCGGCGCGCGCGTTCCGTTGCCTTACGCACGGCTTCCGGAACTTCGTTGGCCTTGCCCTGACCGATACCGATCCGGCCATCCCCATTGCCCACGACCACGAGGGCCGCGAACGAGAAGCGCCGGCCGCCCTTCACCACCTTGGCGACGCGGTTGACGTAGATGTTCTTCTCGATCAGCTGCGCGTCAGCGTCAACTTTACGAATCGGATTCTTCTTGCCGGATGGCATTGACATGGGAACTCCGCGACGCCGGGGCGCCGACGAGATGGAACTAGAAGTCGAGCCCGGCTTCGCGAGCTCCCTCGGCCAGCGCCTTGACGCGGCCGTGGTACAAGAAGCCGTTACGATCGAATACAACTTGGGAAATGCTGGCCGCCTTGGCCTTCACGGCGATGAGGCCGCCCACTGCGCGCGCCGCATCGGCGTTGCCGCCATGACCTTCACGGCCCTTCAACTCCGGCGATAGCGTGGACGCTGCTGCAAGCGTCGTCCCCGTCTCGTCGTTGATGATTTGCGCGTAAATGTGGCCCGCCGAGCGGTAAACGCTCATGCGAGGGCGCTCGGGGGTGCCGAACACCTTGCCGCGGATGCGCGCCTTCCGACGGCCGCGGGCGATTGCCTGATCTTCACGGACTGACATGCTGCACCCTACTTCTTCGCCGTCTTGCCGGCCTTGAGCTTGATGTGCTCGCCTTCGTTTCGAACACCCTTGCCCTTGTAGGCATCGGGCGGCCGGAAGGAACGGAGCTTTGCGCAGGTCTCACCGACGAGTTCCCGATTCGAGCCCTTCACGATGACCGTGGTGGCCTTCTCGACTTCGATGGTGATCCCGGCGGGGAACGGAAAGACAATGCTGTGGGAGAAGCCGAGGTTGAGGATCAAGTCCGACCCCTTCACCTCCGCCTTGAATCCGACACCGGTGATGGTGAGCCTGCGCTGATAGCCCTTGGTGACCCCGGTCACCATGTTGTTCAGCAGCGCCCGCATGAGGCCGTGGTTGGCCCGCGCCTGCCGGTCGTCGTCCTTACGAACCACGCGCGCCACGCCCGACTCCTGCACGATCTCCACGCCGCTGCCCACCAGGCTGCGCAACTCGCCCTTGGGGCCCTTCACCGTGAGGCCGGAGGGGCCGGTCGTCACCGTTACCCCTGCAGGCAGGGCGACTGGAAGCTTGCCGATACGAGACATGGGAGCTCCTACCAGACGTAGCAGAGAACCTCACCGCCAACGCCAGCCATACGGGCAGCCTTGTCGGTGAGCACGCCGCGGGGCGTGGTGATGATGGCGACGCCGAGACCATTCTGCACCTTGGGCAGCTCGTCCTTGCCGACGTAGAACCGTCGGCCGGGCGTCGAGACACGCTTCAGGCCTTGAATGACGCCCTCCTTGCCGTCGGAATACTTCAGGAACACCTTCACGCTGGGGCGTTCGGCGTCGGCCTGATCGATGTAGCCTTCGATGAAACCCTCAGCCTTGAGGATCTTGACGATCTCGAGCTTCATCTTGGAGCGGGGAATCACCACGGCCTTATGGCGAGCGGTGATGCCGTTCCGAATGCGGGTGAGGAGGTCGGCGATGGGATCGGTAGTGACCATGGGCGCTCCTACCAGCTGGCCTTCATCACGCCCGGAATCTCACCCTTCAGGGCGAGATCGCGGAAACAGATGCGACACATGTTGAAATCACGGAGGAAGGCGCGAGGACGACCGCAGAGAGGACAGCGGCTGTTCTTACGCACGGTGAATTTGGCCGGCCTAGCGGCCTTGGCGATCATGGACTTCTTGGCCATCTGACGCCCCCTACTGCCGCAACGGAAGGCCGAGGTGCTTCAACAGCGCCTTGCCCTCCGCATCGGAACTTGCGGTGGTTACGAAAGAAATGTTCATTCCGGTTACCTTGGACACGCGGTCGTAGTTGATTTCCGGAAAGATGATCTGCTCGGTGACGCCCAAGGAGTAGTTGCCACGACCATCGAAGGCCTTGGGATCAATTCCCCGGAAGTCACGAACCCGCGGGAGGGCGATGTGGATCAGACGATCCAAGAACTCCCACATCCGGCGGCCACGCAGCGTGACGCGCGCCCCGATCGGAACTCCGGCGCGCAGCTTGAAGTTGGCGATGGCCTTCCTGGCGCGGCGAATCTGCGCCTTCTGGCCGGTAACCAACCCCAGCTCCTCGGCCGCGGTTTCCAGAACCTTCACATTCTGAGTAGCCTCTTTGATTGAGGTGTTCAGAACGATCTTCTGCAGACGTGGCACCTGCATCACGTTGCGATACCCGAACTCCTTCAGGAGCTCCGGCACCACGGCTTTGCGGTACACGTCGAGCGAACGCGGAGTCATGGCTTACCCCTTTGCCTGGTCGATGGGCGCACCCGATTTCTTGTCCACCCGATGGCGGCTTCCATCTCCCTGGGTGCGAACAGCCACCTTCACGCGGCGGGCTTCGGCCACGTTCCAGATCGCCACATTGGAAATATGCAACGGGCGCTCTTTTTCGATGATCCGTCCGGCCTGGTCGCCCTGAGCTTTCATGTGGCGCTTCTGAAGGGCCACACCCTCCACCACGACCTTCGAATCCTCAGGAATCACGCGGACAACCTTGCCCACGCGGCCCTTGAACTTGCCCGCGATCACGACCACCGTGTCGTCGCGATGAATCTTGAGTTTCGTCTTCATGACTTCCTCACAACACTTCAGGTGCGAGGGCGACGATCTTCATGTACTGCTTGCCGCGCAGCTCGCGGGCGACAGGACCAAAGATACGCGTGCCGACCGGCTCGCCCTTGCCGTCCAGCAGAACGGCGGAGTTGGTGTCGAACCGGATGTACGAACCATCCGCCCGGCGAACCTCTTTTGCGGTTCGCACGATGACCGCCTTGGTCACCTCGCCCTTCTTCACCTTCCCGTTGGGGATGGCTTCTTGCACGGCCACTACGATCACGTCGCCCAGCGATGCGTACTTGCGCTTGCTTCCGCCTAGCACCTTGACGCACATCACCTTTCGCGCGCCGGAGTTGTCGGCCACGTCGAGCGTAGACTGCATCTGGATCACGACGCACCCCCCGCGACGCGGCGCTCGATGACGACCCAGCGCTTGGTGCGGCTCAGCGGCCGCGACTCTTCGATCACCACAAAGTCGTTGAGCACGCACTCGTTCGCTTCGTCGTGCGCCTTGAACTTCTGGCTCGACTTCACGTACTTGCGGTAGAGCGCGTGCTTGTGGGTGCGCTCCACCTCGACGACGACCGTCTTGTCCATCTTGTCGGACACAACGCGCCCGAGCAGCGTACGACGCCGTTGCGCAACGGCGCCGGCAACCTCGCTGGTTTCCTCGGCAGACATGGTTCACCTGGGTGGTGGTTGGCGTTTCCCGAAGGTCTCCACGTTCCGTGGACGTCTTCGGGGTGGAGGGCGCTGCCGCCCTCCGATGGGAGGCCGCGGATTACTCCGAAGCCTTCTCGCTGTCAAGCATGTTCTTCAGGAAGCTGCCCCCCGCCTCAGGTGCGGCGCCCAGCGCCGCAGGCGTGTAGCTGCCCAGGTGCTTGGCCCTAAGAGCGCCATTCACCAAGCTCGCGGCGATTTCCCGCCGCCGAATCTCTCCCTGCGCGCGAGCGATCGCACGCCGGGTCTTGCCCAGCAGGCTGTTGTTCTCAAGCTTGCTCATGGCGTGCCGCAACTGGTGGCCCGCGAGCTCGCGCTGGGAGTTCAGTTCGCTGTGCACCAGCTGCTCATCCGAAAGTCCGGCCAAGTTGGGGGTACTCATCCGACGTGGTCCTCGCGCTTGATGAAGCGGGTGCCCAGAGGGAGCTTGTGGCTCGCGAGACGGAACGCCTCACGAGCGATCTCCTCGGTGACACCCTCGATTTCGTAGAGCATGGTGCCCGGCTTGACGACGGCCACCCAGAACTCCACGTTGCCCTTCCCGGTGCCCTGACGGGTTTCCGCGGGCTTCTTGGTTACCGGCTTGTGCGGGAAAACCCGGATCCAAATCTTGCCGCCACGCTTCACGTAGCGCGTGAGCGCAACTCGAGCGGCTTCGATCTGGCGCGACGTGAGCCGGCCCGGGTCGGTGGATTGGAGCCCAAATTCACCGTACGAAACGTCCCCGCCACGGTAGGCGAGGCCATTGCTACGGCCCTTCTGGACCTTGCGGAATTTGATGCGCTTGGGCGAAAGCATGTCGGCTACCTCTCAGAGCGTGCGGTCTTCTTCGTCGGGCGTGAATTCGCCCTTGTAGATCCACACCTTGACGCCGATGACGCCGTAGTTGGTCTTGGCTTGGGCTAGGCCGTAGTCGATATCGGCCCGGAGGGTGTGCAAGGGAACGCGACCTTCGCGATACCACTCGGTACGGCTCATTTCCGCTCCGCCGAGCCGACCTGCGCACATCACCTTGATGCCTTTAGCACCCGCCTTGCGCGACTGGGTCATCCCCTTCTTCATGGCGCGCCGGAAACTCACCCGCTTCTCAAGCTGCGCTGCGATGTTCTCAGCCACCAGAACGGCATCGGTGTCGACCTTGCGGACTTCCATCACGTTGAGGAACACTTCGGTCTGCACCAGCGCCTGGAGGTCGGCGCGAAGCTGGTCGAGACCCTTGGCGCGCTTGTCGATCACCATCCCAGGCTTGGCCGCGTGGATGAAGACCTTGGCCTTGTTCGCCGCGCGTTCGATGCGGATCTTCGAGATTCCCGCAACGAACAGCTTCTCCTTCAGGTAGCGACGAATCCGGATGTCCTCGTGGAGGAAACGCTGGTACTCCTTCTCGGCGTACCACTTCGATTCCCAAGGACGTGTGATTCCGACGCGGAATCCAATCGGGTTGACCTTTTGGCCCATGGTTCAGGACTCCTCGCCGACAACGACGGTAATGTGCGCAGTCTTCTTCACGATGGGGGTTGCCCGCCCCTGAGCGCGTGGCCGAAACCGGCGCAGACCGGACGCCTGCCCGACCTCGATGCGCTTGATGACCAAGGCGTCGATGTCGATCTCCCGATTTCCGACCCGGGCGGACTCTTCCGCGTTCGCCACGGCCGACTCCACAAGCTTGGCGATGAGCGGCGCGGACTTCTTGTCCAGGAAGCGCAGCGCCTCCACCGCTTCGCCCGCCGACTTGCCGCGGACCACATCGGCCACGAGGCGCGCCTTGCGCGCACTGATGCGAGCGAATCGCAACGATGCCGTCGCGTCCATCACTTCACCCTGGTCTTGCGGTCGGACGCATGCCCATAGTAGGTTCGCGTGTGCGCGAACTCACCGAGCTTGTGCCCCACCATGTTTTCGGAGACGTACACGGGGACGAACTTCTTGCCGTTGTGCACAGCGAAGGTCAGCCCGATGAAGTCGGGGAGGATCGTGGAGCGCCGGCTCCACGTCTTGATCACGCGGGCCGAGCTGCCACCCACCGCCCGAGCCGCGCTGGCCTTGACGAAGAGGTGCTGGTCAACGAATGGACCCTTCTTGATGGAACGTGCCATGAATCAGGCTCCTAGCGGCGACGCTTGACGATGAAGCGAGAGGTGGGCTTCTTCTTCGAACGGGTCTTGTACCCCTTCGTCGGCTTGCCCCAGGGAGTGACAGGATGACGGCCGCCTTTCGTGCGACCCTCACCACCGCCATGAGGATGGTCAATCGGGTTCATGGCAGTGCCGCGAACGAAGGGGCGCCACCCCAGCCAACGGGCGCGGCCGGCCTTCCCCAAGCACTCGTTCTCGTGCTCCAAGTTGCCCACCTGACCGATGGTAACCCGACACTCCGAGAGCACTTTCCGCAGCTCGCCACTCGGGAGGCGGAGAAGCACGTACATGCCCTCCTTGGCCATGAGCTGAGCGTAACTGCCGGCGCTCCGGCACATCTGGCCGCCGCGCCCGACCTTCAACTCCACGTTGTGCACGAAGGTGCCCAGAGGAACCGTGGCCAGACGCATCGAATTACCCGGCTTGATATCGGCGGTTTCGGCCGCAAGCACGGTGTCCCCGACGTTGAGACCGAGGGGCGCCAAAATGTAGCGCTTTTCGCCATCCGCATAGTTGAGGAGCGCGATCCGGGCCGTCCGGTTCGGGTCGTACTCGATCGTGGCGACGGTGGCCGAGACATCCAGTTTGTTCCGCCGGAAGTCGATGATACGGTAGGAGCGCTTGTGCCCACCGCCCATGCGGCGCTGGGTCATTCGGCCGGTATTGTTCCGGCCTCCGGTGCGCTTGAGCGGCACGGTCAGCGATCGCTCCGGACGGTCAGTGGTGACCTCCGAAAAGTCGGGAGCCACCTGAAACCGCTTGCTCGGCGTCACGGGGCGGAAGCGACGGGTTCCCATCTCAGGCCTCGAAGAAGTTGATGGACTGACCTGACGCGAGCTTCACGTAGGCCTTCTTCCAGTTGGAGCGCTTGCCGTAGAACCGCCCGAAGCGCTTGAACTTGCCGCGGACGCGCACCGTGCGCACGTCTTCGACCTTGACGCTGAAGAACGATTCGACCGCGGCACGGATCTCGTGCTTGTTCGCACCCTCGCCGACCTGGAACACATAGGTGTTCTCGTTGGCTTCGGCCTGCGCCGAACGCTCGGTCACGATCGGGCGAATGATGATCTCGTGAATCTCAGCCACTTGCCACCTCCGTACTCAGGCGACCGACGATTGCGCCCAGGGCATCCTGAGCGACCGCAACGTTCTTGTGGCGGAGCACGTCGTAGACGTTCAGGCCCTCGACGGGCAGGACCGTGACGCCTGGGATGTTGCGCGCCGCAAGAGAAACGCACTCGTCCATCGTCGGCAAGACCACCAGCACGCTCTGGAAGCCGAAGGCCTTCAAGAACGCGCGGAAGTGGCGAGTGCGCGCCTCGGCGAGGGTGAAGCGATCAACCACCACCAGCGCCGACTCCCCTGCGCGACGGCTGAGTGCCGCACGCAGCGCCGCACGGCGAACCTTCTTGTTCACCTGAAACGCATGGCTCCGCGGCTGGGGGCCGAACACCGCGCCGCCGCCACGGAAGATCGGCGACCTGCTCGAGCCCGCACGGGCACGACCGGTTCCTTTCTGCCGCCAGGGCTTCTTGCCGCCGCCCGCGACCATGGCCCGCTGCTTGGTGGCATGGGTGCCGGCGCGGCGAGCGGCGAGCTGAGCCCGGACGACGAGGTGGAACAGATGTTCCTTCACCTCGACCCCGAACACGGCCTCGGCGAGCTCGGCGGAGCCGACTCGTTCCTTGGCAAGATTGTATACATCGACCGTGGCCATGAATTCCTCGGGGGCCTAGGAGAGCTTGATCTCGACGTGCACACCGGCGCTCAGGTCGAGCTTCATGAGGGCGTCCACCGTGGCCTGTGTAGGCTCGAGGATGTCCAGCATGCGGTGGTGCGTACGACGCTCGAACTGTTCACGCGACTTCTTGTCCACGTGGGGACTGCGAAGCACGGTCCATCGGGAGATCGTGGTCGGCAGCGGAAGCGGTCCGCGGATGTTCACCCCGGTGCGCTTGGCGGTATCAACGATCTCACGCGCCGACTTGTCGAGCAGCTTGTGATCGTAGGCCTTGAGACGAATGCGGATGCGGTTGGTGGAGGCCATTTCCTACGCCAAGATCTCGGCAACCACACCGGCGCCGACGGTCTTTCCACCTTCGCGGATGGCGAAGCGGAGCTGCTTCTCCATGGCGATGGGGGTGATCAGCTCGATGGT
>CANKOI010000005.1 GCA_947484175.1 Deltaproteobacteria bacterium
CGTCGTAGTTGCCCCGAAGGCGAGCGCTGTGCGATCTGGGTGGAGGCGCGCTGGGGTGCGCCGGTGCCCATGCCCACGGCGATGGCGGCCTTCGCTGAGGGCCCCGCCACCTCGGCTGTCACCGTTCTCCGATTCGCCGGCCTCGCCGCCGAGCCCGCCACCCACGTGCAGGTGTCGCGATAGGCGAGCGCTGATGCTCCTCCTGTCTGCGCTCGCCTTCGCCACCGATCCCGTAGCCCTCCGCAGCGCCATGGAGGCAGAAGCGGGGTGGGAGCTTGTGGACACGAAAACGGTCAAGGGCGTGGGGCCGGTGGCCGTGCGCCACAAGCAGGTGCTCGGTGAAGACTGCCTCGAGGGCAGCACCACCGCCGCGCTCGACCCCGACGTGTTCCTCGCCGCCGCCACCGACGTGGAAAACCAGCCCCGGTGGAGCTCGTGGTCGCTCCCCGCGGCGCGCCGACTCACCGCTGGCGCAGACAGCTTCGACTACTACCAACTGCTCGACAACCCCGCGCCGGTGTCCGACCGCTTCTGGTTCGTGCACGCGACCACCAGCGTAGAGGGAGGCGCCCGGATTTTTCGCTGGGATCAGGTCGACGCCGAGGCTCGTTATCCTGCCGAACTGGCCGAGTTGCAGGCTCGCTTTCCGGGCGCTCTGAGCACGCGCACGAACCTCGGCGACTGGACCTTTCGCCCCGAAGCTGCCGGCACCCTCGTCCGCTACCGCATCTGCACCGATGCGGGGGGCAACATTCCCCGCTGGGTGGGCGAGATCGCGGCGCGCAGCACGCTCCCCGGCAACGTGGCCGACCTCATCAAAGAAGTGCGGCGGCGAACGGGCGGCTGAGCGCACTGTAAGGCATCACGGACGAGCGGCGTTGTGGGCGGCACCAAGGCTCCGTGATGAACTTCCTCGACAAGGTCCAGCTCGCTTATTCCTGCCCGCTCGCGTGGGAGAAGCTCGTCGGCGGCGAGCGGCGGCGCTTCTGCGGCGACTGCCAGAAGCACGTCACCAACCTCAGCGCGATGTCGCGCCCCGCGGCGTCGGCCTGGCTCGCACGGAACGAAGGGGTCTCGGTCTGTGTGCGGGTGGAGGTGGACGAGACCGGGCGCTCGCTGCACCGGCCGGCGCCCGCTGCCTTCGCGCTCGCTGCGCTCGCGCTCGGCGCCGCCGGCTGCGCCACCGACGAGGACACCTCGTTCGACAGCGGCAACCGGGGCCCCGCCGAGGTGGTCACCGCCGACAATCGCGCGAACGCCGCCAACGAGGAGGCGCTGACGCTGCGTACCGAGGCGGGCGGCGTTCACCAGCTCCTCGGCGAGCCGCCGCCCGTAGCCGTGATGGGCGGCATTTCGCCGGTTCGCCCGATGGTGGGGCGAGTGGCTCCGAGCCCCGACGGCGAGTAGTTCCGCAGGCCGCCCACCAGCTATACTCCCCCATGCCCGGTGTGAGCTCCCCACCCAAGTCTGGCGGCCTCCTCGACGCGCTGGAACGAGCCGGAAACCGCCTGCCCGATCCGGTCGTGCTCTTCGCGCTCGTCGCGGGGCTCATCGCCGTTGCGTCGGCGCTCATGGCCGGCGGAAACTGGACCGTCACCCACCCCGGAACCGGCGATCCGGTGGCCGTTCAGAGCCTCCTGGAGGGTTCACAGCTGCGCCGGATGTGGACCGACGCGGTCAAAAACTTCGGAGCCTTTCCGCCCCTCGCCAGCGTGCTCGCGGCGGTGATGGGCATCGGTGTGGCCGAGCGCTCCGGCCTCATCGGGGCCGCGCTCAGCCGCGCCGTAAGCGCCGTCCCGCCGCGGCTCCTCACCGTGGCGATGCTGTTTGTGGGCGCCAATGGCGCCTTGGCCTCCGATGCGAGCTTCGTCGTGCTGGTGCCGCTCGGCGCCACCCTCTGGGCGCGCGCCGGCCGGCACCCCTTGGCGGGCATGAGCATCGCCTATGCGGCGGTGAGCGGCGGCTACGGCGCCAACCTGCTCGTCACCGCGCTCGACCCCTTGCTGGCCGGGCTCACCGACGCCGCCGCGAAGCTGGTGGATCCCGAGGTGCACGTGGCGGCCACCTGCAACTGGTACTTCAACGCTGCCAGCGTCTTCCTCGTTACCGGCGTGGGTGCGTTGGTGGCGCCCTCGGTGGAGCGGCGATTCGGGCCGTGGGCCACGCGAGAGGAGCCCGACGAGGCCGAATCCGCCTCGCTCCTCCCGGCTGGCATCGCCTGCGCCGTCACCGTCGCGCTGCTCGCGCTGGTCGCCGTGTTCATCCTCCGCGCCGACGACGGAAGGTGGACCCCCGTGTACGAGAGCATGGTGCTCCTCGTGGCCACCGCGGCCCTCGTTCCCGGGCTCGTTCACGGCGTGCACACCGGCAGGGTGCGCAACACCCAGGACGCCGCGAAGCTCGCCGCCGACGCCGCGGGCGGCATGGGCGGCTACATCGTGCTCGCCTTCGCGGCCGCCCAGTTCGTGGCGTGGTTCAACTGGTCCAACCTCGGCATGGTGCTCGCGGTGCGTGGAGCCGACGTGGTGAGAGAGCTCGGCCTCTCGTCCGGCGTTTTGCTCGCCGCCTTCGTAGTGCTCTCGGGCTTCATCAACATCCTGATCGCGAGTGCCTCGGCCAAGTGGGCGCTGATGGCGCCGCTGTTCGTGCCCATGCTGCTGCTCCTCGGCATCGATCCCGCGATGACGCAAGCGGCGTACCGGGTCGGCGATGCGGTCACCAACGTACTCACTCCGTTGATGCCGTACATGCCGATCGTGCTCGCCGCCGCGCGTCGCTACGTGCCCTCCGCGGGCATGGGGACCGTTTTCGCTGCCCAGTTGCCGTTCGCGGTGGCGTGGGGCGTCACCTGGACAGCGCTGTTGCTCTTGTGGAATGCGGTCGGCTGGCCATTGGGGCCCGGGTAGCCTCGCCGCCGCGTGCCCCGGCGCCCGCCGCCGGATAGCCCCGCGCCATGCTCGCCCTCGCCGATCTCACCGGCCGGTTCCTCGCGCACTCGGTGTGGTGCGTCATCGATCCTGAAGCCTTCGTACCGCTGCTGGGCCACGAGAAGGCCGGCAAGCGAGGGCTCCTCCGGCTCAAGCATTCCACCCTAGAAGAGTCGGTGGCCGCGGGCCGAGCGTGGTTGGAGAAGAACCCCGACGGTGTCGATCGCGCCGTGCTGGTGTACGACACCTTCCTCACGGTGGGCGGCCTGAAGACCGACGCCCTCTTCCTTCGCGCCGTGGAGTACGGCGAGCGCCCGCTCACCCTCGAGCTCGGGCTCCGCTACCGCCCCAGCGGCACCGCCGAAGGCTTCCGCGTGGGCAGCCCGAAGGTGCTGGCAGATGGGGGCATCGGCGACCAGTGGGACCCCTTCTTCGCCCAGTTCTGGAAGGGCGTGAAGAGCCATGCCGAAGCGGCGAAGGTCTGGAACGACCACCTCGACGACGGGCTGTAGGCCACCACCCCCCACGGATCGAACCATGACCCCCGAAAATCTCGCCTCCTTGCAGCGTTTCATCGGCATGAACCTGGCCACGCTTGGCATGAACGCGCTCGGTGCCATCGTCATCCTGCTTGCGGGTTGGTGGGCGGCCCAACGGATGGCGAAGGTCACGGGCTTCGTGATGCGGCGGTCGCCGGGGATCGACGACACCCTCAAACCCCTCGTGGTCTCGGTCGTCAAGAACACGGTCCGGCTGCTCACGGTCGTCGCGGCGCTGGGGAATTTCGGGGTGGAGACCTCCAGCCTGATCGCGGTTTTCGGGGCAGCCGGTCTCGCCGTGGGGCTCGCGCTGCAAGGCACGCTCACCAACGTAGCGGCCGGGGTGATGCTGCTCGTACTCCGGCCCTTCCAGCTCGGAGACTCCATCCTCGTGCAGGGACACAGCGGCACCGTGCAACGCATCGGCCTCTTCGCCACGGAGTTGACCACCACGGAAAACCTCTACGTCTCGCTTCCGAACGCCAGCGTCTGGGGCGCCCCGATCGTGAACTATTCCCGAAACCCCACCCGCCGAATCGACGTCGTCGTGAACCTCGACTACGCCAGCGATCTCGATCAGGCCATCCTGATCGCCACCGCCGCACTGCGCAGCGACCCCCGCGTACACGCCGAGCCGGCGCCGGTAGTGGCGGTACGGGCGCTAGGCCCCGCATCGGTGGAGCTCGTCCTTCGCGGTTTCGTGGACCAAGCCGAGCATCAGGTCGTCCTCTACGCCGTGCAAAAGTCAGCGAAGGAGCGACTCCAAGCCGCCGGCATCCTCCTCGCCGTGCTCGCGCCCACCCCCGTCTACCCGTCCCTCAACCCCGCGCAGTAGGCGCTGGTGTCGTCGAAATAGCCCTTCATGCCGTCGAGGATCAGCGCGCGGATGATGTCGGAGTCTTGGGTGGTGTCGGGGTTGATCTGGAATTCGCGCCACATGCCGTAGGCGTGAATCATCCCCCCGTCGCCCGGGAAGTAGGCCTCGATCTGATAGTCTTGGTCGAGCTTGGTGGCCTCTTCGTCGCTGTCGGCTGGGTTGGGAGCCCATGTGCGCGTGGCAAAGCCTTCCTCGCCGTCCACGTCGAGACGCATCGCGCCGCCGTGCACGAACGTGCGGTAGGCACCCGCGATGGGAATTTCAACCGCGTAGGTGGTGTCCCAGGTGACAATGTCGGTGTCTCCTGCCAAGAAACTGTCGCGGTCGGTTGTGAATTCCCGTTGGTAGTCGGTGTAATTGTCCGGGAACACGAGCCGCTGATCGGGTTGGATGAGCGCGTCCATCAGCTCGGCAGAAGAGCAGTCGAGGGTGTCCACGAGGTAGAACCCCGCGGCGTCCTTCGGGTTCGCGTCCCACTCCACGTCCACCAGCAAGAATTCCTCTTGCGTGAGGTCGGAATAGTCACCCTGAAGGGGGAACTCTTCGGCGTCGAGGGTGGCGCCAAAGCTGATGGTCAGCTCCGCGAGGGCCTCGAGGTCTTCGCTGGCGTAGTTCACCCACGTGCTGTGGAGGAACTCGTCGAGGGTAGGCGGAGCGGGGGCGGCGTCGGGGGAGAGACAGCCGGTGAGCAGGAGGAGGGTAGACATCTGCCGCAGGGTAGCCGCTCCTCGCGGAGTTAGCATTCGCCCATGCTGGCCCTCCTCGCCTTCGCCTTCGCCCGTTCCCTCCCCTCCGATGCCCCTGCCCGGCCCGCCGATCGACTCTTGGAGCAGGTGGACTGGGCCGCGGCCACCCCTGAGCTCACCCGTTTGCTGTCGGAGCTGCTGCAGATCGAGTCCGTCAATCCGCCGGGAAACGAACGGGCCGCCGTGGACTACCTTGACCGCGTCTTGCAGGCCGAGGGCATCGTGACGGAGCTGGTGCCACTCGAAGACGGCCGGGCCTCACTCATCGCCCGCCTGCCTGGCACCGGCGACCAGCAGCCGCTGTGCCTGTTGAGCCATGTCGATGTGGTGCCCGCCGAAGCCGACCGCTGGAAGGTTTCCCCCTTTTCGGGCGAGGTGAAGGAGGGCTTTGTGTGGGGTCGCGGCGCCCTAGACATGAAGGGCATGACGGCCCTCGAAGTGATGACGATGATCCAAATCAAGAGGCTCGGCGTGCCGCTCAACCGGCAGCTGGTTCTGCTCGCGGTGGCCGACGAAGAGGTGGACAGCAAGGGCATCGACTCGGTGGTGAAGCTGTGGGACCGCGTGAACTGTTCCCATTCCATCAACGAAGGCGGCTACGGCCTGCAAGACCTGTTCATCAAGGGTCAAACCTTCCACGCCATCTCGGTGGCGGAGAAAGGCGCCGTCTGGATGAAGATGATCGCGTCGGGCGCCCCGGGGCACGGGTCCACGCCGGTGCCTGGCCGCGCTCCCGAGGTGCTCACCCGCGCGCTGCAGCGGCTCGCGCAACGGAAGGATGTCGTGCACTGGAACCCGGTGCTGATGGAGAGCTTCCGGCGGGTTGGCGCCGAAGGCGGCGGGCTTTCAGGGGCCATCCTCCAGAACCCCTTTCTGGTGAAGCTGCTCGTGCGCGACCGGCTGATGAAGAACCCGCCTACGCACGCGGCGCTCACCAACACCGTGAACGTGACCGGCTTCTTCGGCGGCAAGCAACCGAACGTCGTGCCCAGCGAAGTGGGTGCCGTACTCGACTGCCGCATCCTTCCCGGCGAGACGGCCGAGGCGCTGGTAGCTGAGCTGGTCGCGCTGGTCGACGACCCCGCTATCCGTTTCGAGATCACCAGCAGCACCCTCGCCAACGCGAGCACCTGGGACGACCCCTTCTTCCGGGCCCTCGCCGACCGCGCCGTATTGGGTCAGGAACACGCGGTAGCCGGACCGATCGTGAGCATCGGCTACACCGACAGCCAGGCGCTGCGCCCCCTCGGCGTGCATGCCTATGGCTATGTGCCCTTCGTGATCGACGGCGAGCTGTTGGCTACGGCGCACGGCGACAACGAACGCGTGCCGGTGTCAGAGCTGGAGCCTGGCCTGCGCCGCCTCCTCGGGGCTGTCCTCGATGTGAGCACCGGCCGGGAGGACGGCCCGCGCGCCGCGCCGAACGTAGAGCAGGCGCGGTAGAGCCCGGATGCCGCGGCCCTGGAACCTCATCGCCAGCGAAAAGACCCCCGACGGCACCTTGGAGCTGCGCCGCCGGGCCGATGGTGAACACCTGATCCAGCTCTCGGGGCGAGTGCTGATGAACAGCGCGGCGCGGCGCTCCGAGGAGGTGCTGGCTACGCGAGGCTGCGGTGCGAGCCGTTCCCCTTCTCCGCGCGTGCTCATCGGCGGTCTGGGGATGGGCTGCACCCTGCGCGCGGCGCTGGACGTGCTCCCCAAGTCAGCGACCGTGATGGTGGCTGAGCTGAATCCAGTCATGGAAGAGTGGTGCCGAGGGCCGCTTGTCGAAGTCAACGGCGGAGCGATACATGACACAAGGGTCACCATGTTTCACGGCGATGTGTCACGACACATCTCGGGCGTTTCGCATGGAAGCTACGACGTGATCCTCTTGGACCTGTACGCCGGTCCGAACGAGGCCGCCGACAACGCAGGAGACCCGTTCTACGGCTTGGCGGCCCTCGCTCACCAGCGCCGGGCGCTCTCCAAGGGTGGCGTGCTCGCCGTGTGGGGCGAACGCCGCGACCTCGCGTACGAGCGTCGCGTGGGTCAGTCCGGCTTCACCTTGCAGCCCCGCTCGTTGGAGGCGGGTGGCGATGCGTGGAAACATGCGGTGTACGTGGCGCTTCGGGAGTGAGGGCCACGCCGCCCCCCCCTCACCCCCACCAGCTCTGCAGCGGCGCTAGGACGACGGGCTCCGCACCTCCCGCCCGAATCTCGTCCACGAACCCCTCCACATCCACGCCCGGCAGCTGACGTGGCGGAGTCTCGATTGGCACGCTGAAGTCGTCCCAATGGCAGGGGATGACCACGCGGGGCTTCACCCGCTCGAGCAGGCAGCGCGTGTAGTCTTGGCGGTACTGCCGCCCCACCGCGCAGAGGAGCAGCACGTCGGCGGGCGCGAGCTCGTCTTCGAGGAAGTCGGCAGAGTCGATGTGCAGTACCCGCAGCCCATCGAGTTCGAGGTGCCAGTGAAACACGTCGCCGTGCGGCAGCTCGTGGATTCGGGGGGGCCAAGGAGGCGGTGCGGTGAGCCGCCCCTGGAACGGAATGCGCCCGAAGATCGCCTTGCCGTGCCGAGAAGGCCACGCCGTCGCCGTTGCTGCGCCGCATGACACCGGCTCCCGCGGGTTGACCGTCACGTAGCTCTCAAGGTCAAAACCTGCGGCGGACGCGATCTGTCGGGTATCGCTGCTGCCTAAGAGGCGTGCGCCCGTTTGGGTGGCGACAGCGGAGGCGTCGAGGGCGTGGTCGTAGTGGCTGTGGCCGACAAGGACTTCGTCGGCGGTGGGGAAGTACCGGCGCACACGCTCCGCATCCACCGGCAGGCGCCCGAAGGCGGTTCGCCACAGTCCGGCCCGCGACACATAAGGATCCAACACGAACGTGCGGGACTGCCCCTGCACGACAAACCCCGCGGTCCCCATGAAGGTGAACCGGACCTTTCCTTGCGAGGGCGCAAGGTGGAATTCCGGCGCCGGCCGGGTGAGCCAGCGACGGATCACGCCGGCAACATCCGGAGGCTCAGGTCTACCCACCGGGCCTGGTGGATGAGCCCCCCCATGCTCACCCGGTGCACCCCAAGCCCTCGCAAGAGCGGCAACCGTTCGGCGGTGATCCCGCCGCTCACTTCGAGGCGGGCGCGGCCCGCGTTCAGCCGCACCGCCTCGGCAAGCAGGGTGTCATCCATGTTGTCGAGCAACACATCGTCGGCGCCCGCTTCGAGTGCCTCCGCAAGCTCGGCGAGGTCCTCCACCTCCACCTCCACGCGCAACAGCGGATGAGCGCCGGCGCGCGCCCGGGCCACCGCCTGCCGAATGCCGCCCGCCGCCACGATGTGGTTGTCCTTGATGAGGATCCCGTCGAACAGGCCGAACCGATGGTTGGCGGCTCCCCCGTGGCGCACCGCGGCCTTCTCCAAGCCCCGCAGCAGCGGGGTGGTCTTCCGGGTGTCGACCAGCCGCAGGCCAGGCGCCGCGGCCACCACGCGCCGTACATGAGTGGCAATTCCGCAGAGCCGCATCAGGAAGTTGAGCGCGGCCCGCTCACCAGTGAGCAGCCCGCGCGAGGGGCCCGACACCAGCGCGATCGTGTCCGGCTCGCTGCCGCCCGCACACGCGCCGTCGTCCACCTGCGTCTCGTACCGGCACCCGAGCTGGCGGAACACCTCGGCGGCCACCTCCTGCCCGCTCACGACCAGAGCTTCCTTGGCGTAGATGCGCGCGCGCCCTGTCGCGCTGGCGGGAACGGTGGCCTCCGTCGTGAGGTCGCCGTGGCCGACGTCTTCTTCGAGGCTGAGCCGCACGAGTTCGTCGAGGTTCATTCCGCCGGCCTATCCCACCGCCGCGACCGCTAGTAGTTCACCTTCAACGACGCCCGGATGCTCCGGGGCTCTTGACGGTAGAGCGTGAGCCCGAAGTTCTCGTCGTCGTTCTCGTAGTAGGTGATCGCCTCGCTCAGATCGAGCACGTTGAAGATGTCGATGGCGACCTCGGCGGACTGGGACTTGCCCCACTCGAACGACTCGCCGAAGTGAAGGTCTACGTAGTGCACCGACGGCATGAACCGGGTGCCGCGACCTTCCGGCAGCGCCGAGTAATCCTGGTAGTTGGGCACCCAACCGCGCTTCTGCCAGGCATGTCCGCTGTCGAACTCGTAGACCGCGCCGACCGTGTGATTCCACGCGCCCGTCGTGAAGGTGTAACTGCCGTTCACTTTCACCGAGTGCAGCGAGTGATACGGCAGGTAGCCGTAGTAGCCTGCCTCGTTGGTGTAGCTGCCAAGCCCGGCGTACCCGGCCACGTATTCGCCGTAACCGGCATCGAAGTACTCGGCGCGGGTTTCGGCGCTGCCGATGTCGTCGGCCCACACGCCCACTTCGTTGCCATTGCCGCCGTAGTCGCTGGCCGACGCCGACTCAAACTGCCCCGGCAAGGTGCCCGTGGACTCCGACACCGTGTAGCTGGCGAGCAGCTGCCAGTGCTTGTCGAACTGCTTCTCCGCCGTAAACTCAAGCGCCCAGTAGTCCCGACGCTTGTTTTCGGGGTTGGTGATCACCCAGTTGACGTCGTCGTAGTTGATGTCCTCAGGAATATCGACCGTTTGCGACAGGATGCCGCGCACGCCGACCGCCACCGTCGGGAAGATCTCGCGCTCCACCGACACCACCGCCTTGTCCATGTGGTAGGGACGCAGCTCTCCGTTACACGCTTCGCGGGCGGCGCTCTGGGCCTCGTCGTCGAGCGTGGCGAAGCTCTCCTCGGTACAGAACACCAGCGGGTAGGCACCCTGACTAAAATAGGCTTCGGTTTGCGAGTAGGGACCGTAATAATAGTCGTACCCAGCGCTGCTTTTGCTATCGCCCCACTCCGCAAAGGCCGCGCCGTTCACGTCGTAGTACTGCCCGGCGTTGAGCGTCACCTTGGTTTTGTGGTCGCCGGTTGCGTCCCACGCCACACCCAAACGAGGGGCGGGCATCACCTGATCGAGGATGCGGGTGCCCTGCACCGTGTACAGCGCTTCGTAGTCCACCCGCATGCCCGCGTTGATGGTGAGCACGTCCACCGGCTGCCAGTCGTCTTGGAGGAAGCCCGAGAAGACGATCGCCCGATGGGTGAGCGGCCCAACGTAGAGGAATTCCTGCCGCGTGTAGCAGTCCGTGTAGTCGGGGCCGGTGCAGGGGTAGCCCTCGGCGCTGGTGCCGATCAGGCCGTCGCCGGGGCCCGTGTAGTCGAGCTCGCGGGTTTCGCTGAGCTGCCAGGCTTCGAGGCCAGCCTTCACGCGGTGGTCGCCCGTCTTGCCGCTGGCGAGCTGCGTACCGGTGAGGGTGAAGCCCGCCCGACTGCGCGTGTTGTAGTCAAACGCGCTCGCGTTGCCGGTGTACTGGCCCGACTCGCTGTCGAAGATCTGGGGCGTTTCGGCGTCGTCCGACATCGGGCTGACGTCGAGCTTGCTCACGCTGTAAATGCCCTTCAGATCGATCTCGGTGAAGATGCCGGGCCGCCAGACCACTTCCACCTGGTTTCCGAGGTCGGTCGACTGGTAGTGCTCCTGCGCCTCGGGCAGCACCGTGGAGCTGGTGAGCAGGTTGTCGATGTCGGTGAGCTGGCCGTTGAACTGGTAGCGGAGCTTGGCATCGGGAGTGGCGAACCAGGTGACCTTGGCGAATCCGCCGCCGTCGTAGGCCGAATAGGGCGAGGACGGGTCCTGTCCTTCGTACACCGAGTTGTCGGCGCCGAGGTCGATCGAGGCGAGGTACCAGACCTTCTCCTTGGAGATCGGTCCGCCCGCGAGCAGCGACAGGGAGTGCGTGAGGAACTCCCGCTTGTCCGTAGCGACCTCTTCGTGCGTGGCGAGGTCGACGATGTCGTAGGTGCCCGAGGACGCCGCGGTGTTGAGGAAGTAGCCGACGCTGCCGAAGTGTTCGTCGCCGCCATCCTTCGTGACCACGTTCACGGTCATCCCGGTGGCTTGTCCGAACTCTGCGGGGGCGCCGTCGGTGTACACCTGAATCTCTTCGATGGCGTCGAAGTTCACGTTGGTGCCGAAGGTCTTCGTGGCGGGGTCGCGCGTGCTGATGCCGTCCACCAAGTAGTTGTTCCCGTACTGGCCTTCGCCGCGTACGCTGGGATTGCCGTCGCTGGGGCCGCCGCTCGACGTGTCCACGCGGCCCGAAACGCCGGGGAGCACATTCACCACGTCTTGGTAGCTGCGCCCGACAGGGAGGTGGTCGAGGGCTTCTTTCGAGAGTTCGGTGCTCACCGAGCTCCGCGAGGTGTCCAGAGCCGGCAGCGTTTCTTCGATCACCACCACTTCGGTGCCGACCGTGAGCCCGATGCCCACGAACGCCGTCTCGCCGAGCTTCACCCGTACCTTCCGTTCCGCGCCGGGGAACCCCGTCTTGAACACCTTCAGGTCGTGGGTGCCGACCGGCACCGAGACAAAGCGGAAGTTGCCTTCGTCATCGGTGGTGGCCTGCAGTTCGCCCGCGATCAGTGGCCCGGAGAGCACGACCGTGGCACCCGGGATGCCGAGCTCCGTCTCATCGGTAACGGCGCCGCGCAAGGACCCGGACTGGGCGGCTTCCACGTAGGGGATGACGAGGAGGGCGAGCAAGGTGATCATTCGGCACCCCCGTAGGTGAGCTTCTGGTCGGTGCAGCTACTGCCCGTGTCTCCCGAGTCGGGCGGAGGACAGGGAGCGCCGCTGAGGATGGCGCCGTCGGCAACGTTGATGAGCTCGAGGTAATACTCGCCGTCCGGCATCGCGGGGGCGGTGAAGCTCACGGTTGCCGTGCCACACATCGAGACCAGCGGCAGATCTGCGCTCTGCACCAAGCCGTCGGCCGAGACCACCCGAGCGGCCACCGCACCGCTGTCGAGCCCGCAGCCTTCCACGGTAACGAGCACGCCGGCTGCGAGTGCGCCCGCCGGCGAGACCGCCTCCATCGTGCCGGCGCCCGGGCACTCCACATAGTAGTAGCCGGCGGTCTTCGTTAAGGTCGACGTTTCTCCGCCGGATCGCAGGGACACGTCGGCGTACCCGTGTTGGCCCGCGGGCATGGTGCCGTACACCACAAACCCCTTGTCGATCTTACCTTCGGGGTAGGTGATCCCGGTGATGTCGGAGCCGCCCACCGAAGCGGAGACCTCATCCGAGAACCCGTGGCCGGAGAGGGTGACGGGGTTGCACCCATCCACCCAGCCGTAGATCGGGGAGATCGACACCAGGGCGTAGCCGGCGTCGTTGCATGCGCTGGAGAGCGCGAGGAGGAGGAACACGAGTGGGCTCCGGGGGGCGCCCCGGTTCTACCACAAGTCAGGGGATCGTGATCGTGAACGCCTCGTCGAGGATCACGTTGGGCCACGGTCCGGCGTAGGTGCCGTCGTAGCAGTCGTGCTCCGGGCACGAACTGAGGCACACCACCTCGTTGAGCGACTGTTGTTTGCCGGTGCCCCAGTGAAGGACGAGCGCGTCGATCCGCGCATCGCACGTGTTCTGATCGACAGCGGTGATCTGGAGGCTGTCGCCGACGCGCGCGGAGAGCCGCACCGGGGCGAGATTGTCTTTGGTGTCGTTGTTGTCGTCGAACACCACGAGGCCGGCCACCGTGAACCGCACGTCGTCGTCCACCCCGAAGTAATCGAAGCTCGTGTTGCCGCCGGAGATCACGTAGTCGAGCGGGTCTTCGTGCTTGAACACCGTCACGCTCGTGCTGTCTTTGCCCTGCTCCCCCTCGCTGTCGAAACAGCGGAGCTCAACATCCACATCGCCTTCCGGAAGGAGCGAGCTGCCGGCGAGTGTGCCGTCGATGGCGACGGTGGCGTTGGCCGTGGCGAGGCGCGACCCATTCGCGTACCAGCCGCAAATGAGGTTCGTGACCGCCTCGTCGGCATCGTAGACCGCGCCCGTGAGGGTGACGAGCTGGTTGTCGAGGAAGTACTCGCCCACATCCGGCTCGGTGATCTCTACGACGGGAGGCTCGTTCTCGGTGGGATCGTCGACGGTGTTTCCCTTGAGGGCGACAGCAGCCGTGGCCTCGTCGGGGTCGTTGCTGTTGAACCAGAGTTCGCCTTCCCAAGGAGCATCGTCGGGAGGGCTGAACGTGACCGACATCGTGAACGAGAAGCCGGTGCGCAGCGGGTAGGGCTCCACCCAGCCATCGGGGTAGGTGAGGGTGTAGGCAGAGGCCTCGGCGCCAGGAAACACGACGCTCCCGATGTTGAGCGTCCCGCTGCACCCGGCCCGCACCGTGAACGACTTGGTCGCGCTCTCGCCGGGCGCCACCGTGCCGAACCAGAGCAGCTCCGGGTCGATGTCGATGCACGGCTTTACGCCGAGACCGGTGACCGAGAGCGGCGCTTCGGGATTGTCCGGTTCGTTGGTGCTGAGCACCACTGTTCCCCAGTCCTCGGCTTCCTGATCGGGCGTGTATTGCATCACCAGCAAGCCCTCGTCGTGCGCACCGAGCATGTCGGGCCACGAGAGGATCTGGAAATCGGACGACGAGCCGGTCTGAAGCTCGGCCCCGGAGATGCTCAACGAGCCAAGGCCCTCGTTCCGGAGCACCGCGCCCACCTCGGTGTACGTACCAAGCACCGTCTCCCCGAAGTCGACCGTGGGCGGCTCCAGCACCAGCACCGGCTCCGCTACGCTCAACTCGTTGTCAGGGTCGCAGCCCATCAGAGTGAGCGCAAGCGGCAGGAGGGCGAGCATTGCAGTGGGGGCGATATATACGCGGCGCGCCCCGAGTAGCAACTGTTCGACCTCCTCGCCCGAGCCCGAGAGCGTATCTGGCTTGTCGCACGTGCAGACACCGACGCGGTTGCCGCCGCCGCGCATGCGCTGTTCGGGCGCGGCCCGGAGCCCGACGAGTGGGCCGACCTGCTGGACTTCGCCGGCACGGAATGGATGAATGAGGAGGGGCGCACGGTGGCGGAGTCCTTGGCGGGGGAGCCGGGGCTAGGGGACCTTGCCCGGTGGCCGCTGGAGGCACGCCCTTCCTTGTGGATGGTGGACGGGCAGGACGGCAACGTGGTGCTGCTCCGCGACCTCCAGGACGACCGGGAGATTGCGGTGGCGGTACCGCCCGCCGCGCTGCTCGAGCTGCCCAAGCGCACGGTGGTGCGCGCGCGGGTCGTGCCGTGGCGGGGCGCCACCTGCTTCTTCGGTGATCCCGGCCTCTACGGCCAGCCCGGCGTGCTCGCCCGGATGCACCTGTTGCAACAGTGGAGAGACGGCGTGGAGCCAGAGCTGCTGGCGGGACTCCATGCTCGGCGCGTGACGTGGGCACGCCAGCGCAATCAGCACCGCGTCTTTCTGGCGCATTTTGGCAGCGACCTCGCCGAGTTCCGCAGCGGAGAGGCGATGCAGATCGCGGTGCGCGCGTTCCTCGACCAACTGTTGAACGTAGACCGGGGAATCGACGGAACGGGACCGACGCTGCGGGAGCGCTTTCTCACTGAACACGGCCGCCTCCCGCAACAGGTCGACGTAGTGGTGGGAGAAACGTTGCTCACGGGGAGCCCCGCGCTCTGCTTCGACCCGCGCGAGGGGCTACTTTTCTTCCCTGGTTTCGGGGAGCTCAAGGCGCACCTCGCGGGCACGGCTGAAAATCCCGATATTCTCGCGCTTTGGATGTCCACCTCCGAACTTCCGGTGCAGGGACTCGCCCGCGCCGGCTTGTCCGTGGAGGACCTTGCTCCCGTGCGGGCGGCGCGTCCTGCGCACTCCGAGCCTTCCTGCTTTCCGGAGTTCGAGCCGCACGACGGCTGATCGCCCCCGACCCCGCCGCCACACGTGGTCGCCTGCACAATTGAGCTTGCGCCTAAGACTTCGACGAGATAGCTCCGCTGTCGCGCTTGCGATTGCTCATCACCCCGCTGGGGAGCTCCTGTGCCTTCCGATTCAACCCCCCCCTCGGCTCCGACAACCGAACGAATCACGCTGCGCGCGTCCACCGGCGTGCAGGGCAAGACCGGCATGAACTTTGGCACGCTGGAGTGGATCGCGGGGCAGCGCATACACCTGCGGGTGGACTCCGAACTCGTTCCGCTTGAGGCCGTGAGTTTGCGCGTGGATCTGTCCCCAGTTGCCGGCACTGCATTGCTGGAAGCGACGGTGATGCGGGTGCTCCCTGGCGCACCAAGCGACCCGTCCCAGTACCTCCTTCGCCTCGATCGGGTCGCTCCCGTCGACCATCCCGCGTGGGATCGTTACCTCCGAACCAAGCATTCGGGGGGCACCCTGAGCGACGTGAGCGACATTCGCGGAGGCAGCTCCGACCTGCGACTGGGGTACGCAGCCGTGGCCAACTCCAAGCCCCCTCCCGGCTTGGGGGGCCTCCGCAGTGTTCCCGGCGACACGAGCACGGCATCGGTAGGCAGCGCCCTCGGAGGCGGCGCCCGCCGAATCGCCATGCGAGATGCGCTCCGGAGCGCGATCGAGCGCACACGAACCGCCCCTGCCGCCCCCGCGCCCGGCGCTGCTCCCGCCCAGTCCCCCGCCCCTGCCGCCGCCCCCCTGCCAGGAACACGCCCGCCCGACGACGAACTGGCTTGGGTCGCCTCCAACGTAGGCGGTCGGCAGTACCTCGAAGTGCGCTGGCCCTCCGCGGCGGCGTTCAGCTACGACGTACACTCGCAGCTCACCGCCAACGCGCTGAGGCTCACCAGCGATGGTCGCCCCCTCCCCGCCATCCCCCCGATCTTCGTCGTCCTGCGCTTCAACGAGGTGGTGGTGCAGACGATGGCCACGCCCGCGCAAGTGGGGGAGCGCTCGGTGGTCTACCAGCTCACGCTCGACGATGCGCAGCGCGCCATGTTGCGGGGCGGGGCCAGGGCTACGTCCACGATTTCGGTGACACCCAGCTCATCGCCGCGGTGAGGCTCAGGGCAGAAGCCAGGTGCGAAGAATTCGGCGCAGGTCGGGCAGCGCACCCACCGGCGCGGTGCCATCCGGCGGCTGGAGTCCGGACGTCACCAGCGCCGCCCTCAGCTCCACGGGCGTGAGCGGCTCGCCGCGCGTTGCGAGCGCGACGGATTGCACTGCCGCGGCCATTCCCGCCACCATGGCCGACGCCCCGCTGGTGCCCCCGAAGGCCGAGGTGTAGGCCTGCCGCTCGTCACGATCCGGAAAATACAGATCGGTCAGCGGCGAACCGCCCGTCGTGACGATGTCCTCCGCCCACGCTTGCACGAGTACGCTCGAGCCCCAGTTGCTGCCCTCGCGAGCCCGAGGGGTCGGGCCCAACGACGATCCTCCACCGCCGACCCTGATTACGCCGGTGTCGTCGGTGAATGCGCCTTCGTACACCGGGTCGTCGAGGTCCACGTCGTCGTTCCCCGCCGCCTCCACCACCACGATCCCGGCGGTCGTGGCCAGACGGATCGCGTCGCGGACCGCCGGGTCGATGCTCACGGGCACGAACTCGTCGAGGATGCCGTAGCTCTGCTGTTCCAAGAGGATCACGTCGCCCGGGGCCAGCAGCGCGGTCGACTCGACGATGGCCCGCGCCACGTCGTAGGTAAGCACCCCGTCCTCTCCAGAGAAATACGGGTGGTGGACGAAGACGGTCGCAAGCGGGACGGCGCCCGTCACGCCGAAGCCGTTGTCGCGAGCGCCGAGGATCCCCAACACCGCGGTGCCGTGGTAGGCCCAGGTGGCTTCGGCGACACCCCCCAGCGAGGTGGGCGGGAGTTGGAGAAGGTCCTCGTGAGTTGGGTCCCAGCCGTACTCGATGTCCACGATCGTGACGTACTCGCCAAAGCCGCCGGGAAAGTGGCTCGCCTCTTCGAGGCCGAGGCCGTCGGGGTAGGGGCTTCGCCACAGCTGCTCAAACTCGGGGGTGGCCGGCGGCAGGTCATCGGCGTCGGGGGGCGGCGCGGGCAAGGCGGCGCACCACGCGGCGCTGACGCGGCCGGCATCCAGCAGGCGAGCGGCCTCCGCGCGCGCCGCAGGTCCGCGAAGCTCCCAATGACGCGCCAGCACGCCGGTTGCGCCGGGAAAGCGGGGCTGTGCCCCCGGCGGGGCGGCCTCGGCGATGAGGTGCACTCGCTCCGCTTCGTGGCCCGGGCGCAGCTCCAGCGCCGACAGCGGCATCATGCCGGCGCCCACCAGCGACCGGCAGCGAAGGCGTACCGCCAGGGGGGCTCCACCCGGTCGGTGGAAGGATGTTCGGGGTCGCCCGGCAACAACACATGGAGCGTGTCACCTTCGGAGAGGAATCGCGGCATGATCGGCGGCGCGTGGCGCTCAGCGGCCAGAATGGCCTCCACCGAAGGGTAGTCGGAGATTTCCGCGAGGGTACGCAACGTGGGCGGCGCGAGCGGCAGATCCCCTCGCGCGGCGGCCTCCATCGCCTCCCGCGGCCGGAACCAGCGGCCCTGCGCGGCCTCCTGCCCATCGGCCTCTGCCGAGGCTCCCTCGGGAAGCGGCGCCACGAAGAACCACGTGTCGTACCGACGCGGCTCCACTTCGGGCGTGAGCCAATGGGACCACACCCGCATCGTCCGAAGATCCCACACGTCGCCGACCCGCAGGGCCACGTTGGCTTCCTCGTGGAGCTCGCGGGCGGCCGCCGTCCAGAACGCTTTGGGAACCCGGGCGAAGTCGCCTCCGTCGGTCGGCGCCGCAGCGTCCGCGTCGTCCACCCGACCGCCGGGAAATACCCACGCCGAGGCCATGAACCCCACCGTCCTGGCGCGCTCCATCAGCCACACTTCCGGACCGGCCTCGCCCTCACGCAGGAGCACGACGGTGGCGGCGGGGCGGAGCGGCACGGGAGGCGACATGGGGCACAGTATCCGGGAGCGCGCCCCACCGGATGCGAGATGCGCCCCTGCCCACCTCACCGCAAGGTTACCGGGCCCTTGCGCATCTCCCCGACCCGTCTGCACGTTGGACGAGTCCACAATCTAACGATACACTTGACGAGTCAAGGGTTCACCATGCACCTCCTCCTCCTGAGCCTCCCCGCCTTCGCCTTCCCCACCGACGCCGAATGGGTCGCCGTCGAAACGTCGGGCGCCGCCTTGGTGGACGACTTCAACGACCATGATCGGGAAGGCACGGGCAACCCCGATGCCATCGACTGTGTGGGCGACAACGCCGTTTCCGCCCCCGCGCTCTACTGGTACACCGACGGCACCAGCCTGTGGTTCCGGATGCGGGTCGACGACACCCCCTGGCTTACGGCCGGCACCCTCCTGCAGCCCAACGCCTGGGCCTTCCTGATCGAAACGGACGGCAACCTCGACGACTTCGAGTACTCGCTCTCCGTCACCGGGGCCTCACCGACCGTTTACCTGTACCGCAACTCCAGCGGGGACGACGGGGCCGACGCCTCCCTGGACTCACTCGAAGGCGTGCCGACGACCACCGGCTTCCAAGCGAGCGCCGCGGGAAGCACGATCCACACCCTCGAGGACTGGTTCGTAGACGTCGAAATCGATTTGGGCGAGCTCCCCGACAGCGTGAGATCGGGCCAGACCATCCGCGTGGCCGGCATCACGGGCGACTCCTCTACGCCAGACGGCGCCGACGCCGACCTCTGCGGCACCGACGACTCCGTGGCGCTCGGCCTGCTCACCGACGCGTGGAGTGAAGAATTCGGCGTCGATCGGGATGGCGACGGGCTCCTCGACCTCGACGAGGTGACCGCGAGCACCGATCTCGACGACGCAGACTCCGACGACGACGGACTGAGCGACGGCGATGAGGTGAACATCTGGGGGAGCGACCCGCTGCGCTGTGACACCGATGGGGACTCGCTTGTTGACGGGTTGGAGGCTGGAGTGTCCGAGCCCATCGAGGGCACCGACCTCAGCGCCGCCTGCTTCCAAGCCGATGGCGACGCCGGAGCCACCACGACCAACCCCACGCTCGCCGACACCGACAGCGGTACGGTGAACGACAACGACGAGGACCGGGACGGCGACGGCGTGGAAGGGAGCTGGGAGACAGACCCCAACGATCCTTCCGACGACAAAGACAGTAAAGACGAACCGGACGGAATCGCCGAGGCACTGGAAGACCGCTGCGCCGGCGAAGACGAGACCGACCGCGATGGCGACGGCGTGCCCGACATCGAGGAGGGACTCGCGGACACTGACGGCGACGGCCTCCCCGATTTCTGCGACGAGGACGATGATGGAGACGGTGTGGCGACGGTCGAGGAAGGCGCCGCCGACAGCGACGCCGACGGACTTGACGACTACGAAGACCCGGACAGCGACAACAACGGCGTGGGGGACGGCGAAGAGCCCGCGGCGGACGTGGATAGTGACTGCGATGGCCTGACGGACCGCATCGACATGGACGACTCCGACGGGGACTGCGCCGACCCTGACGGCGACCTCCTCACCAACGCCGACGAGCGGGCGTGCGGCTCCGACCCCCAGAACCCCGACACCGACGGGGATGGCCTGTTGGACAGCGACGAAAGCTGCGACGAGGATGTGGACTGCGACGAGCTCACCGACATCCTCGACGCCGACGACGCCGACACGTCTGCCTGCGACTCGCCGGGCGACACCGGCGCGGTGGGCGACACCAGCAGCGGTCCCACGTGCGTGAACGGGCTGTGCGACGGGCATTACACCGGCGGCTCGTGCTCGACGACGGGCGGAGCGGGCGCGGGCCTGCTTGGCGCCCTCGCGGCGGCCGGCCTCGCCGCCCGGAGGCGGCGTGCGGGCCTTCGTGGCGCCGCAGTCGTGATGGGAGCAGCGGCCGTCGTGTCCTCGCCGGCGCTGGCGGAGGAGCCAAGTGTGAACGCCCAACGGTTCCACCCCACCTTCGAAAGCGGCACGTTCATGACCGTGCACGACACGAGCCCCCACGCGCCCGGCGTGGGCCTCGGTCTGGTGTTCAATCAGGCGTCCCAACCGCTGATGTACCGGTACGGCGATGGGCGCGAGCCGGTGTCCGTCCTCGGCTCGGCCACCACGCTGGAGGTCGGAGGCAGCTACGCCACGAAGCGCCTCGCCCTGACGGTGAACATGCCGTTGCACGTGGTGGACGGCGACTTCATCGACGACGGCTTTGCTCCCGGCGATCTGCGCCTCGGCGTGCTCGCGAGCATTCTCGACCGAAAGAACGCGGGCGCCGGTTTCGGCCTGTACGGCAGTCTCGGACTCCCCACCGGCGACGGCGAGCGGTTCGTGGGAACGAACTCTCCCGAGGTGATCGCCGGCCTCGCGGGGAGCTACGGCGCAACGTGGGCGATGAGCGCAAACCTCGGAATGGCCATCGGCGCTCCGGCCTCGCTCGGCGACCTCAGTTGGGGCAGCCGGGCCCAGTGGGGCCTCGGCGTGCACGTTCCGATGCGTCGGGGCATCGCGCTCATCGGGGAGCTGGAAGGGGAGTCGGCGATCGCGAACATCGACGAAGTAGGCGGAACGCCCATCGAGTGGCGCGTCGGGGCAAGCGCCCAGACCAGTCGCACGGTCCTGTTCGATGTCGGTTTCGGCACGGGCCTGACGACCGGCATCGGGGCGCCCGAATACCGTGTCACGGCCGGCCTCAAGTACCTCCCCTCCTCAGTGGCGCGGGTGACCGCCGGGCTCGACCGGGATGGCGACGGCATCGTTGACGCCACCGACCTCTGCCCCGACCAGGCGGAGGACAAGAATGGCCAGGCCGACGAAGACGGCTGCCCTGACGGCGGTTTCGTTCCCACCCACTTCGTCGTCACCGACCTCGGCGGCAGCCGCATCGCCGGCGCCTGGCTCGAGCTGTCGAGCGGTCCCGAGACCGGACGGTGGGCCCTCCCCTCCGGCGACGTGACCCGGTCGTTGCCCCCGGGCACCTACGCCCTCCGCGTGCGTGCCCCCCATTTCACGCCCGCGGAATCGTCGCTCACCGTCCCGGCCGACGCGCCTCGGCACGAACAGGTCGTGCAGCTCTCGCCCGCAGTGGCCGGCGGCACCCTGATCCTGTCGGTACAGAACGAAGCGGGGCAGCCCGTTGCAGCGCTGGTGACCATCCTCGGCGAGGGCCGCAAGTTCACCACGGCCGGAGACGGCATCGGCACGGAGGGCGTGCCGGTGGGTGAGGTGGAGCTCTCGGTGTGGGCCGAGGGGTACCGCCCCAAGCGCGTGAAGGTCAACGTGGCTGGCGGCGAGAAACAGAACGTATCGGTGGTGCTCGATCTGACCCGCGTGGTGGTCCTCGCCGACCGGGTGGACATCCGCGACAAGGTGTTCTTCGACCTCGACAGCGCCACGATCACGGCCGCGAGCCACAACATCCTCGACGACGTGGCGGGCGCCCTCGAAAACCACGAGGAGCTGCGGCTCGTAGAGGTGCAGGGCCACACGGACGATCAGGGTGCGGAGGAGTACAACCTCGAGTTGTCCCAACGCCGCGCCGAGGCTGTCCGCGCCTACCTGATCGGCCAAGGCATCGAGGCCGAGCGCCTCGTGGCCCGCGGCTACGGCGAGAGCCAACCCCTCGAGTTTGGCACCAGCGAGAACTCACGCGAAGTGAACCGGCGCGTCGTATTCAAGATTCTGGCCGGCCCCCCCGAGTCCGATCGCCGCCCCGGCCGCCCCGGTCGTCCGGGTCGCCCCGGACCCGGCCCAGGCCGTCGGGACTGAGCGCCCCCGCTCCGCCCCTCACGCGCCGCCGCCGCCCGCCCCAGCTACTTCTTGGCCGAACGTTCGGAGAAGTTCGACCCCCTCGCGATCATGCGCGATCACGCTGACACGGACGCGCGGCGTGCCCACGACGAGCCACTCGGTGAGTGGGAGGACCGTGACCGTGGTGTAGACGTAGGCCTCGTTCGGCACGGAGCCACCGAGTACCGCGCCCATCCGCTTGAGGGTGCCGCCGGCGAACAGCGTGTCGGTGGCCACCCGCAAGGCGAGGCCGTCGGGATCGACCCACGTGCCGCTCAGCACGGTGAAGTCGTTGGCCACCGCGCCCCAGTCCGTTGTTTCTTCGCCCATGACTCGCGACTTGTCTGTCGTCTGGGTGACGCCCTGTGAGGCCAACCACGCGGACACCGAGCGCTCCACCTTTTCCCCGAACTAGTCGAGCTCCGCGTTGTTCACAAGCGCGAGCACGCCCTCCAACACACCCAAGGTACCGCCATTCGACGTGTTGGGCACCGACGTCTCGATGATGGTGGAGACCATCAGCCCAGGCGCAGGCGCATCCGCCTTGAGGTCAGTAGAACGTACGACTTTCGTTGCGTAGCAGCCGGCCAAGAGCGGAGCGAATGCGAAGACAGAGACCACGAAAACTCCACGGGGTGCGCCGAGTATCACAACGGTCGGACGCCTGCTGGGGGCCGCCAGGGCCGTCGCAACGTCCGCGGGCACCTCGACCGGTCTCCGCCCGACGGTGTCCGATGACCGATTACCGGCGACCGAGGTTCGAAAGGCGAATCTCGATAGCCGAGGTTCGAAAGCCGAAACTCGACTAGCGATCACCGAGCCCCGAACGTCGAGTCGCGTAATGCATCCGACGGATGAACGAGGTTCGATGAACGAACGCTCCCTGCGACTCCGGCAGGCCCCGGGTTGGTTCGGCTGCGGCGCTCTCGCGGTGGAGATGCGGGGCGCAACCACTACAGAATCGCGGCGGGCTCGGCCGCGGAGGCCTGCGCCGCCCTGGATCTGGTGGGCACGTCCGAAGCACTGGCGCTCCAGCCGAAGCTTCGGCGGGTCGGGGCGATGTTGCGCGGGGAGTTCGCTGCCGGCAAGCACGGAGAGCATGAACCCTCGGTCCCACCCGCAGCGTTGTCGCCGCTTCACCATGCTCCGCTTCTTTCCCGGCGCCGTGCGCATCAAGTTCATTACGAGATGGCGCAGTACCGCCAGGTTCTGAGCGGCGTTTCCGGCTCGCACCCTGCACTGGTCCTCGTTGAACGTCATGTCCAGAACCCAGTGGAGCCCGTTCTCGATGCCCCAGTGCGCACGCACGACGCCCGCCACCGAAGCTGCTGTCGGGGTCGGAGTATTCACGACGAAGTAGGCTTGCTCCGTGGACACCTGGCCGGTGCGCTTGTCTTCACGTCGTCGGGCGAGGAGGCGGCGTCGAAGCTCCCGCGCACGGTCTTGCCGTCCAACGCTACGTGGCCGCCTTCCCACACCGTCCGCAGGCCGTGGACCCGATCACCTACGCCTACACGTGGTTCGCGGACGGCACCGAGGTGCAGTCGGGCGAGAGCGACACCCTTGCGGCCGGGAGCTTTGCCAAGCACCAGCGCATCTCGGTGGAGGTGACCCCGAACGACGGGTTCACCGACGGCGAGGCGATGCTCTCTGCCGACGCGGTCGCGCTCAACAGCCAGCCCACGGCCACCGCCGCGAGCCTCGACCCCGCCACCGCGTACGAGGCCTCCACGCTCACCTGCCTGCCCGCTGGCTTTGCCGACGCGGACGCGGACGCCGAGGGCTGGGCGTACAGCTAGTCCGTCAACGGCGCCGACGCCGCGACCGCCGCCACGCTCGACGGCAGCGCCTTCTCCAAGGGCGATTCCGTCGTCTGCACCGCCACTCCGTGGGACGGCGAAGAGAGCGGCGCGGCGGTCAGCTCCGCGGCGCTCACGATCTCCAACACGGCGCCCGTCCTCGCCAGCGCGGACCTGTCCACCACCACCCCCTCCGAGAACGACACGATCGCCGTGACGCTCGGCGCCGGCACCGACGACGACGGGGACACGATCAGCTACGGCTACGACTGGTACGTGAACGGAGCCGTCGCGAGCACATCGAGCACGCTGTTGGCGAACCGCTTCGCAAAGGGCGACAGCATGTACGTCGTGGTGACCCCCTGGGACGGCACCGACTACGGCACGGAGGCGAGCCGATGTGGGCGCTCGTGGAGTCGTGGTCACTGGCCTCGCAACCCGCGGGATCGACCGCTGCGAATGGCGCTTTCGGGGGTCAGTCGGTCGCGACCGTTGGCGGGTACTCGTGCTGGAATCAGACCTCGGGCTGGAACTACTTGTGGATCCCGCACCCTGATCCCTCGGCCAGCCGGATGGCCATCGAGGTGGACGTGTATGTGAATACCGCGAGTGCAGAGTTTCTGGTGATGCCGATCGTGGACGGCCCGTTCTGGATTCCGAGCACGTTTATTCGGAACGGGATTGGGTTCGACTCCACCAGGGCGTGGTCCACAATTTCGTACTCCTCGACCACGCTGGCCACCTACTCTGCGCTGGCGGCATCGTCCGTGTGGGTCACCGTTCGGCAGGACGTGGATCTGATCGAGGGTACCGTCACAGTCTACCGAGACGGCGTTGAGGTTGGCAGCGCGGGCGTCGACACTGCTGCCGCAGTCGGCTCCAACGTGCTTTTCAGCTCCTTCCAGCCGTTCTCTGGGAGTCACTGCTTCCAGAACCTCAACTTCTACACGGCTCCGTGACGAGCGGCCGTAGCCTCCGCTGAGAAGGCGTCCGCACCGCCAGTCGGGCCACCCCGCCCCGCGCTCATCCCTCCCTCCCGCCGAAGGGGTCGTCAGCGCACCCTCGGCACCCACGGATCGACAAGCACGACGCCAGCATGGAGTCAATCGGCGGCCGCGCACGGCCCGTGCGACGACCGGCCGCGCTGATCGCCCCCCACTGCAGAGCGACGGCCTTGTCAACGGGGACCAGCGGGGGGCCATCTCCCGCTACGGCTTCGCTTTGATGATCGCCGTGAAGTCAGACCACTGCTCGACCTTGAACGCGCGGATCTCGCGGACGCTCGGCGGGAACCACGGGAGCGCCTTCAGCGCCATCAGCGCCGCGAACAGGTTCGCCATGTCGTCGCTGTCCACGGTGTACAGGCTGCCTTGCCGCCACTCGAAGCCAGGACGGGAGAGCACCTGGCCGATCTCGCGGTACGCGGCCGCCGGATCGCCCTTCGGGTGGTTGGCGACCGTGTCCTTGACGACGAGGTCGAACGCGACCGCGTACATCAGTCGGCTTCGGGATGCCGGAGGACGATCGAGTAGAGCACGTCTACCTCTTCGCTCGTCTCGGGTACCAGCAGGTGAAGCACCGCATCGCCTTCCGGAAGCCGAGCTTCGACGCGTTGGACCTCGTAGACAGGGCCGAAGTCGCCGAAGCGGCGGTAGGACCCCACAAGATCCTCGGGGCTGGGAACGGCGGTGAGGGCGCGGGCGGGGATCACGGCTTTGATCTTACCGGCGTCGGCGGTGTGCGTCCACGACGGACCCGCGGTGGTGAACTGCCTGCCCGCCAAAGCGCCCATCTCGCCGCGCGATCGGGCGATGCTCGCAGCGCCGGTCACCCGACCCCGCACCCGCCCCACGTCGCTCACCGCAGCGCGGCCAATACGAGATCCGGGGTGACGATGTCGTCGCCAGATGCGCCCTGGCGGACCCAGAGCGCATGGAGGATGCGCCGCCCGCGCACGAAGGGCGCGCCCGCGGCCCGGGCGCGCAGTTCCCCCCGCCACCTGGCTACATCGGGCCGCGTTGCCCACTTCGCCTCGCCGATCAGCACGCTCTCCCCGTCGAGGGACTCTGCGACCACGTCGAATTCCCGGGGACCCTCGGGGCCGCTTCCCCACCAGCGCGACGCCGGACCCCACGCGGTTCCTCCGATGCCCAGCCGCGGAACCGACTCCCGCGCCAGCACCTCCCAAGCCTCGGCACAATGCTGAGGGAAGCCCTCGACCAGCCGAGCCTCGACGGGTTCGAGCAGGTCCCGCTGAAGGAGGGTGCGTGCGGGCTGCACGAAGCGGAACCAGAACGCGAGGAGGGGGTCGTCGATACGGTAGAGCGTTCGCTTGGACGATCGTTCGTCCTCCCCGAACGGGGTGTCCTTCCGGAGGTAGCCGAGCTCGATAAGGTTCGAAAGCGGGCGCGTCAACGAGCCCGCCGGCTTCCCCATGCGCGCCGCGATCTCGGAGAGTCGGTTGCACCCGGCACCCACGAGCGCCAGGAGTGAGGACGCCTGGCTGGCGCTCCGCATGTCGTCCAGCAACAGGCCCTCCGGCTCGTCGTGGAGCACTCCGTGACGATGCAGCACAAGGTCTCGGATGGACTCCTGCAGCGACGCATACCGGCTGGCGAGCTCCCAATAGCGGGGCACGCCACCCCACACCGCCCAGGCTTCCACGGCCGCCGCCCCTCGCACTCCGAGGGCATCGCAGATCCACCCGGGCTTCAGCGGCGCGAGACGTATGATTTCCTGAGCTCGTCCGAACAGCGGAGCGCTCCGATCGAGGGCCAGCCCTTGCATCATGCGTTGCGACGACCCACACAGCACGAAGCGAAGGCGCCGCGGGCCAGGTAGATCGAGGTGCCGCTGGAGCACACTCGGGAGTTCCGGCGCGGAAGAGACGAGGTAGGGGAACTCGTCGAGCACGACGTTGAGGCGCTCTACACGAGCTTCGAGCGACGTGAACAGGGCGTCCCATGATGGATACCGTGCGGCGTCGAACTCCGGCACCACTCGGGAGAGCTCGGAGGCCAACGCTTGTATCTGGAGGGGCGCGTCCCGCTCGTCCGCGAGGGAGTAGGCATCACCCTCCCCGCACATTCGCTGAACCAAGGTGGATTTTCCGCATCGACGGCGCCCGTAGACTACCGCCAGCCGAGAGTCATCCCCGCCCATGAACCGCCGGAGCCGGCGCTGCTCGTCCAGTCGATCGAGAAAAGGAATGGCCACTCGATCATGTATCTACAACATGATGTTCGTCAAGCATGTTTGCAGGAAGAGGCTGCGAGGACGGACAGCGCGGCCAGCGCCCGTTGGTCTACACATCGTAGACGACCCCGCTCCCGATTATCGCAGAAGCCATCGGAAAGGCGCCTTCCCGCTGGCCCGCCGCTTGCTACTCTCCCGATCGAGCCCGAGAGTCCCCATGCGTTCGACTGTTCCTGCCGCCCTGATCGCGGCGCTTGTCCTCGGCGCGCTGGCGTTGCCCGCCTGCACCTGCAACGAGGCCTTGGAGCCACAGGAGTCGTTCTCCGAGGCGGTTCCCGAAGTCGTGAGCGCCTACACCTCGGGCCTCGTGAGCCGCAAGTCGCCGATCACGGTGCAGCTTGCGCAGGCCAGCACGGCGTTCAGCGCCGTCGGGGCGCCCGCAGAGGGCATCTTCACCGTGAGCCCGCAGGTGGAGGGAGCGGCGGTGTGGACGAGCAGCACCGAGCTCACGTTCACCCCCGGCGCCGACCTGAAGCCGGGCGAAACCTACAACGTCGGCGTGAACCTGCCCGTGGCGCTCCCCGGTGTGGCCAAAGCCCATCCCTTCTCGTTTCGCTTCACCGTCGTCCAGCCCGACTTCTCCGGCGAGCTGCTGGGGCTCGCGGCCGAGGGAGATGCGGGAAAGCAGACCTTCTCCGGACGCCTCGATCTGGCCGATGTGGCCGACCCCGGCGACGTGGAAAAGCTGTTGACCGCCGCGCACAACGCAGACGCCCTCAGCGTGGACTGGAGCCACGACGAAGACGGCCGCGCCCACCGCTACACCGTCCGCGGAATCCAGCGCGTGGCCGACGACAGCACGCTCACCCTCTCGTTCGATGGCGCTTCGCTCGGCGTGCCGCGAACGGAAGTCGAAGAAGTGACGGTCCCGGGGCTCAACAAGTTCCTGGTGAACTCTGTCCGCGCGGAGACGGTGGGGGAGCGCCACATCGAGCTTCGTTTCAGCGACCCGCTGTTGGAGAAGCAGGACCTGCGCGGGCTCATTCAGGTGGAGGGACACACCGACTTGCAGCTCGCCCGCGAAGGGAGCGTGGTGCGCGTGTACGCCACAGGGGGTTGGCGGGACAGCGAAACGGTGATCGTGAGCGGGGTCAAAAACACCGGCGGCTTCGTGCTGAAGGCCGAGCACCGCACGGTGGTGAGCTTCGCGCCGCTCCAGCCGAGCGTCCGATTCGTGGGCGACGGCGTGATCCTCCCGACCACCGCCAACCTCACCATCCCGGTTGAGGCCACCAACGTGCGCGCCATCGAGGTGGAGGCCACGCGGGTGTACGCCGCAAACGTGCCGCAGTTCCTCCAAGTCAGCACGCTCGCGGAGAGCACCGAGATGCGGCGCGTGGGCAAGGTGGTGTGGAAATCACGGGTGGAGCTGCCGAGCGGGGCGGACAGCTACAACCGGGTGCAGCGCGTGGGGCTCGACCTCGCGCCGCTGGTGCGCGACAACCCAGGCGGTCTCTACCGAATCGCCGTGAAGTTCACCCGCGCCGACATCCTGCTCGACTGTCCCGCGCAGAACTGGGACGACAAGGAATTGGCCGAGGGGCGGTGGGACGAACAAGTGTCCGCGCCGAGCTTCTGGGATTATTTCGAGGGCGAGGACGGCGAGGACGGCGAGGATGGCTGGTCGGCGTGGCAGCACCGCGACGACCCGTGCCGCCGGGCGTTTTACGTCCCGTCCTACGACCACGACCTGACGGTGTCGCGCAACGTGGTGGTTTCCGACTTGGGGCTCGTGGCCAAGCAGGGCGCGGACGACGTTTTGCGCGTGGTGGCCACGAACCTCGTGCGTGCCACCCCCACCGCGGGCGCCTCGCTCGACGTGCTCGACTACCAGCTCCAATCGCTGGCGAAGGGCACCACCGATCAGGACGGCCTCGCCACCGTGCGGCTGCCGGCCGGCTCCGCGCCCTTCGCGATCGTCGCCACCTCGGGCGCCGACCGCGGCTGGCTGCGGCTGGCCCGGTCGGCCGCGCTCGCCACCGCCCACTTCGACGTGAGCGGCGCCGAAGTGGTGGAGGGCCTCGAAGGCTTCCTGTACGGCGAACGGGGCATCTGGCGCCCCGGCGACGACATCTTCCTCACCTTCGTGCTGCGCGACACCGCCAACACCCTCCCGGCGGGCCACCCCGCCGAGTTTGAGCTGGTGAATCCGCGCGGGCAGGTGGTGGACCGCCGCACCGTGACCGACCCGGTCGACGGGTTCTACCGCCTCACCACCCGCACCGCTGCCGACGCACCGACGGGCGCGTACACGGCTCGGGTGCGGGTCGGCGGCGCCCACTTCGAGAAATCGCTCCGCGTGGAAACGGTGGTGCCCAATCGCCTCAAGATCGAGCTCGACAACGCGGACATGGTGAAGAGCGCCGAGCTGGCGCTGCACAGCACGCTGAAGTCCCGCTGGCTGCACGGGGCGCCGGCGCCCGGATTCGCCGCGGACGTGGAGCTGCGTCTCGCCCCCAAAACGACCACCTTCCCCAAGTACGGGGAGTACGTTTTCGACAACCCGTTGGCCCAGTTCAGCTACGAAGCGGCGAAGGTGTGGGAGGGCGAGCTCGACGAGTCGGGCGTGGCCGTGGTGAACGCCGAAATCCCCGCCCCCGAAGGAGCCCCCGGCCTCTTGGCCGGCACCCTCCGAACACGGGTCTTCGAGCCCAGCGGCGCCTTCAGCGTAGACGAGAGCGAGCTGACGGTCTCCCCCCACCCCCGCTACGTGGGCCTGAAGTTGCCCAAGGGCGACGCCGCTCGCGGCATGCTGCTCACCGACATTCAGCAGCCCGCCACCCTCGTGCTGGTCGACGAAGCCGGCAAGCCGGTGCCCGAGGGCAAACTCGACGTCACGCTCTACAAACTCGACTGGCGCTGGTGGTGGGAGAAGAGCCCCGAGAACCTCGCGGAGTACGCCGAGGGCGCACATTTGCGTCCGCTGATGAACGGCACGGTGGACGTAAAGGACGGGAAAGCGACCTGGAACTTCGAGGTGAAATACCCCGACTGGGGCCGCTACCTGGTGTTGGCCAAGGACGCCCAGGGCGGCCACGCCGCCGGCCGCATCGTGTACATCGATTGGCCCGGTTGGGCGGGGCGCGCCGGGGCCGATCAGCCCGGTGGCGCCAGCGTTCTCTCGGTGAGCGCGGACAAGCCGAAGGCCGAAGTGGGCGAGTCCGTGACGCTCTCCTTCCCGATGGCGGCGAAGGCCCGCGCGCTGGTCAGCCTCGAGTCGGGCACCCACGTGCTGAAGATGGCCTGGGTGGAACCCACCGCGGGCAGCGCGACCAGCACCTACACCTTCCCGGTCACCGGCGAGATGGCGCCCGGTGTGTACGCCAACGTGACCGTGCTCCAGCCTTGGTCGGACCGCGGCAACGACGCGCCGATCCGCATGTACGGGATCACCCCCATCGAGGTGATGGACAAGGCCACCCGGCTGGAGCCGAAGGCCACAATGGCTTCGGTGTTTGAGCCCGAATCCACCGCGCTCGTGAGTGTGTCGGAGGCCCAGGGCCGCCCGATGACGTACACCCTCGCGGTGGTGGACGAAGGCCTGCTGGGCCTCACCCGCTTCAAGACGCCCAACGCCTGGAGCACCTTCTACAGCCGCAAAGCCCTCGGCGTGCGCACCTGGGACCTGTTCGAGCTCGTGGCCGGTGCCTACGGCGGCGCCCTCGACGGCCTCGTGGCGATCGGCGGCGACGGTTCCGGCGGAGACGGACAGCCCCCGCAGGCCCAACGCTTCAAGCCGATGGTGCACTACGCCGGCCCCTTCCAACTCGCGGCGGGTGCGAGCGCCAAGCACGAGGTGCCTATCCCGCAGTACGTCGGCGAAGTGCGCGTGATGGTGGTGGCGGGCGCCGGTCAGGCCTATGGCGCCTTCGACCACGCGGTGCCCGTCAAAAAGCCGCTCATGGTGCTCGCGAGCCTGCCCCGCCAGCTCGGCGTGGAGGAGGACGTAGACCTGCCCGTGTCGGTGTTCGCGCTCGACCCCAAGCTCAAGGAGGTCACGCTCACCGTCGCCACCGAGGGCCCAGTGACGGTGGTGGGCGACAAGAAGCGCACGCTGAAGTTCACCACGATCGGCGACAAGCTCGGGGTGTTCAAGTTGCACGTCGGCGCGACCGCGGGCGTGGCCAAGGTTCGAGTGACGGCGACCGGAGCGGGCGAGAAGGCCGTGCAGGAGGTGGAGATCGACGTGCGCCACCCCGGACGGCCCGAGTCGAGGGCCGTGGCGCAGGTCCTGAAGCCAGGAGGGAGCTGGAACGTTTCGCTCGAGCTCCCCGGCGTTCCCGGCACGAACGACGCGGTTCTGGAGCTCAGCGCGATGCCGCCGCTCGACCTCGGCAGGCGGCTGCCCGAGCTGCTGCGCTACCCGCACGGCTGCATCGAACAGACGACCAGCGCCGTCTTCCCCCAGCTCTACCTCACCAAGCTGGAAACCCTCTCGGGCCCGGAAACCCGCAAGGTGGAGACGAACGTGCGCGCCGGCCTCACACGGCTGCGCTCCTTTCAGAACGGCGATGGCGGCTTCGGCTACTGGCCCGGCACGCCCAGCGATGGGTGGGGAACTACGTACGCCGGCCACTTCCTGCTCGAAGCGGAGCGGGCCGGCCACCCCGCTCCCGCCGGCGTGAAGTCTGCGTGGGTGAAGTACCAGCAGCAGCGTGCGCAGCGGTGGGTGAAGGAGGGGGAGGACTCCGACCTCGACCAGGCCTACCGACTGTACACGCTGGCTCTCGCCAGCAAGGCCGACGTGGCGGCGATGAACCGCCTCAAAGAAACCCGGCTCGGCACCGCCGCCCGCTGGCGCCTCGCCGCCGCCTACGCGCTCGCCGGGCAGGAAAAGACCGGCAAGGCGCTCCTCAAGGGCGCCGAAACCAAGGTGGACCGCCCCCGCGGCCTCTCCGGCACCTACGGCTCCACCCTCCGCGACGAGGCGATGGTGCTCGAAGCGGCCACCCTCCTCGGCGAGAGCGCGCGCGCCAGCAAGCTCGCCGAAACGGTGTCGGCCGGCCTCACCGCGGAGACATGGCTGAGCACGCAGGAGACGGCCTACTCCCTCGTGGCGCTGGCCCGCTTCGCTACCAGCGGGCAGGCAGGCGTCCTCTCGGGCGCGTCGTGGAAGCTCGACAAGGGAGCCAGCGTCAAGGTGGACGCGACGACCGCGTTGGTACGGATTCCGCTCCCCGTGGGGCAGGCCGGTCGGCCCGCGCTCACCGTGCAGAACGGCGGCAAGGGGGTGCTGTACGCCCGCGCCGTGACCACCGGCACTCCGGCCCTCGGGAAGGAGACCGCGGCGGCGTCGGGCCTCGCGCTCTCGGTGAGTTGGCTCTCGCCCACCGGGGAGTCCGTCGGGGTGACCCAACTGGAGCACGGCACCGATCTGGTGGCCCATGTCACGGTCAAAAACACCACCGACCGGAGGCTCCCCGAGCTCGCGCTGAGCGAGCTGTTCCCCACCGGCTGGCAAATCAACGGCGTGTCCCCAGGCGCGGGCCCCGGCTACGACTACCGCGACGTTCGGGACGACCGGGTGTACACCTACTTCGACCTCGACGCGGGCGCTTCGGTGGAGTTCGACGTACCCGTGAACGCCACCTACGCCGGCCGTTACTACCTTCCCGCGGTGGTGGTGGAGGCGATGTACGACGCGAGCCTCGTGGCCCGCGAGCCTGGGCAGTGGGTGACGGTCTTGGCGCAGCCGGAGGGCTGATGTCGCCGCGATGGAAGCGGGCGCGGCGGGTGGCGGGCGTCGCTGCGCTGCTCGTCGTCCTGTTTCTACTCGTCCCCGTGCCTCGGGTAGACACCCCCCGCTCGCGCCTGCTGCTCGACGGCGCCGGCAACCTCGCGGGGGCCACCGTCGCCTCCGACGAGCAGTGGCGATTTCCCGGCACCGGCCGCGTTCCCGACAAGTACGCCCGCGCCGTCGTCGCCTACGAGGACCGCCGCTTCTGGATGCACCCGGGAGTAGACCCGCTCGCCGTCGCACGGGCGGTGAAGCTGAACGTGGCCGGTGGCAGCGTGGTGAGCGGCGCCAGCACCCTGTCGATGCAGGTGGTGCGCATCGCGCGCGGCAACCCTCCGCGAACGCTCTCCGAAAAAATCCTCGAGGCCGGGCTGGCGTTGCGACTGGAGGCGGCAGACTCCAAACTGGAGATTTTAGCGGCCTACGCGGAGAACGCCCCGTTCGGCGGCAACACCGTGGGCATCGAGGCCGCCGCGTGGCGCTATTTCGGCCACTCGCCCGACCAGCTCAGCTGGGCGGAGGCGGCCACCCTCGCCGTCCTCCCCAACAGCCCCGCGCTCATCCACCCCGGCCGAAACCGCGAGGCGCTCCGGCACAAAAGAAACGCACTCCTCGACCGCTTGGCCGCCGCCGGCGACCTCGACCCCATCGACCTCGAAGCGGCCCGGCTGGAGCCCGTGCCCGAGACGCTCACCCCCATTCCGCAGGACGCACCGCACCTCTTGGCCAAGTCGCACGGGGAGCGGCTCTCCACCACGCTCGATGCCGGGCTTCAGGCCCGCGTGCGGGCCGTGGTGGAGCAGCACGCCCGAGTACACGCCGCACAGGGCATTCAGCACGCTGCTGCCCTGATCGTAGAGCTGGAGTCCGGCCGGGTGCTGGCCTACGTCGGGAACGTGACGCCGAGCGCCACCCCGGGGAGCCACGTGGATGTGGTGAACCAACCGCGGAGCACCGGCAGCCTCCTAAAACCGCTGTTGTACGCTTCCGCGCTCGGCGAGGGCACCGTTCTCCCCCGGCAGCTGCTCCCCGATGTGCCGGCGCGCCTCGGCGGCTGGAGCCCCGAGAACTTCGACCACAACTGGACAGGCGCGATCACGGCCGCCACGGCTCTCGCACGCAGCCGCAACGTTCCGGCGGTGTGGATGTTGCGCGACTACGGCACCGAGCGCTTCACCGCCCAGCTCCGCCGCATGGGCATGACCACGCTGTTCCGCACCGCCGATCAGTACGGCCTGAGCCTCGTGATCGGGGGCGCCGAGGGCAGCCTCTGGGAGCTGACTGGCCTGTACCGCGACCTCGCCCTGACCGTGGCGCACCCCGACGGCCACCTCCCCTCCGCGATGCACTGGCGGTCGGACGGGGAGACGCCGGAGCGCGCCGCAGTCCTCGATCCCGGCGCCGCGTGGCTCACGCTGCAGGCCCTCGACGAAGTGGCGCGGCCGGGGGTGGAGAGCCAGTGGCGGTCCTTTCGAGGCGCAGACTCGGTGTCGTGGAAGACCGGCACCAGCCAGGGCTTCCGAGACGCCTGGGCGATCGGCGTGACCCCGAGCCACGCCATCGGCGTGTGGGTGGGCAACGCAGACGGCGAAGGACGTGCCGGCCTCACGGGCTACGAGGCCGCCGCCCCCGTGCTGTTCGACCTCTTCGGCCTGGTGGGCAGCACCGCGGGCTTTCGCGCCCCGATGGAGCACCTCGCGCCCGTGAAGGTGTGCGCCCACAGCGGGCTCCTCGCCTCCCCCGACTGCGCCGACACCACCCTGATCGAGGCCCCCCGCGCCTCGGAGCGCGGCCCCGGCTGCGACCGCTGCCAGCTCGTGCACTGCACCAACGGCTGTACCGAGCGCGTGAACGCGAGCTGTGTCGGACTCGACCAGATCGAGACTCGTTCGTGGTTCGTCCTGCCGCCGGGACAGGAGGCCTGGTACGCGCGCCAGCACCCGGAGTACCGCCGCCTCCCTCCCCTTCGAGCCGGGTGTACCGAGGAGAACGACGGCACCAACCCGATGGCGATCCTCTCCCCCGCGCCGGGCAGCGCGCTGTTTGTGCCGGTGGAGGTGAGCGGCGAGCTGGGGCGCGTGCTCTTCGAGGCCAGCCATCGAGACCGGAACGCACGGGTATATTGGCACCTCGACACCGACTTCCTCGGCATCACCACCTCGCCCCACCAGATGGCCCTCGCCCCGAGCCCCGGAAAGCACACGCTCACGCTTGTGGACGAGCAGGGGCGGCGTGTGGAACGGGGGTTCAGCGTGATGGCAGCAGAACCGCGGCCTACCCCCCCCGCAACAGCCGAGCCGCCGCGTTGACCTCCGCCAACCGCCGGTTGCGCACCACCGCCTCCTCCGGCGTGCGCGCGAGATCGGGGTGCCACCGCTGCACCAAGGCATGCCACGCGGCGCGCACGGCGTCCGCGTCGGCGTCCTCGGCTACGCCGAGCGTGGCGCGCGCCTCGCGCTGCGCGTCGGCGAGGCCCGGCGGCGGCCGGGCCGGCGAGGCGCCCAGCGCGTCGGCGAGGGCCTCGATGTAGGCGACGCTCTCGGGGGCCGTCCAGGCCTCCGCCGCGCCGCGCCACAGCCACTCGAGGAGCCCGGCCCGGCCCTCGTCGTCGAGGTGGGGGTCGAGGCGCGCGGCCACGCGCCCGGGCGCGAGGCGCTCGGGCGCCGCCGCGCGCAGCTCGCGGAGCCAGGCGCGGAGCCAGAGGCGGCCGTCGTCGTCGAGGGCGAGGCCCTCCGCGAAGCTCTCCCGGATGAAGCGCACGGCGTCGGGCGAGAGCTCGCCCGACGCCCGCGCGGCCGCGACGAGCGCCATCACCGCACGGGCTGGCCCGCTCCCGCCGAGCCGACGCACCGCATTGGGCGTGCGCACCCGAAACGTGGCTTCGTCTTCCTGACCGGGCCCCGCTCGCAGCCGCACCTGCACCGACACCGTCTGCGCTTCCGGCAGGTCGGCGTAGGGCAGGAACACCCGCGGCAGCGCCACCGTCTCGGGGTCGGTATCGGGCGACACCGTGGCGCGATGCCGCAGTTCGCCGCAGGTGAAGGTGACGCGGACCTCGGCATCGGCGAGTCCGCGGGCGGTAAACACCGGCGTGACGAGCATCCCCGGGCCGGCCTCGCGGAAGGCGTGCTGGTGCCAATCGAGACGGTGCAGCTCCAGAGCGCGCCTGCCGTCCCCCAAAACATGGCCCACCGTGGCGCCGATCCCCGCCCCCAGCGGACCCCCCAGCATGCCGCCGATCAGCCCACCAACGAGCTTACCCGACCAAGCCATCCCACTCGGCGCTCCCGTTCGGGGTCTCCCACACCCGCACGCGCACCACTCGCACTCCCGTGTCGGCGAGGAGGCGCTGCGCGTGGCCGGCCAGTTCCGCGGCCACGTTCTCGGCCGTGGGAGGGACCGCCATCCAATACACGGGGCGGCCGTGGCCGGCATTGCTCTGGGCGATGACCGCAACGGCGGGGTCGGGGTCGCCTTCCTGGAGGATCGCGGTGTGGTCCCAGTGGGTGTCGATCCAGGCGCCCACACGCTCCTTGACCACCCCGAAGTCGATCACGCGCCCGCGATCGTCGAGAGCGTCGGCGTGGCAGGTGATCTCGGCGGCGTAGCGGTGGCCGTGGAAGGCCGCGCACTTGGATTCGTGGCGAGGGATGCGATGCATCGCGTCCCATTCGAGGCGGCGGGTACAGGTGAGCACGGTCGCCGGTATCACGGGAGGACGCGCGCTACCCTGCGCCGACGGCCGGGTCGGTGACGCACAACGGGAGCACCAGCGAGCCGTAGTACCAGGTCAGGAGACCGATGATTGCGTAGGGCGCCGCCTCCAATCCCCCGGCGGGGAGCCGAGTGGGGATTTCCTCGAACGCCGCGATGCAAGAGGCGCTCTCGGTGTCGCGGGCCCGAGAGGGGGCGGTCTGCACCCACTTCACGGCGTCGGCGCCGGTGGCGAAGCGGGCGGGAGTGCTCAGGAGGCAGCCCATGTCGCGCAAGGGGGCCAGAGTCGAGCGGGCGTACGCGGCGCTCCCCTTGGTGGCGGAGGCGTAGGCCTTGAGGAACTCTAGGGGCTGCTTGCAGTCGGGGTCGGCTACCGCAACGCGTTGGGGGTCGGCGGCGGCCACAGCGTCGAGAGCCGCACGGAGGGTGGTGGGGGTGAAGGCCAGACGGGAGACCCGCTCGCGCTCGACGGCGAGGCCCATTCCTGCGAGCTGCCTCGCCTGGCTCTCGGCCCAGGCGCGGGCGGTGCCGCCCCCCGTCGCCTTCAGCGTCGTTTCGTCGTCGTAGGCCGACACCAGCGCCGCAATCCGGGCCGCCATCGCGGCGTCGATGCCTGTCCCACGCGCCCGGATCGCCAGCGCCGACCACTCGAGCCGCCCGGAGAGCATCGCCGGGTAGTCAAAGGGGCGCTCGTCGCCCACCTTGTGCCGGGTGACAGCTTCACGGAGGGCGGCCAGTTCGGTGAGCTGCTCGGGCACGCTCATGCAGGTGGTCATCGCCGTGAGCAGGTCGGGCGACGAAGGTACGTCGAGGAGCATGGTGGGAAAGTCGTAGAACCAGCGGCCCACCGAGCTGAACAGGCCCGCGCCCTTGGACTGGATGCGGAACTCGGCGTCGCGGTGGCCGCCCGGGTCGGCCTTGGGGTCGGGGGCGTAGCCTACGCTTACGGCCAAGGCGGTGGCATCCTTCCAGAGCTGCCCGTACGCCTCCTTGCCGCCCGGGAACTTCCAGCCCACCACGTCGAGGTGGCGGCGCATCTCGGCGTAGCGTTCGCAGGCTTGGCCCTGTTCGTGGAGAACGAGGAGCCGCAGGAGGAAGGCGGCGCGGGCTTTCCGGTCGGGGGGCGAGGAGGGCTCCGGGAGCAAGGTCAGGAGCTGGTCGAGCTTCTCGGCGCGTTTGGCGGACTGTTTCTGCTGGCGGTCGCGGGCGGCGCGGTCGAGCGACTTCCGGAGGCCAAAGAGCGACTCGGCGGCGAGCGTGAACGCGGGGTCCGCAGCCAGCGCCTGGCCGTAGGCGGCCTGCGCCTCGGGGAGCTTGCCGGCGCTCTCCTTGGCGAGCCCTTCGCCGTAGGCGGCGAAGGCATCGAACGTGCGGGTGGGGGCGGTGGCGAGGATGCGCGCTAAGGCGTCGTCGGCCAGCTTCACTTCCAGGCCGTCGAGCAGTCCCGAAACCAGCCGCTTCTCCACATCCACAAAGGCCGCGACGGTGCCTTGAGCGTCGGCCGCGCGCACCACGGTGCCCGACTCCACCTTCACGAGGCGGGCATCCAACAAGAACTGCTCGCCCACCACGCTGTATCCGCCGACCACCACGAACTCGGCGCCCAGCCCCTTCCCGAACTTCTGGGCGGTGGCGGCGTCGAGAAAGGCGGACTCCGCGAGGTTCAGCTCGGCGGTGAGGGCATCGAGCTGGGAGCGCTCCACCAGCGTGAGGCCGGGGGCGTTGCTCAAGTCGGTGGTGAGCATCCCGGAGAGGGCGCGCCCGAGGCCCTCGTAGGCCGTGCCGCCGGCGCCCTGCTGAGCGGGAGCACCGCCACGGTGGAGGCCAGCGCGGCGGAGAGGAGGAGCACCATGGGCGCGGCCTATCTCGCTAGCCCGGCGACAGAATCCGCAAGGGGGAGCTACTGCCCCATCACATCGGTGCTCAGCACCCCCCGCCACTCCGCGCCCCGCTCGGTGCTGGCCACGTCGAGCGTGAGCGAGCCGCCCGCTAAGTAGGCCGCCGTCTGCCACTGGCCTCCGGTGTCGGGCGAGAGGTACAAGAGCGCCGCCGTGGCCGACCGGCCGTCGATGGGGAGCACCGCGCCGTCCTCCACGAGGTTCGCGTCGAAGGTCACGTAGGGGGCAATCCACGTCTCCGGGGCGATCTCGCTGATGGTGAGCCAGAGCGCGGTGGTGTCGTCGGCGTAGCCGGCGGTGACGCCGTCCTGGCTCGACGGATAGGCCACACCGTCGATCTCGTAGGCCACCTCGGCCTCTCCACCGCCGAAAACGTCGCCGTTGGGGTAGGTGCCCCACGTCGTGGCGAACTCCACCCACACCGTTCCGGCGGGGCGCCAACAGATGCTCCCGCGCAGGGGAAGCTGTTCGAAACGGCCGCCGATGTTGGCGCGCAGGTCGGCCTCCTTGGTGGCCAGCACCTCCCGCGTTTCCGCCATCCCCGCCCGCATCTCCGCCGTGTCCACCCGCTTCACCAACGTGGCCCATTCCTCCGCCTGCGCCACCCGCTCGTCGCCGTTCCAAGCCTCGTCAAGCAGGCGCTCCACCTCCGCGAGGTACCGCGCTTCGCCTTCCTCGGTGGCCCAGATGCGCGACGACAGCTCGCTGGAGGTGACGATCCACGGCGGCCGACCGTAGCCGAAGGGGGTGCGTGAATCGAAGGCCGAGTCGGGACCGCTAGCCATGAACCGAGCGAGGCCCGTGTGGGGATCGGTGTAAACGTAGAAGTTGTTGGTGTTGCCGTTGTAGCCGTCCCAATGACCGGCGATCGACTCGGCGGCCCAGAAGGTGATGAAGGCGTCGAGGTCGAGGACGGGTCGCAGGCGCGCGAGCAATCCGTCGTCGTCGCCGTCGAGCGCCGCCGCGATGGCCGCGATCGCCGTGCCGTCGGAGGAGTCCGTCTCAAACTCAAAGGTCACGAGCAGCTCGTCATTGAAGTCGGAGAGCGCGCCCTCGTACATCTCGGCCGGTCGGGCACCCAACTGTCGGCCCACCAGCTCCTCGTCGAGCGTCTCGGTGTGGGCGTACACTCCAAGGTCCTCGCCGTTGACCACGACGTGCACCAGCGCGCACCGGGGCGCCACCAGCCCAGCATCCGCGAACCACTGGTGAGCGAGGCAGGTGCGCAGGCGGCCCGGGTCCTGGTTTCCATTGTTGAAGGTTAGCTTTTCGAGCCCGTGAAAGCGCTGGTCGGGCACTTCGCGGTCCACGTCGAGCTTCAGGCTGGGCCGGGTGTCGCTGAGCGAACCGAAGAAGCCCTTCTTTCGCACGCCGACGGCGCCGAGCTCCTCCCCGTCAAACGTGGCCTCGGCCGAGAACCAGTCGTACGGGCTGCCCCAGGGCCCGGTGAGGCAGTCGTCTCCCAGCAGATCGTAGATCGTCCGTTCTTGCTGCCGCAGCACCTCCCAGTCCTCGGGTGCGACCGTGACCTCCAGCTCGTGCAACACATCGACATCGAAGAGCACGTCGGCCTCGGCGCCGCCGGAGATTTCGGGCGCGCCCGCCGAGTCGCCGGGAGCGGCGTCGGAGGCCTCGGGGGAGCAGGCCAGAGCGAGAGGGAGCAGGGTGTACACGCTCGTGCCTACCGACCGTTCCGCGTGGACCAGCCCGGATCCACCAGCTCGATCGACATGGGCGTGGGCTCCCGGTCAGGATCGCAGCGGTAACGGGCGAGATCGGTGACTCCCGCCTCCGCGAGCACCTCCTCGTCGAGCCAGGCGCGGAACCGGTTGTGGCGGGGGTCTCGTTTGAGGAGGAGCACGGTAGCGTCCGCGAGGATGTCCGGCGTGCGCCAGTCGGCCACGCTGCCCATGCCGAGGTTCTCGGTGGCGGCGGTACGGATGCCCGTGACGGGCCACAACGCGGAGGCGCTCACGCCCGTGTCGGCCTCTTCCGCGTCGATCGCCATCGCCAGCGCCGTCATCCCCCACTTCGACACGAGGTAGGGCGCCTTGCCGGGGAGCGCGCCCAGGACGATCGGCGGAGACATCATCAGGATGTGCCCCCCCCCGCGCTTCCGCATCTCGGGGATGGCTGCGTGGCTCAGCGCGAAGGCCGCGCGCATGTTCACGCCAAACACGAGGTCAAAACGCTTCACCGACCAGTCGGCGACGGGACCCCAGAAGATCGCCCCCGCGTTGTTCACGAGAATGTCGATGCCCCCGAAGCGCGTGAGGGTCTCCTCTACGAGGCGGCTGCACGCCTGGCTGTCTCGTGCGTCGAACGCCACGACGTGCGCCTCTCCGCCGGCCGCCTCCACTTCACGGGCGGTGTCGAGGAGCGTTCCCGGCAGTCGGGGGTCCGGCTGGATGGTTTTGGCCGCCAACACCAGCCGGCACCCCTCTCGGGCCAGCGCCACCGCACACGAAGCGCCCACGCCGCGGCTGGCGCCGGTCAGGAGCACCACCTTGTCCTTCAGCGACCACATCGCACACCCCGCAAGACTACCTATGCTCCCGCGGGCGTAGCAGGAGGAGCAGCGCCACTACGAGTGATGAAATCCACCCGACCGCGTCACCCACCCGCTCGTAGAGGGTGCCCCCCTGCAGGAGTCGCACGTGGACGATGCGGTCCTCCGCAACGAACAGCCCGCCCAGCTGCGTGGCCGTGCCGGTAGCGTCCACCACGCCGGACGGGCCGCTGTTGGTGGCGCGCACGAGGAAACGACGGTGCTCGATGGCGCGCAGCCGGGCCTCGGCTTGGTGAATCCACGGCTCGGCGCTGTCTCCAAACCAGGCGTCGTTCGTGAGGTTCACCAGCAGGTCGGGCTGAGAGGCGGCCACCTGCTCGTTCACGAAGCCCGCCAAGATGTCCTCGTAGCAGACCAGCGCCTGAACTCGGTGGCCGTCCCACTCCAAGGGTTGGGGGCCGACCCCCGGCGTGTACCTGCCCCCACGCACCAACCCGCTCGCCCACGCGGGGAGGATTTCGGAGAACGGCGTGTACTCGCCGAACACCAACAGCCGGTGTTTGTCGTAGCGGCCCAAGATGGAGCCATCGCGAGCGGCGAGCATCACCGAGTTGTGCCGAACCTTTGGCGCACCCTCCGTCGCGCCCAACCTCCACGTTCGCACGCCGAAGATCGTGGGGATGCCCAGTGAGCCCGTCACCTGCTCCGGAATGGTTTTTTGGTAAGTCAGGTCGTTGTAGGAGGTGTGGATCGCGGTTTCAGGCCACACCACGAGCTCGGCGCCGGCAGCGGCGAGCGCTCGCGTCGAGGCTTGGAGATCGGACACCGCGGCGTCTCCACCAGTACGGACATTGGGCTGAACGAGGCCGACTCGCAGCTCGGGAGCGCCCGCCTGCCGCTCCGTGATCTGCCCCATCCGGATGACACCCCAACCCGCCGCGAGAGCAGGCAGCATCAGGCCCACGCCCACCACGGCCGCGGAGGGAGAACGCCCCTCTGCACGCGACCGCCACAGCTCCCCGAGGGCAAGACTGGGCCCGAGGATCAGGAGGTCGACGAGGAGGGGACCGCCGAGCTCGGCCGACTGCAGGAGGGCGCCGTTGTCGCCCATCGCCGTGGCGAGGTTCCAGGTGAAGATGAGCGGGAACAGCCACTCGAGGGCCAGCACCGACACGGCAAACGTAGGCGCCGCGGGCCAGCCCCGCCCTTCGGCGCGGACCGCGAGGGCGGTTGCCAAACCGAGGCGGAGACCGTGCCACGCGCTGAGCAGCAGCAGCCCGAGGATGGCGAGCGGCAACGGCAGTCCGCCAAACGCACGCAGAGTGCCCACCAGCCAGGAAAATACGAGGGTGCTCGACAAGAAGAGAGAGGTCCATCCAAGCAGAAGCGCGCGAGCGGGTGTCTGCCCGGCGAGGGCTCGGTAGAGCGGGGCGAACGCCACCAGAGTGCACGGCCACCAGCCCACAGGCGGAAATCCCGGCACGAAAAGCAGTCCGGAGAGGGCCGAGAGGGCGAGCGCGGAGCGGAGCGGCAGCGGCTGCAACGAAGGCACCGACGCGTTTAGCATCCACGCTCGGCCTTTTCATTGACAAGCTGGCCGCAGGTGGGCACGTTCGGGCCCCTGCGGACCCCCCATGCACGTGCTCGACATTCTGAAGGAGCGTGGCTTCTTCAACCAGTGTACCGACGAGGAGGGGCTTCGCGCCCACCTCGACACGCCGCGCACGTTCTACATCGGGTTCGATCCCACCGCCGACTCGCTGCACGTGGGCAGCCTCGTTCAGCTCATGGCGATGGCGTGGCTCGCACGGGCCGGGCACCGGGCCATCGCCGTAGTCGGCGGCGGCACCGCGAAGGTGGGAGACCCTAGCGGGCGCGACAGCACCCGCGACATCCTCGACGCCGAGCGCCTCCGGGCCAACAAGGAAGGCATCTCCAAGCAGATCGCGCGTTTCTGCGACGGAAAGCTCGTAGACAACGCCGATTGGCTCGACGGGCTTGGCTACATCGAGGTGCTACGCACGATCGGGCGACATTTTTCCGTGAACGACATGCTTCGCGCCGAGAGCGTGCGTCAACGTCTGGAGCGGCAGCAGGGGCTCTCGTTCATCGAGTTCAACTACGTACTCCTGCAAAGCTACGACTACCTCGAACTGTACCGGCGCGAAGGCTGCACCTTGCAGGTGGGCGGGGGCGACCAGTGGTACAACATCGTGTCGGGAATGGACCTGATCCGCCGCCTCGAAGGTGGACAGTCCTTTGGCCTCACGACCCCGCTCTTGACGACGGCCAGCGGCGCCAAGATGGGGAAGACCGCCGCGGGTGCGGTGTGGCTCAGCGCCGAGCGCGTGTCGGCCTACGACTACTTCCAGTACTGGATCAACGTGGACGACCGAGACGTTCCGCGCTTCCTGCGGCTGTTCACCTTCTTGCCCATCGAAGACTGCAACATGGGGGACATCCGCCAGGCGAAACGAACGCTGGCCATCGAAGCCACGGCGGTGGTGCACGGGCGAGCGGCGGCCGAGGCGGCCGACGAGGCGGCCAAGGCGGCCTTCGCGGGGGGCGTGAGCGATGACATGCCCACCGTCACGGTCACCTTTCCGGTGGGGGTCCTCGCCGCTCTGGTCGCTTCGGGCGCGGCCGCCAGCAACAGCGAGGCGAGGAGGATGGTCGAAGGCAACGCGGTCCGTTTCGGAGAGGAGCGGATCAGCGATCCCAAAGCTCAGCTCGCGGGGCCCGGCGTGTTGTGGGCCGGAAAGAAAAAACCGTTCCGACTCGAGCCGGCCTGATGCCTCCGCAGCGGCGTGAAGATGCCCTCTTCGCGTGGTTCGAGAAGCTCCACGGGCCCACCTGGGGGAGTGTGCTGGACTCCGGCACGGGCGACCACTCGCTCGCTTGGCTGCACAGCCTCGCGCCCCGCGAGCTCACCGCCGTAACCGTGGAGAACTGGCGCCTTCCTTCGCTGAGTACCCTCGCTCCCGGCGTGCGGGTGGTGCTGGGCCAGTGGACCGACCCGGCCCTCCTCGCCGGGGAGAAGTTCGACGTGGTGCTCGCCGACTACGTGCTCGGCGCCATCGATGGCCACGCCCCCTATTTTCAGTACGGCTTCCTCGAGCGCATCCGGCCCCACGTCGCCGACCGCCTCTACCTCGTCGGTCTGGAGCCCCCGCCCCGCGATGGCAGCGTGCTCGACGAGGTGTGCCGCCTCCGCGATGCCGCCATCCTGCTCGCCGGGCATCGCTGCTACCGCGAGTACCCCCGCGAGCTGGTGCTCTCCTGGCTCGACCGCGCGGGGTTCGATCTGATCGACTCCAGCAGCTTCGCCAACCGGCTCGGCGAGCGCTTCGTGAATGGCCAGCTCGATGTTGCGGTGCGCAAGCTCCCCCACTTCCGCGACCGAGCAGTGGCGGCCGCCTTCGAGGCCCACATCGCCGAGTTGCGCACCCGCGCGCTGGATGCCGTGCCCATGGCGTGGGGCTCGGACTGGGTCATCGCGGCCAAGGTTCGAGCGTAGGCGCCAGCGGCACCGGCGCGGCGTCCTGCGCGGCGAACCGCAGCGAGGTCAGTCGCTCTCAGCTCTCCTGCTTGCGAAGCAGCTCGATGGCCGCCTCGGGCGTACAGGGGCGCGCGAACAGGTAGCCTTGGCCCCGGTCGCAGCCGAGGCTTCGAATCGCCTCGAGCTCGGCCTCGGTCTCCACACCCTCCGCCACGATGCCCATCTTCAGCGCCTGAGCAATCGCCACGAGGCCGCGGACGATCTCCGCCGTCGTAGAATCGGACACCACCGCCTCGGTGAACGAGCGGTCGATCTTCAAGCACTGCACCGGAAAGCGGCGCAGATGAGAGAGGGACGACCAGCCCGTGCCGAAGTCGTCCAGAGCGAAACCGACTCCGAGGCTGCGGAAGCGACCAATGAGGCGCACCATCTCGTCGGGCCGGTTGATGAGCGCCGTCTCGGTAATTTCAATGTTCAGCATGCCGGGCGCGAGGCCGGCCGTGCGGCGGAGGGCCTCCAATGCAGCCTCGAAGCGCTGATCGTGCATGAGCCGCGCGTTCGCGTTCACGTGCATCACGAAATCGTCGCCCACGAGCGCACTGCGGCGGGCGGCGAGCAGCCACGCCACAGCCTGGCCGAGCACGAACAGGCCGAGATCCGTACCGAGCCCAAGTTCGTCGGCCGCGTCCACCAACTCCTGCGGCCTGACGGCGCCGAGCTCGGGGTGCTGCCAACGCAGCAACGCCTCCATCCCCACCACCCGCCTCGAAGGCAACTCCACCATCGGCTGGAACACCACCCTCAGACCACTGCGGCGCAACGCGAGTGGGAACAGCGCAGCGATACTCGAGCGCCGCTGAATCCGCGCGCGCATGTCGGCGTCGGCAACCTTGTGCCCGACGTTCCCCTCTGTGCGGGCGTAGTACATCGCCGAGTCGGCATCGCGGATCAACGCGTCGATATTGCCGCTCGTATCGCCCATGACCGCGCCAACTGTGCCCGCGATCTCCACCGTGAGGGGCCCAAGCGGAAACGGCACAGAGAGCGCCCGCTCCACCCTTTGCGCCGCGGTAACCATGTGGTGTTCGTTTCCCACAGGCTCCAAGAGCAGTCCGAACTCGTCGCCGCCGAGACGGGACACCGTGTCGCCGGGGCGAACGGCCGCGAGCAGGCGGGTCGCCACGCTGCGGAGCAGGTCGTCGCCCACCTGATGGCCGTACTGGTCATTCACCTGCTTGAACTTACGGAGGTCAACGTAGAGCACCGCAAAGTTGGCCGTCACGCTACGGTGGGCTCGACGCGAAGCCTGCTCCATACGCTCCACAAAAACCCGACGGTTGTAGAGGTTGGTGAGCGGGTCACGGGTCGCCTGCTGCACCAACTTCTCCTCGGCGTCCTTCCGGTCCTGGATGTCGGAGAGCCCGCCGGCCACGCGCTCCGGCCCACCGTCGGGACCACAGAAAATCATGGCGCGTAAGAGCACCCACCGCCAGCGTCCCTCACGGTCGCGCAGTCGCAACTCCTCTGCAAGATGGCCACCCGAGCCGGGCACCGGACCCCGGAGGGTGTCGAGGAGCCGTGCGAGATCGTCGGGATGCACCAGATGCTTGGCGTGAGCGATCGTCGTTTCTTGCGAGGGGAAGTCCACCAGCTCAAGGCAGCGCGGGGAGAGCAGTACCGCGCCTGTCGCCAGCTCCAACTCCCAGAGCCCTTCGCTTGCACCGCGCACCGCCAGATCGAAACGGGCGTCGCGTTCGGTGGGGCGCCCCCTGCCCGTGCGGGGCGTATCCCTCCGGAAGATCACGCTGTGCGAGCGCCCGCCGGCTTCGTCGTTGATGAGCAGGCGACGCACGCCGCGGGTGGGCAAAGGCGGCGACGGTTGCCCGATCGCCTGGTCGGCGCGCTGCCCCGTGAGCCGTACCCAGGCCGGATTCACGAAAACGCAGACACCGTCTGCATCGTGGATTTCCACGGCATCCTCGACGTACAGCAGCACCCGCACCAAGGAGCTGAGGGAGGGCGGTGAAGCGGAAAACAGGCGGGCGCCTACGGGCTCTGGCGGCAGCGCCGCCCATTGTACGTTCCGTGCCGGGTGGCCGCCGCCCCCCGGTCGATCGCGTCCTCAGCCGTCAACTCGTCTTCCCCCCCGCAGCGGACCAGATCGGCACGACCGCCGCGCGTCATGATAGCCGCCGAGTATAATGGACCCGATAGAAACGCTCGCCCACGAAGCCGCCCGCCGGCGAACGTTCGCGATCATCTCCCATCCGGACGCCGGCAAGACCACGCTCACGGAGAAGCTCCTGCTCTACGGGGGAGCCATTCACATCGCCGGCGCTGTGAAGTCGCGAAAGGCCAGCCGACACGCGGTGAGCGATTGGATGCAGATGGAGCAGGAGCGCGGCATCTCCATCACCAGCTCCGTGCTGCAGTTCGACCACCACGGCTGCCGCCTCAACCTCTTGGACACTCCCGGCCACGCCGACTTCTCCGAGGACACCTACCGGGTGCTCGCCGCGGTGGACTGCGCCGTGATGCTGATCGACAACGCCAAGGGTGTGGAAGAGCGCACCCGCAAACTCTTCGACGTGTGCCGGCTGCGCGGCATCCCGGTGCTCACGTTCATCAACAAGTGCGACCGCGAAGGCATCGAGCCCCTCACCCTCCTCGACGACGTGAGCCGGGCCCTGGGGATCGAATGTGCGCCCGTAAACTGGCCGGTGGGCACCGGGCGCGACTTCGTCGGCGTGTACGAACGCGCGTCGGGAAAGGTGCTCCGTTTTGGAGAAGGACGAGGCACCGACCTCGTTCAGTTCGAGGCGATCGACCCGTCGGCGCTCGAAGCGGGCCTGTTAGCCAAGCTCAACGAGGACCGCGAGCTCCTCGACATGGCCGGGGAAACCTACGATCCGGAGAGCTTCCGCGCCGGCCTGCAAACGCCGGTGTTCTTCGGGTCTGCCATGAAGAACTTCGGCGTGGAGCCCTTCCTCAACGCCATGGTCAACATGGCGCCGGGGCCGGGCATGCGGCCCTGTGTGGGCGAGGCGCGCGAACCTTGCGACCCCCGCTTCTCCGGCTTCATCTTCAAGATCCAAGCGAACATGAACCCGCGCCACCGCGACAGGGTGGCGTTTCTTCGCATCCAGAGTGGAAAGTTTGAGCGCTCGATGGAAGTGCAGGTGCATCGAACCGGCCAAACGCTGAAGCTGAGCAAGCCCCACACCTTCCTCGGGAGCGACCGCGAACTGCTCGAAGAAGCCTGGCCAGGCGATGTGGTGGGCCTGTTCGACCCCGGCGAGCTGCGTATCGGCGACACACTCTACGTCGGGCCGAAGGTGGAGTTTCAGGGCATCCCCCGTTTTGCCCCCGAGCACTTCGCACGCGTCAAGCTCAAAGACCCGATGCGCCGTAAGCACCTGTCGGCTGGGCTCCAACAGCTCAGCTCCGAAGGCGCAATCCAGCTGTTCTTCCGCCCCGAGCTGGGCGACCAGGACCCCTTCCTCGGCGCCGTGGGGCAGCTCCAGTTCGAGGTGTTGTTGCATCGCCTCGAAACGGAGTACGGCGTCAAGTCGGTGCTCGACCCGAGCCCCTTCCGCATCGCACGGTGGATTCGCGGCGATGTAGGCCTCGCTTGGTTGCGGTCGCGGCGCGACTACACCGTCGTGGAGGACCGCCATGGCCGCCCGGTGGTGCTCGCCGAGAGCCCGTGGCCGCTCCAGTACGCGCTGCGCGAGAACCCGGGAACAGAGCTGCTCGAAGTCGAGCCGCTGTAGCCTGCGAAGTCGCGGTCCGGTGTACACTCCGCAGGTGAGCCGCCGCCTCGTGTTCGTGCTGGCCGTTGCGGGTTTGCTGCTCGCCATGGCGTGGTGGGCGCAGCGCGCCGACGGCGCGAGGCTGGGGGCCTGGAGCCCGCCGCGCCTGATCTTCGGGAAGGACACTCGCCCGGATGCCGCGGTTGCCACGGAAGAGGACGGGCGCGAGTGGGGGGTGGTGAGCTGTGTGGTGGACCCGTCCTTAGGGGAGAAGCCCGGCCGGCTAGTGGCCACGGAGTCTGAGGGGAACGGTGTCGTGGTCAGCACCACTGCGGGTCGGGAGCTCAGCCTCGTGTTGCCGCCCGGCGACTGGAAGGTGAGCTGGCACGCCAACGTCGAGGGCCGCCGCGCTGAGGTGCGCCGGGTAGGGATCGCGGTCGTCGAGGCGGGAAACGTGGACCGCTGCCGAATCGAGGGCTCCGGGTGGACCCTCGGCGGACAGGTCACGGACCTCGACGGCGAGCCCACCCCGGGCGCGTGGGTGGAAGGCTGCGGGGAGGCAACCACCACCGACGAGGCCGGCCGTTATTCTCTCTTGACCCAGAACGGCGACTGCTTGCTGCGTGCTTGGAGCCGCGACGGCGAGCTCCGGCGCCCTGGCGAGGCCGAGTACTTCGACGCCTTCGCCCCCCCTGCCGCCATCAACCTTCGGGTAAACGTCGACCCCATCGGCGGGTTGGGGATGGGGCTCGCCACCAACACCGACGGCCTATCCGTGGTGTTCGTGGCCGATGAGTCTCCGGCGGCAGCGGCAGGAATTGTGGCCGGCGACCTCGTCGTGGCGGTGGATGGGGTGTCCGCCGCGGGGTGGAGCACCCTTCGCGGCGTGCAAAGCATCACCGGCGATCCCGGCACCCGGGTGGCGATCCGGGTCCGCTCCGAGGGAGGTGAAGAGCGGGAGCTCAGCCTAGAGCGGGCTCGCATCGCCGAGGCGGAGCCTGCCGTCGCCGATACGGGGTCGCTACTCGCCCCCTGAAGCGGGCAGGCCCCATTCGCCGCGCGCACCGAGGAGCGGGATCACCACGGGCCCCGCCACACTCTGCTGCGCGTCGTAGTCGTAACTCCACACCTCGTACATCACGTTGTTGCCCGGCGGAACGAACCAGAGTTCGCCATACAGCGCGAGGCTCCACGTCCGGAACCGCCAGTCCTTCTGGACATGCACGTCCACCTTCTGAAAGAACGGCAGCCTCGCGCTATTCGGCTCCCCCAGCACGGCTTCGTACTGGTCGCTGGCCGCCAAGAAGGTGCCATCCACGATGGGGGTGTAGGGCAATCCGGCGCTGGCTCGGTATCGGAGCCCGACGTTCCATGTGGGCCGAACGTTCCAGCTCCCGACGAGGTTCACGGCCCAGGGCTGGTCGTAGTCGGAGGGGTGACCGTCGTGCTCGCTCCGCGAAGCGGCGACCGAGGCGCTCGCGAAGAAGCGCTGACGGATTCGATACCGGCTCTCCACTTCCACTCCCCACGCGGTGCCGTCGACCGAGCGCGGACCCTCGCCCACCTCGGTCTCCACGAGGTCTTCGCTCAGCTTCCCGTACACGTCGAAAGCAAGCTCCCAGCGGTGCGCGATGGCGTAGTCGAACCCCAGCGCGGCCTGACGCGAGACCGACGGCGGCAACCAGGGATCGCCCACTTCAGGGGCGAGGTGCAGCAAGTCGGGGAACTGGCTGTACTGGCCGGCAGCTAAGCGGAGCTGTTCGTCCTCCCCGATCTTCCACCGGGCGTTGAAGCGCGGGTCGACGACGGTGCGGCCGGTGAGGGTGTCGCCGTCGGCACGCACTCCGGGAACGAACCGAAACGGGCCGGCACGCAGGCGGGCCTCCGCGTACGCCCCGCCCATGACCCGCTCCACGGTTTCCGAAGCGCTCACGCCGCGCAGAAGCAGCGCCGACTCTCGCGCCAGCTCGGACCACGCACGGTCGGTCTGCACCTCGAGCGCCAGCGATTCGTACCGACCCTCCACCCCCACCGCGAGATGGAACCACGGTTTCACGAGCAACAGCGCATCCTCACGGCCCTGCACGCGAAGGAGGTCCTGTCGATCGAGCGCACCCGGCATGCTCCCGGAGATGCCGTAGCTGGTGGCGGCCACCGCACCGTCCAGACGGTTCGCCCCCAGCAGATGGCGATGGGACAGCTGCGCCAAGCCGTACTGTTTTCGAAAGGCAAAGCTGGGGTTGACCGTCTGCTCGTAGGGGTCTAGCTGATCGGGCTCGCCAGCGAAGCGCGTGTACTCATCGCTGGCACCCACGAGGCTCAGCGCCCACCGCGCGTCGGCGCTGGGCGCGTACTCCAAACGGCCGAAGCCGTCGGCGAAGATGGGGAACGCACTGTACTGGGGGTCGTCCCGGGTGACGAGGTCCAGAAAACTGCGGCGGGCGCTGGCCCGAACGGTCCAGTCGTCCCCGCTAGGGGCGGTGGCCTCCGTGCCGATCATCACGAAGTTCACGTTGGCGCTGGCGCGGGCGGCCTCCGGGCGAGTCCACGTGCTCGTGGCGTCCACGATGCCGCCGGTGGCGTTGCCGTGCTCCGCCCCGAAGGTGGAGGGGAGCAACTGCAGCTCGTCGAGCAGGCGCGTGGGGATGACGGAGCTGTACCCGTTGAAGTGGTACAGGTAGGGAATCTCGATGCCGTCGAGCAGGTAGCGAGTTTCCCGGGGGTCGGCGCCGCGCACGGCGATGTCACCGGCGGTGGGGGAATACTCTGGCGTGATCGCCACACCCGGCAGCGACTGCACGAGCCGGACAGCATCTTCGAACGTGCCGGGCGTGAGCAGCACGCGCTCGCGATCGAGCGTGTGTTCGGCCACGACCGGGGCATCGCGACGGGCCTCAACCACCACCTCGAGCTTGGCCGGAGGCGCATCCTCGGCCGCGGCCCAAGAAAGCAGGAAGAGGCTCACGGCACCACCTCCCCGCGCAGGCGGACCCGCGCGCCCACCGTTTCGCCGAGGCCGCAGCGCCGCTCCAGCAGGTCCGTAGCGGTCCAGTGCCCGTCGGCCGTGCCGCAAGGAGCCGCCGGCGTCTCGGTGCCGTCGTCCGCCACGACCCCCGTGAGCTCGAAGCCGCGTACTGCCGACGCCTGGGTGAGCGTGGCCAAGAGGGTGGCGCCGCCTTCCGGCGTGGACGCGGGCACTGGCAGCAGCCGGCCATCCTGCGCAAGGAAAGGCCCGCTCACACCCACCGGAACGTCGAAGGTCTCCCACCCCACGCCCCCCGCGCCGTCGAACCACAGCGCCACCACCGGCCACACCCCCGCCGCGACCGCCTTCCCCTCCGCATCCACACCCGTCCATGTCGTGGTCGCAGCGCCACTCTCATCAAAGGTCCCCGTTGGGGCCATCCAATGCACCGTGGCGGCCTCGGACAGCGTCAGCGACAGCTCAGCACCGTCGTCCGTCAGCTCCCGACTCCACGCCTCCACAGTCGGCGAAACGTGGCCGGGCTCCACCCACAGCTCACCGCGCTCGGTGGCGCCCGTGGCGTCCGTAATCGCCAGCGCGATCAGGCCCGCCTCCGGGGCGCTCCAAGCCTGGGCAGGCGGCGACTCGCTCCACGCGTCCGAACCTTCCCACACGAACGCCCGCGCCTGTGCGAAGTCACCTTCCGGCGCAGACATGCCCACGATCCGCAGGTCAGCGAGATCGTGACGGTCGAGGGCGAAGGGCTCGTAGCAGCCGAATGCGAGGACGAGCAGCACGCCGCGGTGCTAACCCGGGGCTCCGCCGAGATCGTCTACCGCCGGGTTGCGGTCGGTCAGCGCATCGTCGCGCGAGGCCCCGCTCACTTCGCCGCGACCGCCAGCTCCTCACCACGCTGTTCGGGGGGCAAGGCTTCGTTCACCACCCGGTGCACCTCCGCCACATGAAGTTCGAGGGTGTCGAGGGTCCACAGGCTGGTGTCGATGGCGGGCAGCACCTTCACGTTCACTTCGCCGGGGTGGATGAGGAAGCTGTTTTTGCGCCAGATGCGGTGGGCCCCGCTCACCACCACCGGCACGACCGGCAGCCCCGTGGCCAGCGCCAAGTGAACAAACCCCTTTTTGAAGGACCGCAACCTCCCGTCCTTCGACCGCGTTCCTTCCGGCCAAATCCACAAGCCGAGTCCGTTCTCGCGCACCAGCTCCGCCATGTTGGCGAGCGCGGCGATGGCACTCCCCCGGTTCGAACGGTCGATGCGCAGATGCCCCGACATCACGTACAGCTGGCCGAAGAAGGGGTAGTAGGCGACCTCCTTCTTCGCCACCCCGCACACCCCGATGGGGCTCAGCCAGATGCCCAGAAAGATGTCGATGGGGGACGTGTGGTTGGACACGTAGATGGCCGGCATCGAGCGGTCCATCTCCGGCTTCGCGCCGCCGGTCACGGTGGTTCCGGTGACCGCGAGGATGCTGCGGCCCACGATGTGCCCGAAAACGTTGCACACGCGGATGCGCAGCGTGCGCCAGGGCAAAAGCAGGGTGCAGAGGACAGCGAAGATCGCCACCGCAACGACCATGATGAGCAGGCCGAGCAGCTGACGGACCGCACTGGAGAGAAGTGCCATTCCGCCAATCTCGCACGCCGAGGTCACGGGATCGTCACCACGTGCTAAAGACCTGCCCTCGTGCCGGTCTACCTCTCGCTCCCTGCCGCGAACCTGCCGCCGGCCGTGGTGCCCAACGAGGCGGTCATCGAACGGGTTCGCGCGCGCTTCCGGGGCGGCGCCCTGCAGTGGAAGGCGCTCGAGCGCGCCCTTCGTTTGGTCTTCCAGAGCTGCGGGACGACTGTGCGGCACCAAGAAACCGCCGAGCCGGCTGCGCCGGGCCTGCACGCCGCCAACCGAGCGGCCGACGTGCTGCGGGAGCAGGAGCTGCGGGCCGACGCCCTCGACACCGTCGTGTACGGCAGCATCGCCCGTACCGTCTTCGAGCCCGCGACGGCGTGTGAGGTGGCCGCCCGCATCGGAGCTCACCGGGCCCTAGCGTTCGACGTCGTGGCTGCCTGTGCGGGCCCCCTGGTGGCCGTCGAACAGCTGCTGGGGAAGGCTGCGATCGATCCGAGCTGGCGGCTCGGGGTGATCACGTCCGCTTCGCTCTCGGAGGGGCATCTCAGCTACGACATCCAGGTCCTCGACGACCTCGAGACCCTCGCCGCCGGCCTCACAATCGGCAACGCATCCACGGCCATGCTGATGGGTCGGCGTCCATTCCGGCACGGGGGGCGCATCGTGGCCACGCACACTCAGGGTCAGTCGGCTCAACACGCGCTCTGCCAGGTGCCCACCAACGGGCCCTTCCTCTCCTCACGGGCCACCCTCGTGCAACTTGCGGCGCTCGTTCCGCAGCACGTCGAGGCGGTCACGCGCCGCGCCGGCTGGGCGATCCGCGATGTGGACTTGTTCGTGTTCCACCAGCCCTCCGACCGCGTGCTGCGCGGAGTGGCCCGCACCCTCGGGGTGCCCGCCGACCGGGTGCCGCAGCTTCATGGCCTGCACGCCAACACCGAGGCCAGCGCGGTGCCGCTGGCGCTGCGTACGCTGCACGACACCGGCCGCCTGCGCCCCGGGATGAAGTTGCTGTTGGGCTCGGCGGCAGCGGGCTTCACGATGGCCTCGGTGCTGGTAGAATGGGAGGGCTGAGAGACTGGTGACCCTCCCTCCCCTTCTGCTCCTAATGGCCTGCGAGCCTGTCGGCGGCGCAGCGTGCGAGAACGGGCTCGATGCCAACGCCGACGGGAAGTGCGACGCCCTCGTGGCCGACTGGTCGGAGGGCGCTTCGATTGAGCCGGGCACCGACCGCCACAACATCTACGAGCTCGAAGCAGCCTCGCTCGAGACCACCACGGCAGCCGGCCTCGCGCACGCCTCTGCTTGGCCCGTCGGCGTGTCGGGGCTGCTGCTCCCGGACCGCTCGTTCCGCCTGCTGTTCGAGGAGGACACCACCCACGAAGGCCGCGAGACCTTCCAGACCCTCGCTGGCAACCTGCTCGGCTTCGGCACCATGGAGGAGATGACCGACTGGCTCGGGCTCGCACGCTATCCCGACGACGGATCCATCCCGCTCCCGCCCAACGCGCAGCCGGGCGACCCGATGGGCATGGGCACGGTGGATACCGAGTGGGGGCCGGCGTTCAGCGTTTCCTGCTTCGCCTGTCACGCGAGTGAGCTCTTCGGGCGGCCCGTGGTGGGGCTCACGAACCGGCGAAGCCGGGCCAACGAGTTCTTCCACAACACGCGCGTGTTCTTCCCGCTGTTTCCCGCGGCCGACTACCAGGAGCTGACGGGCGCAAGCGAACTCGAGATGGACTTGTATGTCCGGGCGCAGCAGAACCTGCCGGCCGTCGGCGCAACCCTGCCGGTCGCCCGCGGGCTCGACACCTCGCTCGCCCAAGTGGGACTCAGCCTCGCCCGACGCCAGCCCGACGCGTGGGCTACCCGCGATCCGGAGCTGGAACGGGATCCCCGCGAGAGCCTCCTCGACGACCTCGTGGCCGACAGCAAGCCCGCCGTGTGGTGGACGCTCCGCTACAAGACCCACTGGCTCGCCGACGGCAGTGTGCGCTCCGGCAACCCGGTCTTCACCAACTTCTTGTGGAACGAGATCGGCCGCGGCACCGATCTGCACGACCTCGACGACTGGATGGACGAGAACGGCGTGGCGATGGATGAGCTGACGGTGGCGATCTTCAACACGCCCGCGCCCCGCTGGGAGGACTTCCTGCCCGAACTTGTCGTCGACGTGGAGGCCGCGCAGCGAGGGGAAGTCGTGTTCGAGGCCGCGTGCGCCGGCTGCCACGGGCACTACGAGAAAGCCTGGAGCACGGGCGAGGCGGGGGTGGACGCCCTCGGCACCACACGCGTGGTGTACGCGGCGCAGACCGAAGTGCTCGACGTGGGCACCGACCCGCAACGCGCGGAGGGCATGGGGGCCTTCGCCGAGGCGCTGAACCTCCTTGAGCTCTCGCAGGAGATGAACACGGTGCTATCGGTGCAGCAGGGCTACGTGCCGCCTCCGCTCGACGGCATCTGGTCCCGTTTTCCCTACCTCCACAACGGCAGCGTTCCCACCCTCTGCGACCTCCTTCGCCCGCCGGCCGAGCGCCCCACCCGCTTCGTGGTGGGCCCCGCCGACGACCCCGACACCGACTTCGACGCCGCTTGCGTGGGCCTGCCGTCCACGCCCCCCGCAGCCTGGCTCGAAGACGAAGCGAACGTCGTCGACACGTCGCTGCCCGGCCTCGGGAACGGCGGGCATGAGGTGGAGGTTCCCGAAGCGGACCGGGCGGACCTCGTGGAGTTTCTGAAGACGCTCTGAGTCGCTACGACCTCGGGGCGGTTCGCCGCGCAGGACGCGGCGCTCAGGGCTGGACCGTCTGGGCCTCGAGCACCAGCGGATCGAGGCTCTGGCGACCGTCGTTGAGCGACTTCAGCTCCTCGGCGGGGAAGGGCTCGGCGCCGGACTGCACCACGCCGAGCACGTACGAGCGGATCGCGGCCTTGGCGGCGAAGCCCGCTTCGTTCTCAAGCCGGCTGTCCCAGTAGAGGAAGATGACCCGACGGCGCACCTCGGCGGGCTGGGTGGTGTCGCGCCAGATGGTGTCCAGGTCGGCGGGGATGTCCTTGTACACACGCTGACCGAGGTGTTCCCGCACCACTGCATCGTTGAGCGCACGCACCTCCCCGCGGGTGCCCTCCAGAACATCGGACTTGATTGCGCTGTACTTTCGCTCGCCGATCGCCCAGCCGCCGACCGAAACACACGCGGTCATCAGCGTGGGGATGCACCACAGGTAGTTCAGCGGGCTGCCCTGGTCGGCGAAGCTGTGACCGGGCGAATGAATTCTCGGCGGCTGCCGACGCAGCGACACCCACCCGTCGTCGTGAACCCACACCTGCGGGTGCCAAGGGGTGTTGTTCTTGAACACCGTGTAGTCGCCGCGCCTCTCGGAGCGGACGTACCCCTCCTCCCGGAGCTTGAGCTTCAGCGCGTCGCGCGCGCGCCCCACCTCGCGGTCGTAGATGATCATCACCTCGTCGACGTCGTCGTCGACAGGGGTTTCCTCCGCGAGCGCGAGGGCGAGCAACAGCAGCATGGGCCCGTTTATCTCGGCGCGCCCGCCGCCACGCAGCGCGCCACCTGCGCGGCCACGACCTCGTGGCCGCGGACCGAGAGGTGGCCGTCGAACGGCAGGTACGGGCGCTCGCCCGCGTCGGAGGCGGCGCGCAGCGCGGGCAGGAGGTCGCAGACCTCCGTGCCGGCGCTGCGCGCTGCATCGACCGCGAGCTTCTGCGCAGCGTCGAGGTCCGGCGTGGCGCCGTCGAGCCCCACGGAGCGGAACGTGCGCGTGGCTACGTCGGCGTCCATGACCAGCGCCGGTGGAACCACGGCCACGACGATGCGAGCGCGGAGCGCGTCGGCCGCGCCCTTCGCGTAGCGAAGGGCGGCCTCCGTGGAGGCGAGATCGCGCCCGGCGCTCGCCGATCCCTCGGTGGTGAACAGGCGCAGCTCGTCGCGGAAGCGACGGGCGGTGGGCCCCGTGCCGCTGCGCGCCCGGCGCGTTTCCGCCCACGACCAGTAGTGCGCGGCGATCACGCTGTGATCACGGATGAACTTCACCCAGGCCGGCGTGACCGGGCCGATCGCGCCGATCACCGGCAACGAGAACGGCGGGGCGCCCGGTTCACCCGGACCGAGAGGCACCTCGCTCACCGGCTGGTTCACGACCTGCCGATTGTCGAAGTAGTCGTTGCCCGTGAAGAAGGTGATCAGCACCAGTTCCGCGGGAAAGTTGCGACCCAGCTGCACCGCGCGCAGCCCTTCCTTCCACGTGGAATAGCCGTCCACCCCAGCGTTGAGCACCTGCACGCCCTCCGAGGCGGCGAGCCGCGCCGAGTAGGTCTGCTCCTCCTCTACCTGCAATGCGATGGTGAACGAGTCTCCGAGCGAGAGCCAGGTGCGCACCCCCTTCGTCGGCTCCGCCCCCCGCGTGCCCCAAGAGGAAAAGCGCGGCTTCACCGAGTAGCCGAACGAGCGGATCGTGCCGCGGAACCCGGGGTTGGGGTAGTTCATGCCCCCGCCCATCACGTAGATGTCCTGCGGGTACGACATCGGCGCCATGAACACCAGGTCGTTTCCACGCGCAAGGCCGTCTACGCGCCCCACCGATTCGGCGATCCCGAGCCCGACCACGAGCCCGCCCAAAACAAGCCCCACTCGTTTCAGCCACACCCGCTTCGCCGCGCCCGCGAACCTCACCGTCCCTCCAGCAAAGGGGCGATCTTGGACCGCTGAGCGGCTGCGCTCCGGGCCAGAGAGAGCTGCCCCTGCGCGCGGAACAAGTTGTGGGCCGGGCGGCTCTCGAAGCGTGTGGCGTTCCAGCCAAAGTAGCGGTCCTCCACCACGTCACGACAGAACCGGGCCGCCAACTCCAAGGCGATCCGCTCCACGGCAAACGTGAGGGAGTGGATTTCGGCGGGGCTGAGCGACCGCTCCCGGCGGTAACCACCCACAGCAGCCGCGAAAATCTCCAGGTCGAGACGCGTGTCCAGACCATCTTCGCCCACCGGGTTGCACCAGGACCGCCACGCGTCGCCAAGCTCCACATCGAGGGAGAGGCGCGAGAGCGTGTCGAGATCGAGCAGGCACAGACCCCGCCCGGCCTCGTCGAAGCGCAGGTTGCTGATCTTCAGATCTCCGTGGGCGTGTCGGGTAGGGTGCTCGAGCGAGCCGGGCCAGGCGCGCCAGCCGGCGAGGATGCCCTCCGCCACCGGAAGCGCAGGGCCGCCCTGGACCACCCTCTCCAACGACTGCATGTGGGCCACCGTGTCGTGCGCTCCGGGGCGAACGTGGCGGTACTCCCATTCCAACGAGTCGACCGCGGCGTGGAACCGCGCCACCAGCGCGCCCGCCTCGAACGCCCGCGACGCGCTGTCGATCTTGTGAACGGTCACGCCCGGCACGAACTCCATCACCCGCCAGGCCGCGCCGTCGTCGGCCACCGCACACAGGGCCCCGCTGTCCGTGCGCACCAGCCTGGGCGTACACAGCGCCCGCCCCGCGAGGTGCGCCGTCACGGCCTCGATGTCTTCGTGCACCTCGGGTTTGAACAACACGTTCACGCGCTGCACGACGAACCGTGGCGGCGACCCCACCAGCCACGTGTGGTTGATTAGACCTGCGTCGGCGCAGTCGTCGAGGCGGGCCTCCGCCAGCGCGCGCCACGCCGCGGGCCGCGGCGCTGGAGCGGCAGACACGAGCTACTCTTCGGCTTCGTTGTTGCCGCGGGACATGCCCACGGCCAAGAGTACGACGGCGAGCACGCCGCTGAGGCAGCAACAGCCGTTGCTGCCGTAGCTGAGCGCAGTGAACAAGGTGGGGCCCAAGTCAGCGTCCACCCCGTTGAAAGCATCGGCCAGCTGGGCGGCAGCCACGTAAAAACCCAACGACACGACCATGAAGATGAGCGTGAGACAGGCAAAACAACCAGCGGCGATCTTCACGGGGACTCCGACTTCGCGGGGATAGGTATTGCAGACCGGGCGGGATGCAAGGTCCCGGCGGCGAAAATGCCGATCCTCGCGGCGATCCCGCGCGTGACCGGACTTGACGACGGAAGACCTGCACGGACGAGCGTGCGCGAGATAAGCAGCCCGAACGGTCTTAGGAGCCCCATGACCCGCACCGTGCCCTGCCTCATCCTCCCCGCCCTCCTCCTCGCGCTCGTCGGCTGTCCCAAGGCCCCCCCTCCCGAACCCCCGCCGCCGCCCGAAGTCGTCGTCGAGGCCCCCCCCGTCAAGCGCGAGGTGCCCGCGCCGGTCCAAGAGCTGGTGAAGAACTTCAGTCGCGTCTTCTTCGAATTCGACAGCGCCGAGCTCAATGCCGACGGGCGAGATGCCCTCGACGCGAACGCCGCCATCCTCGCGGAATACCTCGACATCTGGGTAGAGGTGCAGGGCCACGCCGACGAACGCGGCACCACCGAGTACAACCTCGCGCTCGGCCAGAAGCGAGCCGACGCCGTGGTGCGGTACCTGCTAGGCCGCAACGTATCGACGGCCCGAGTGAAGTCGGTCTCCTACGGCGAGGAACGCCCTGCCGACGGCCGCACCGTCGAGACGGCCTACTCGTCGAATCGCCGAGCAGAGTTCGTCGTGAGCTGGAGCGGTGAGGCTCCCGTGCGCGGCACCTTGAACTAACGGAGCTCTGCATGTCCTTCGCCACCATCGGCATCGTGGGTGCCGGAACGATGGGCCACGGCATCGGCCATGTTTGCGCGCTCGCCGGGCAAACGGTGGTCCTCTACGATCTCGACGATGCCCGGGTCGCCGCCGGTCTGAAGAAGGTGGAGGTCAACCTCCGCAAGGGCGTGGAAAAGGGGAAGGTGACAGCGGAGGAGAGTGCCGCGGCACTCGCCCGGATGAGCGGCACCAGCCGTCTTCAGAATCTGGCCGACTGCGACGTGGTCGTGGAGGCCGTCCCCGAAAATCTCTCCCTGAAGCAGGAGCTGTTTCGCTCCCTTGACGGCATCCTCGCCCCCGGCGCCGTGCTCGCCACCAACACCTCGTCGCTGAGCGTGGCCGCGATCGCTTCGGTAGTGGCCGACCCATCGCGGGTAATCGGCACGCACTTCTTCAACCCCGTTCACATCATGGCCCTCTTGGAGGTCGTCGTGCACGTAGGTACCCGCGCCGACGTTCTGGAGCGCACGCTCGCGTGGGGCGTGGCCATCGGGAAGGAGTGCATCACCGTCCGCGACTTCCCCGGCTTCGCCACCTCGCGCCTCGGGGTGTGCCTCGGCATGGAGGCGATCCGCATGGTGGAAGAGGGCGTCGCCAGCGCCGAGGACATCGACAAGGCCATGGTGCTCGGGTATCGCCACCCCATCGGGCCGCTGCGCCTGACCGACATGGTCGGCCTCGATGTGCGGCTCGCCATCGGAGAGTACCTTGCCGGCGAGCTCGGCAACGCCGCCTTCCAGCCCCCCCAGTTGATGCGGCGCATGGTCGCCGAGGGCAAACTCGGCGCGAAGTCGGGCGAAGGCTTCTACGCGTGGCCGAAGTAGGGCGTCGCCGCTCCGCCGATTGTTGATATGCGGCGGGCATGCTCCTGAGCCTCCTCCTCTCCTGCACGCCGCTCGCCACGCCGCTTGTTCCGCCCGCCGCCGCCAGCAGCTGCGGTAGCATCAGCAACAACGACCTGCGCTACTACTGCGACAGCAACTGCGGCAGCATCAGCAACTCCGACCTCCGCTACCTCTGCGGCAGCGGACGGAAGTACCCGGGCAGTCACTGAACAGGGTCCACCTCGCGCCCGCGCTGGGCCTGTTGGCGTTGGCGGCCCTCCTCGTCGGCCCCGCCGTGGGTGAGCTGGGTGCGGCGGTACCGGGACACCCGCAGGGCGACACCTACGAACACCTGCATGGCTACGCTTGGGTCGCGCGACGCCTCGCGGCGGGCTCGCTGCCCTGGGACGCCGTGGACTTCGGGCTTCCCGAGGGGGGGGTGCTGTGGTTCCCCGATCTGCTCGGGGCGCTGCTCATGCTTCCCCTCACCCTCACGGTCGGGGCGCCGTTGGCGTACACCGCCGGCGTGGTGGTGCAGGTGTGGCTCGGCCTCCTCGGGGGGTACGCGCTGGGCGTGCGGTTTGGCGGCACCCGGTCGACAGGCGCGCTCTCGGCGGTCGTTTTTGGGGCGAGCCCCTTCGTTCTCGGGCTCCTGCACAGCGGGGTGTCGGAGTACCTGCACGTGGGCATGTTTCCGCTCCTTTGGCTCGCCGCCGAACGTGCGTTCGAGCGAGGCGGCCGCTGGATCGTGGCGGCGGGCCTCGCCTGGGCGTGGCTGGGCTGGGCCAACGTGTACTACGCGCTCTTCGCGGCGTTCGTGCCCGTCGTGGCCTGGCTGGCGGGGCCGCCCGTGCCTTGGGGGCTGGCTCTCCGCCGCACTCTGGCCGCCGCGGCCCTCGCCGCCGTCCTCCTCACGCCGGTGGCGCTCACCATCGCGGCGAGCCTAGCCGCCCCCGGCGCCCTGCTCCGCGAAGACAGCGCGCCCGGGTGGTCGTGGGTGTTCCTGCCCGCGAACGACCTCGCCGGCTTCGTGCTCCCCGGCGACCAGCTGTTCCCCGACTTCCGCGACGGCGGCAACTTCGGCATCCGGCATGTGAGCTACCTCGGCGCCATCGCCGTGCTCTGCGCCGCGTCCGTGTGGCGCCGCTGGTGGAAGCCTCTGCTCTTCGTCGGCGTTCTCGCGCTCGGCCCCACGCTTCACTGGCGAGGCCAGCCGGTGCGGGTGGCCGGGCGCTTCGTGCCGCTCCCCGCCGCGCTCCTGTGGCTCCCGGGCTCGCCGTTCAACGCCGTCCACCATCCCTACCGGCTCACGGTGCTGCCGATGCTCGTGCTCGCCGCAGCCGCCGCAGACGCGCTCCGCCGTCGCCCTCGCCTCGCCCTCGGGGCCGGTGCCGCCGTGCTGATCGAGAGCTTCGTCGTCTCGCCGGGGGCCGGCCCCACGCCCCTGGCGCCGCTCTCAGGCGTGGCGGAATTTCCGGAGAAGGGCGGCGTGCTCGACCTCCCGCCTGACTTCCGCTCCGACAACCGCCGGTGGATGGGCCTGCAAGCGGTTCACGGCCGCCCCATCGCCTACACCATCAACGTTTTCCTGCCCGCCCCCTTCAGGGCGAATCGCGTGTACCAGGCCTCGATGGGCTGCCTCGCGCAAGCGGGCCGCCACACCATGGCCCGCGATGCGCGACCGCCCCTCGGGGCGTGGCTGCGACAGGACTCCGTCCAGAGCGTGCCCGAGGGCCTCGCGGAGATGCGCGACTGGGGCTTCCGCTACGTCGTCCTCCACCGCGATGTGCTCGCCGATAGCGAACTCGAGTGCCTCTCAGCGATGCTGGAGGAGGGCGGGGCAACGCCGGTACCGGGGCGGCCGGGTTTGTCGGTGTACGACGTGGGGGGCAGGTAGGGGGCGTAGCGCGGTTACAGTGCGCCCCGAGAGGTTCCTATGTTCCTTCTAGTATCGCTCTGCGCCCCCGCCGAGGCCGGCTTCGTGGAGGTCTGGACCTACGATCGCTTCGAGGTGGACGCCGATCTCGCCGGGGCCGACGGCTGGGAGGGCGGCTACGACGGCGACCCCTGGAGCGGTGCTCGCGACGGCGGGGATTCTTGGGCATACTCGACGGCCGACCACGCGCCCACCGGCGACTTCGGCGCTGGCGGGCCCCATGACAACTGGCTCGTGCACGAGGCCGCCGACGTGCAGCAGGGCGCGTACACCGTCACGGCTTACCCCACCGACAATGACGCCTTCGGGGTGGTGTTCGGCCACAATCGGAACGACTACTACATGCTGCTGGTGTGCGGCGAAGAGGGCAACGACACCAGCATCCAGAGCTGCCCGATTTCGGGGCTCGCCGTGCATGTCACCGCGCTCGTCTACGTGAGCGGCTCGCAAGTAGAAGTGCTCGACTCGGCCGACCGAGGGGCGTCGACCTACGAGGAAGCGGAGGTGGACATCGTCATGGACAACGGGCAATTGACCGCCACCATCGGACGTGTCTCGCTGAGCAGTGAAGTGGACGAGGACTTCGTGCTCAACGGGGTCGGCTTCTACGCGTTCAACGAAGGCGTATACGACGAAGCAGGCGAGAGCGACGGCGACACCGTGTTCTTCCGCAATCCCGTGCTCGCCGCGTTGGATGAAGACGACGACGGCGTGGTGGACGACGAGGACAACTGCGAGGCCGACTCCAACCCCGATCAGGAAGACGCCGACGGCGACGGCCTCGGCACCGCCTGCGACGAAGAAGAAGCCCCCGTGGACACCGGCTCCGGCGATACCGGGACCGACGACACCGGCGGAGGCGGCGGCGGTGGTGGCAAGAAGGACAACGGAACCGTGAGCATCAACAAGACCGGCTGCGGCTGCGACGCGGGAGGCGGCGCCGCTGGAGTTGGGGCGGTGGCGCTGACCGTGGCGGCGTTGAGGCGGCGGCGGGGAGTGGCTGCGCTTCAAGAACGGAGAGGCTGATGCCGCGACGGCGCAGGAAACAATCCTCCGAGACGCGGGCGGAATCACCAGTCCCGAGTAGTGGGGACGCCGTGGTGGACTGGATGAAGGCGCACAACATTCCGCTTACCCGAAGCAATTACCTCAATCTTGCGTTTTGGGGGGACCCCCCGGATGAGCTGGACGGAGAGCAGAAGGCGGACCTGCCGCGGGGGCTCCTTCCGGATTAGTTCCCCACGCCGCCCCGAACGTCGGCTCTTGGAGCGATCCGCCGGTTCAGCTCGCGAATCGCCTCGACCGAAAGCGGTCCGCCACGGGCGAGGTGCCCTCCAGGACCAGCTCGGCGAGGGCGGCGCCGCAGAGCCAGGCGAAACCAAAGCCGTGCCCCGTGAAGCCCACCGCGGCGAGCGCGCCCGGCAGGCCCGGCACCGCTCCCACGATCGGCATGCCGTCGCGCGAAAAACCCATGGTGCCGGCCCAGCGGTGGGTAACGAGCACGCCGCGCAGCGCAGGGAAGCGCTCGAGAAACTCGCCCATGCGCGCCTGGATGCCGGCGTGGAGCACCTCGGCGGTGCCCTTCTCACCGTCGGGGTCGAGGTTGCGCCAGCCGCCGAGCACGATGCGCCCGTGTTCGTCCTGGCGCCAGTAGTCAAATCCGTGGTCGGCATAGACGGGGCAGGAAAACAGCGGCGGCACCGGGGCCGTGGCGAGCATCTGACCCCGCACCGGGTCGACCTTGTCGGCCAACCACGGCGCCAGCTCCCCCGCCCAGGCGTTGGTGCAGAGCAGCACGATCTGGGCACGCACCTCGCCGTGCGCGGTTCGAACCACGACATCGCCGGGGGCGGGGGCGTCGAGGGAAACCACGGGCGAGTCTTCGTAGAGCGCCACCCCGGAATCCATGGCCGCTCGGGCCACCCCGCGCACGAACCGCGCAGGATCGAGCTCGCCGTCGTCGGCGATGTGCACGCCCACTCTGAAGCCAGCCTCGCGGTACACGGGCTCCAGCGCACTGCCCTGGCGGATCTCGCTGCAGAACCCGTCTTCGCAGAGGAGCGCGGCGGATTCCAGCAGCTCGGCCTCCTCGGCTTCGCTGCACGCGAGCTGCAACGACCCGCGTTTCATGTAGCCGCAGTCGATCCCCAACTCGTGGATGACCGCCTCCATCGCGGCGTGGTTTTCGCGGCTGGTCTGGTGCACCATACGCGCGCGCTCCCGCCCCGTGAGCGCCACGGCGCGGCTGTACCGCTCCGCTGTGCCCTGAAGCACGAAGCCGGCGTTGCGACCGCTCGCGCCCGTGCAGACCCCGCGCCCTTCGAGCCACGCCGTCTTCACCCCGGCCCGCGAGAGCGCCCACACCGCCGAGGCGCCACACACACCCGCCCCGATCACCACCACGTCGGCCGAAACGACACCCTGGAGCGGCGCGGCCATCGGCGCTGTGCCGTCGAGCCAGTACGGCTGCGTAGCGATCACCGCGGCTTCCGCCGCTTCGAGCCCTCGCCGTCGGCCACCGCCGCCGCCGGCTCCGCCTTCACGCCGAGGAAGGGGCCATGGGTATCGACCAGCGCCGCCGAGCCCGCGTGCCGCCCGGTGCGTAGCAGCGTGCGCAGCGCCTCCGCGCGTACGTCGCGGTCGCCGCCGAGGTTGCCCACCGCGGACACCAGCGCCACATCCAGCTCGAGCGCGTTGGCAGCGCGCACCGCGTTGATACCGGTGTTGACCGTTTCGGCGCTGGAGAGGGTGCCCGCGATCAGCGTGGCAGCCGCCGCTTTGTCGAGCGCAGTCACCCGACCGAGCGCGAGACGGCGCACCGACTGCTGAGGACACTCCGCGTAGAGCGCTTTCGCCTCCTCGAGGGTGGCCTTGGCGACGGAGGGCGCGCGCGCCAGACAGGGGGCGAGCGTTGCGTCGAGGGTGAGCTCCCACGCCCGCATCCGCACCCGCGGGTCGGGGTGCGCGCGCAGCCGCACGAGCACTGCATCGGTGCCGGTGGCGGGGCGCCAAGCGCTCAGCGCGGAGAGCAGCGCGTCGGCAGGCGAGCTTTCGTCTGCCAAGACTTCGGTGCGGGCGGTGGCGTCGATGCCAGCGGCCCAGCCACGGAGGGTGGGAGATCGGCTGGTGCTGGCGAGGGCAAGCGCCGCCGCTGAGTCCTTCGCGGCGTAGGCCAGCATCAGGCGCTCCTGATGCGGGCCGGGCGCGATGGCTCCCAAGGCGGCGGTGAGCGCGTCGTTGTCGGCTCGGCGGAGAATGTCGACGGCCGCGGTGGCGGCTTCGTCGGAGGCGGCCCGATCCACTGCGAGGTAGCTGCTCGCGGCCGCAAACAGGGTGGCATCATCGAGGCCGTTCACCGGCTTGCCGGCCACGGCAAGGCCGGTGTTGGGCGCGTCGAGTCGAAGCGTGAGCCAACCGGTCGCGCTGCAGGCGCCGTAGTTTTCGAACACCACTGCCCACGCCTGCGGCTCGGACTGCAGCGCACGCTCCCAGCCGATGCCGGCGGTCTCCCCGTCGAGAATGGCGGTGCGGATTGGGGCGAGGCATCGGATCACGGCCACGGGCAGGCTCCGGGGCAGTTCGGCCTTGGCCGGCACCGCAGCGCCCGTGAGCACCTCTTCCACCACGCCGTCCCGCAGCGCCCAGGTGTAGCCGACGGTGCCGAACTGGGCGCTGCCGCCGCGCACGGAGCCATCGTCGAGTACGTCTTGGGTGAGGGTTTCGCTCACGTGGGCGATGGCACCCAGCGGCTCCAGCCGCTCGGGCCACCGGTCGCCAGCGGGCGCTGTGACGCGGAGCGAGGCGCCATCGCCGTCTTCCACCACGAAGCCCCACCCTTCGAGCCGCACCTTCATGGTGTTGAAATCCGCGTGCGCGAAGTCGACGCGTAGCTCCAGGTGGCGGGGCGGCACCTTGTCCTCCCGCGCGGTGACCCGCAGAATCGTCGGGGGGGTGGCCACCTCCCGCACACCCAGCTGCGGGTCGGCGGGGAGGGCCGCCTCACGGGCGGCCTCAGCGGCGGCGAGCGCCTCGGCGGCGCGGGCGGCCTCGGTGGGATCGACGGGGGCGGCTGCGGGCGCAGGGGGCTCGCAGGAGCAGGCGAAAAGGACGACGAGCATGGTGTGTTGCTCGGGCTAACCGGGCGGCGGCGTGGCCGATGCGGGGAGCGCGGGTTGTGGCAATGTGAGACGCGGGGGCGGGTGGATCGGGGGGAGGGCGGGGCTCTCCGCGACGGGGTTGGCTCTACGAGGCCGGCTCTTGGCGCGGTCGCTACGCGCGCCGTCGCCAACGCTGTGCGTGTCGCAGGGTGTGCGAAGGCTTCTTCGATGTCCGCCTCGGCAAGCGGACGGATGACCACCTGGGCCACTACCGGGTTCTGCCGAGAATCCGGCCGCGGACCGCGGACCATGGCTCGCCTTGACCTGGATTCGCGGCAAGGTCGGCGAGGCGCAGGTCCAGCAGGGCGCGTTCGTCCTCGCTCAACGGAAGTGCGTCAGCGTCGGAGTCGGCGTCGATGCTGTCCCAGATGTCCTCAACCAACTCCAAGCGCTGGGCCACGGAGAGGTGCCGGTAGTCGAAAGGGGTCGCGGAGGTCATGCCTACAACGGGCCATGAGGCAGCACGCATGGCAAGTCGTCGTCGACGTCGGCTGGCCAACCCACCGCCCCACCCACCCCCCCCTCAGTGAAAATCCCGACTCTTCGCCCGCAGCTCCGCCCCTACGTCGAGCGGGCGCACGTGGCGGGCGACAACACTGATCGCGCCGTCCATGCGCTGGAGCACCCCCCGAATCCGCAGGAGCCGCTGCGTGCGGATCACGGTGCGCTGGCGCTGGTACAACTTGGGCCAGACCACCACGTTCGCGGTGCCCGACTCATCCTCCAGCATCAGGAAGATCACGCCGGAGGCGGTCTCGGGACGCTGCCGCACCCCCACGAGGCCGGCGATCAGCACCTCTGTGTCGTTCGGGAGGTCGACCAGCCGCGAGAGCGGCACCACCCCCTCCGCACGGAGGGCGTTCCGAACCAGAGCGATCGGGTGCGTGCCTGGGGTGAGCCCCACCGAGGCATAGTCGGCCTGCATCTCTTCGGCCTCTGACGCCACGGGCAGCGCCACCGCCTCGTCGCGGCGAGGCAGCCCGGCGAACAGTCCGGGCCACAGCCCGTCTACTGCAAACGAGGCGGCGCGCCGGTTGGTGCGGGGCTCCGGAAGCGCCTCGGCCTGTCCCAAAATCTCTCCCAACGCATTGGCCCGTGCGAGCGCCCGCAGCACGCCACGATCCGCCTGCGAGCGCGCTGCGAGGTCGGGCAACGACTCAAAAGGCCGCTCCTGCCGCGCCCGTTCGAGGCGCCGCCCTTCGGCCTCGCCCACCCCCTTCACGAGGCGCAGACCGAGCCGCAGGGCAGGACCGTCCCGCCCCGGCTCCAACGTGCAGTCCCAATCGGAGCGTTGGGCGCACACCGGACGCACCTCCACCCCGTGCCGCTCGATGTCGGCCACCAGCGTGCGGGGCGCGTAAAAGCCCATCGGCTGGCTGTTGATGAGCGCGGCCGTGAACGCCGCTGGGTAGAAGCACCGCAGCCACGACGACACGTACACGAGGTGCGCGAAACTCGCGGCGTGCGACTCGGGGAATCCGTACTCCGCGAAGCCCTGAATCTGCTTGCACACCCGCTCGGCGTACTCCGCCTGCAGCCCGTTGCTCAACAGCCCCCCCATGAGCTTCTCGGTGATCTCGGCGAGCCCGCCGCGTTTGCGCCACGCCCCCATCGCGCGCCGCAGCCCGTCGGCCTCGCCGGGGGTAAACCCGCCCACGGCCACCGCCATCGCCATCACCTGCTCCTGAAAGATGGGGACGCCCAAGGTGCGTTCGAGGATCGGCACCAGGCGCGGGTCGGCGTACTCCACCTCCTCCAGCCCCTGCCGGCGGCGCAAGTACGGGTGCACCATCCCGCCTTGGATGGGGCCGGGGCGCACCAGCGACACCTCGACCACGAGATCGTAGAAGCACTTCGGCCGGAGGCGGGGGAGCATGCCCTGCTGGGCGCGGCTCTCCACCTGAAAAACACCGATGCTGTCGGCCTCGCCGAGCATCTCGTACACCGCTGGATGTTCACGCGGCACGGTGGAGAGGTCGTGGTGCACGCCGTGATGGGCGCGCACCAGATCGAAGGCTTTGCGGATGGCGCTGAGCATGCCGAGCGCGAGACAGTCCACCTTCACAAAGCCCAGCTCGTCGATGTCGTCTTTGTCCCACTGGATCACCGTTCGCCCCGCCATGGTGGCCGGCTCGATGGGGGCGCGGTTCACCAGCGGGTCTTCGCTGATCACGAACCCGCCGACGTGAATCGAGGTGTGGCGCGGAAAACCCTGAATCTCCCGCCCCAGCTTCATCGCGAGGCCCACGCGGGCATCCGTGGGGTCGAGCCCGGCTTCCACGAGCACCTCGTTGCCCTCCTTGAGGCTGCCCCAGGAGTCGAGCAGGCCGCACAGTCGATCGACCTGATCGAGGCCCAGCCCCACCGCCTTTCCCACATCCCGAACGGCGCTGCGACCCCGGTAGCTGATCACCTCGTTCACCATGGCGGCACGGGCGCGACCGTACTTCTCGTAGCAGTACTGGAGCACCTCCTCGCGGCGTTCGTGTTCAAAATCCACGTCGATGTCGGGGGGCTCGCCGCGCTCCTCGGAGATGAACCGCTCAAAAAGCAGCGAGGACTCGGCCGGGTTCACGTTGGTGATGCCGAGCGCGTAGCAGACCGCTGAGTTGGCGGCGCTCCCCCTCCCTTGGCAGAGGATGCCGCGACGGCGCGCGAATCGGACAAGATCGTGGACGGTGAGAAAATAGGCCGGAAAATTGAGCCGGCCGATCACCCCGAGCTCGTACTCCACCTGCCGCGCCACCTTCTCCGGCGGCAGCCCGCCGTAGCGGCTCATCAGCCCGCGACGCACCAGCTCCCGCAGCCAGGCCTGAGCGCCGTACCCTTCGGGCACCACCTCCCGCGGGTAGGTGTAGGTGAGCTCCTTGAGCGAGAAGCTGCAGCGCCCCACGATCTCCATCGTGCGGTGGAGCAGCGCCGGCCAGCGGGCAAAGCGGCGGGCCATCGTTTCCGGGCCGTGGATCACGCGCTCGGCGTTGGGCTGCAGGCGGCGGCCGGCCTGATCGAGGGTGAGGCCGAGCCGGATGCAGGTGAGGATGTCCTGCAGCGGTTTTCGGGCCGGGTCGTGCATCAACGCGTCGCCGAGGGCCACACAGGGGAGGGCGCCGCCTACGAGATCGTCGATCCGCGCCTCCTCCCCCGCCACGAGCCGCCTCGACACGCCGCGGTACAGCCGATCGCCGGCGGCATCACCCAGCGCGGCGAGCGCATCGGGCGACCAGCCCTCCCGCGCGATGAGCACCAGCCCTTCGTTCTCGGCGAGCAGCACGTCGAGCGGCAGCGCGGGCCAGCCCTTCCCGAGGTGCCGCCCGGCGGCCAGGGCGGCGGGGTCGGGCACCAGAGGGTCGCCCGTGCGAGGGTCGTGGGGGATGCCGATGGAGAACTGGTCGAGGTCGAGGCCGTCGGTGCCCACCGCGCCCCCGGGAATCCGCTCCGCGCTCAGGAGGCGGCACAACGAGCCCCACCCCGCGAGCGACTGCACCACCGCCACCACGCTGGCCCCCGGCGCCCCGCGACCGTTCCGCACCGTGAGCAGCGCCCCGTGCAACAGCGGCATCGTGCGCCCCTTGGCGTGGCGGTGGGCACGCACGGCGCCGTACACGCCGTCGCGATCGGTGAGCGCCAGCCCGCGGAGGCCGAGGGCCTCGGCGCGATCGTAGAGGTCCTCCGGCATCGAGGCGCCCTCGGAGAAGGAGAAGGCCGAGCGCGCGCACAGCTCGGCGTACTGCGGCAGGGCGGGACGCCCCCGCCCGACCGCCGGTGCGCCCGTGGCTATCGCCCCGGCCGCGGCCGGCCGGCAGGCAGGCCGCCCCCCCCGCGGGAACTCCAGCACCACCCCCCCCGTGGCCGCCTCCCCCTCACCGGGCCGAGAGCCGAACCGCAGCGCCTGCCCGCTCTCGCGGGCGGCGGGCGCTTCGGCCCCCTCGGGCTCCACCGCCCCGCCCCCATCGAGCCAGCCGTGCAAAAACCACCGCTGCAGACTCGAGCCCTCGCCGGCGAGCCGCTCGCTGTAGAGCCACGCGCCGCGCCCGTCGGCGAGGCTGGCACACCAGTAGTCGCGTTCGTAGCCGGTGCGCGGCTTCCACCACTCGCCGGCGAGCCGCTCGGGGCCGGTGAGGTCACGAATCGGGGCGGTGTCGCGGTCGAGCAGCAGGGCGCGCGGGCGGCCCGAAGGGCCCACCGCCACCCGCACGGGGCGCGGCGCCGGCAGGAGCAGCGCCGGGCGGGCGCGGTGCGCGGGGGTGGGCGCCTCGCGGGGCAGCTTGCCGTCGGGGTAGTGGCCCGACCACGCGGGGGCGTCGGGCTCGTGCACCAAGGCGGGATCGGCCTTCTTGGGGGATAGCGCCACCGGCAGGGCCTCGCCGGGCGGCACCGGCACCCAGCCCGCCTCGGGCCGCCACTCGTCGGCCAGCGCGGGCCGGAACACGGCCTCCACGCCGAGGGTGTCCTGCAAGCGGGCGACTAGCTCCAAGAGCGGCTCGGCGGCCCCCACCCGGTCGAACAGCCCCGACTGGGCCGCGCGCCACGGGGCGATCTGCAACAGCGACAGGCTCACCGCGACGACCGGCGCGGCGAGCTGAACCCGCTCCAGCCGGGCTTTCAGTTGTCGGAAGAGGCGGTCGGCGCCCCGCACGAGCTGGCCGGTGCGCACCGGCAGCACCATCTCGCCCTCTTCGAAGCGCAGCCGCACCTGCACCCTCGCGGCGGCGGCACCGGCCCGCTCCAGGTACTCCGCCACATCCCGACAGAGGCCGTGCAGCACGAAGAGGACGGCCTCCAGCTCCACCACGCCTTCGTCGAGCTCGGTGGTGTACACCGGGTCGTCGTGCGGGGCGGCGGGGAGGGCGGCCTGACCCCGCTCCACGGCGCGGGCCCGCGCCGACGCGGAGGTGGCGGCGGCGGCCGCGGCGCGGTCGCCTAAGCCCGCCGCCGCCGCCGCGGCGCTCGCTTCGCCCCGCGCCACCTGCCACAGGCGCCGCGCCTCCGGGCCGTACCGGCCCGCCAGCGCCGCGCCGGGAAGCGCCGCGTACTGCCCGATCGTGCGCACCCCCGCCCCAGAGAGCGACTCCAGCACATCGGCCTCGAGCCCGAGCGCGGCCACCCCGAGGGGGGCGAGCGCCCGCGCCACCTCGCCCGCGTTGTGCACCACGAGATCGTGCGGGGTGTGGCGCGCCAGCACCAGCGCCGCCCACGGCTCGGGCCCCCACACGAGGCGCACGGTGTGGCCGAGCCCTTCGAGCCAGCGACGCACCTCGGGCAACTGGCCGGCCTCCACGTCGAGGAACAGCGCATCGGGCAGCACGGCCGACACGGCGGGAGCGAAGCGCAGGAGCGCATCGCGCAGGGACTCCAGATCGCTGCGTTCGCTCGGGGGCGTGCGGCGCTCCACGCGGAGCGTGGGGCAGAGCGCGCGGGCCTCTGCGAGGGCCATGCCCGCCGCGACTCCGGCGCGCGCCACGGGGGGGGTGAAGGCCAGCACGCGGTCGGTGCTGCGCGCGAACTCCACGAGCACGACCGGCTCGCGTGGATCGTAGCCGCACCGTTCGATGCGAAACGCGGGGAGGTGGACTGCGAGCATGGCCGACCCTCAGCCCGAGGTGGCGAGGCGCACGCTGCGCTCCCCCACCTGCCGCCCGTTTCGGCTGCGCACGCAGCGCACCCGCACCCGCCCCGCCGACTGGCCCACGACTTCGAGCCGCAAGGCCGCCGGCAGCGACACCTCGCTCTCCTCCGCCACCACGAACAGCGAGCTGCCCCCACGCTCGCAGGCCCGCCCGAGCCTCACCCCGGCCCGCCCGAGCCGGGGCGCATCGAGCAGCACCACGGCGGCCAAGGAGCCCGCCGCCGCCGCCTGTTCGGCCACCCACGCCGCACGCTCCAGCCCCGGGCGCACCACCCACAACTCGCTGAGCTGCAGCCCCTTCGGCCCGGCGAGACCCGGCGGGTAGAGCTCCTCCATCGCATCCACGATCAACACCGGCCGACCCTGCCGCGTGAGCGCCGCGAGCGTGGGCAACAAGAGCCCCAGCCGCCCGCTGCCCACGGGCCCGACGATCTCGCTCACCCCAGGCTGCGGCCAGCCGCCCACCCAGGCCTCCAACTCCGGAAGTTCGGCCGCCAGAGAGCCCCCGAATACCCGCGGAGCCGCGATGCGTGCGCGCAGGTCGGCGAGTACGGCGGGGCGGGCGGCAGCGGGGAGCGCGGGCACGATGTGAACATATGCTCAGGTACCTGAAAGGGCAAGGGGGTACAGCCCAGCGCCCCTACTCCCTACCAAACACCGCCGCGAAGGGCTTGAAGTTGTCCGGCCCATACCCGGCGGCGAAGATCGCGAACGCCACGACGGAAAAGTCTCCTGCGCGCGCCGCAAGCTCCTGCCGATAGAGCCGCGCCACGTGCTTGGCAGGATTTAGAAAGGCGCCGCAGCCGAATGCACCCAGAACCACATGGCGAATCCCGTGCTGTCTCAGGGTGTTGAGCTGAGCCGCGATTCTACGCCGGGCGTCATGGGAGTCAAACTCCGAGCCACCCCGAAGGTCCTGAGCCGCAGAGCGAAGCTCGAAGAAGGGGAAAACGGTGTCGTCCGCGAGCCAAGGGTAGCCAAGGTCTGTCCGATCTTTGGCCTCGGGCCCGCGAACGCAGACCCGAGAATGCTCTGCGTCGAGGTAGACCACGCCGTCTTCGCCGGAAAGGAGCCTCGTCACCTCCGGACGGTACCGGTCAAGTTCCCGGTCAAGCTCGGCATCACCAACTCGGAAGTGACAGTCGCTGCGGCGGAAAATATTTTCCTCCTGCGCAACCGCACCCTCGACGTACCCGCCACCGGGCAGCTCCGCGTTGGCCATGTTCAGCACGGCAAAGCACTCGCCGTAGGTTTGGGTCAACGAGAGCGTGACCTCCCCCCAATCCCCCGGCCGCACCTCGATGGTGAGCTTCGAGCCCGACGGCGCAGACTGGGCGCGCCACCGATCGAGGTTCTGCCCCGCAAGGCGGTGGTACCGACTCAACGCATCGGCGGGCTCCAAGGCCGCGATCGTTTCGCGCAGAACTTGGCGCCGGCGGGCGTTGGCCGGGCCACGGTATCCCCGGCGGACCGCCTCCTCATCCGAACAAAGGACTCGTCCCGCCATCCGCGAAGCCTAACGCGCCCCTGCTACTTCTTCTTCCCCGCGGCCTTCGCCTTCTTGGTCTCAATCCCCTCGATCTGGTCCATGAGCCGATCCATGCGGCGAGCAAGCGCGTCGTAGGGGGCGGCCGTAGCCATGTCCACCCCGGCCGTCTTCAGGAGCACGTAGGGGTCATCCGAACCGCCCGCCTTGAGCAGCCCGAGGTACCGATCCACGGCGCCCGGCTTCTTGGTGAGCACGTCCTCGGCAAGCAGGGACGACGCCGCGATCGACGTTGCGTACTGGTACACGTAGTAGTTGTAGTAGAAGTGGGGGATGTACGACCACTCCACCGCGAACTTGGGGTCTACGTGCGTGACACCCTCGCGCTCGCCATAGTAGCGCTGGAGGACGTCCAGGTACATCCCATCGAGACTGTCGCCGGTGAGCGGCTGTCCCTTTTCCACGGCTCCATGAATCGCCAGCTCAAACTCGGCCAGTTGGGCCTGACGGAAATAGGTGCCGCGCAAGCCCTCCAAGGCGCTGCCCAGGTAGAACAAGCGTTCGTCGTCGTCCTTGGCGTTCTTCAGCATGTGGTCGACGAGCAGCGCCTCTGCGAAGGTCGAGGCCACCTCGGCGATAAACGTGGCGTAATCCGCCTTGGCATAGGGCTGGCTGCGGCTGGACAACGCGCTGTGCATCGCGTGTCCGAACTCATGCGCGAGCGTGGACGCCGACTCGTAATCGCCGCCGTAGTTCATGAGCACGTAGGGGTGCACATCGTAGGCCGCGCCGTCCATATACGCGCCGGAGCGCTTGCCCTCTTGGGGGTACACGTCCATCCAGCGGTCCGCGAACCCCTTTTTCAACAGCTCCACGTATTCTTTTCCCATGGGCGCAGACGAGGCCACGGTCAGGGCCTTCGCTTGGTCCACCGTGTACTGACGGTCTCCCGTGACGAGGGGGGCGTAGAGGTCGGAATATTGGAGGTCCGTCACGCCCAACCGCCGGGCGCGCAACTTGAGATAGCGGTGCAATGTGGGCAGGTTCTTGTTGGTGGTGGCCACCAGGGTGGTGTAGATTTCGGGCGGCAGGTGGTCGTTGTTCATGGCGGCGGCCACGCTCGTAGCGAAGCCCCGCGTGCGGGCGTTGATCCAGTGTCCGGTGGTACTTGCGTCCAACGTTGCGGCAAACGTGCCCTTGTAGGCGGTGAGCGCGCCGAAGAAACTGTCGAAGACCAGCACACGATCGGCGCGCAACGGAGCGGCCCGGTGCACGGTGTACGCGGACGCCGACAGCCGCACCTCCTGCCCATCGGAGAGCTTCACGGTGGGGAAAGGCAACTCCCCATCGGCGAGCACGCCGCGGATATTCCCCGGCGCCCCCTGCATCGGGGACATCGCGGCCATCAGCGCTTCGCGGGCCGGGTCGAGGGTATGCGCGGCGTCGCGGGCGGCCGACCGCAGGTAGTGGTCGTAGGGCGCCAACCCCGGCGTCGCCTTCAGCGCGGCCTCTACGCCCGGAAGCCCCATCGCCACGATTTCCGGGTCGAAGAATGCAGTTGCTTCGGCGTAGTTGGCCCAGAGCAGCTCCGCACGCTGCGAGCGCCCCCGCCACTCCGCATTTCGGGTGTCCTCCGACGAGTGGTTCGACGCGTAGGTGTACAGCCGGTTCACCTCCTTCCGCACCTCGAAGCTGCGCGTGAGGCAACTCTCGAGCTTCACGGCGAGCTGTCCGCGACAGGGCTCCAACTCGGCCAGCGAGCCCGCCGCGTGGCTCATGCCGACCTCCCACGCCTCCACCGAGGGGTACACTTGCGAGAGGTCCCAACGGTCCTCCGGGCGGGGTTCGGTGGCGAGCGCGGGGGCGAACAGGGCGAGCAGCATGGGGCCTCGAAGGTGGGGGGGCTTCTACCACGGGGGTGGGGAACGCGGGCACCTCTCCGTAGCGGCCGGCTCGCCGCGGCCTCCCGGCCGCCCGGGTCCCGGCCGGGCGACCAAAGTCACCCCAGATGCGCCATCTCCCCCGACAATGGTCGCCCTACGCGACCAAAGTCACCCCAGATGCGCCATCTCCCCCGACAATGGTCGCCCCACGAAGAAATCGGCGGCGTCCCTTGCCATCGCGCGAGTCGCGCCTACCCTTCCGCCCGCCCATGGAACCAATAGGCTGGCAGCTGATCCTGCGCACGGTCGACGACCGTGTTCTGGCTCCCAATCCCCCGACGCGCCGGTGCATCGCCCGCGTGATGGCGGCCTACGAGGGGCTTGGCATCTACGTCTTCGCCGTAGCCGACACCCATCTGCACATCGGCGTGCTGGCGAGCCGCTCGGTCGCGGGCCGGATTGCAAAGCGCGTCGTGCTCTCGCTGCACCGGCTCCTCGGCTACGACTTCGAGCCCGTGCGCCTCCGGCCCATCCACGATCAGGCGCACGTTCGCTCGCTGCTCCACTACATCCTGCGCCAGTCGGAGCATCACGGCCTCTCGAACGATCCCTTCCACGAATCGAGCGCCATCCTCGACCTGTTAGGGCTCCGCGTGGTCATGCCGGCGCTCGCCGGTCGCGTACGCGAGCACCTCCCGCGCCTCAAGGCCGCCGAGGTGGAGGCCCACCTCGGCGGCATGCCGCCGGAGCGCCTCGACCTGTCCCTGCTCCGCGAAGCGGCCTGCGCGGCCTTCGCCCTCGCCGACCTCGCCGGAAAATCGCCCCCCGCGGTCTCCGCCCGACGGGCAGCGGCGCACGCGGCGAAGGAGTGCGCCACCACGGCGGCCGTCGCCACCTCCCTCGGCATCACCGCGCGCGCGGTCCAACGCTTCCTGACCGAACCCCCCGTACCCGAGAACGTCCGCGCCGTCCGCCTCCAGATGGGGCTCTGGTCGCGGCCCTCCCCCTCACCGCGGCCCGCCCACGCCCCCTCACCGCGGCCTCCCGGCCGCCCGGCTGCCGCCGGGCCCCTCCCCCAAACCCACCTCAGCCCCCGCGGCGCGGCCGCTCGCGAGCGCGCGGGCGTCGAGGCGTAGGCCGCGGCCGGGTTTCAGCCGCAGGTGCGATTCCGCGAAGGAGGCCACCGCCGCCGCTCGCGCAGCTAAGGCTGGCTCCAGACGCACCATCGCGGCGGCCCCGAGCGCCGCCCGCTCCGCTTCCCGCCCCGCCAGCAGCCGGTCCACGATCACCTCGGCCGCTCCGACGCGAAACGCCTCGTGCCAGGCGCGGTCGCGCCCCGGCCCGTGGCTCGCCGACAGCCATTCGATACGCGCCACCACCCAGTCCCACACCGCTGCCACCGCCATGCGGTCACTCGCCCGCCCGGCGAGGAGGAGGTGAGTGTCGCGCCCGACCCCCGCGGTGTAGGCCACACAGCCGTTGGCCTCCGCGAGGCTGGCGGCCAGAACAAACTTCCACTTCCGCGGGCGGCCCGCCACCGCCAGCGGCGCCTCCCGGCCGTCCGTGATCGGGTCGCCGTCCTCGGAGGCGAGCAGCGAGTGCAGTCGGTGCCGCTCGATGAGGGCCTGCGCTGCGGCGGCGGCGGCGGCAGCCTCGTGTACGTTCGGCGACGTGGCGAGAGCGAGCAGCTTGCGCACACGCGAAAGGAGCGGGGCCGCGTCCGTGGGCACCGTTGCCGACTATCTCACTCGATCGCCGCACCGTGCGCGGCGTCGCGGCCCTCGTCGACGAATTAGATTACCCTGCGCGCCCCTCGCCTCAGGAGCCTCCCGTGGCCAACTCCTCCGCCTCCGCCACTGACGACGTCAAACAACTTGGCTTCATCGCCGGCTTCCTCTCACTAAGCTACGTCTTCTGGGTCGTGGGCGCGATGGAGGTGGTGGAGCGCCTCGCGTACTACGGCGTAAAGGCGGTGGCGACGCTCTACGCCAAGGACCCGGTGTCGGCCGGCGGCCTCGGCGTGACAATGTCGGACTTCGGCACGATCCTCTCCTCTTGGGCGCTGGTGCAGTGCCTCGTGCCGGTGTTCAGCGGCACCCTGAGCGACCGCTATGGGTACAAGGAGACCATCGGCGCCTCCACCGTGATCAAGATTTGTGGCTACCTGATCATGGCGGCGTTTCCGACCTACTGGGGTTTCTTCGCCGGGGCCATGGTGCTCGCCACCGGCACCGCCGTGTTCAAGCCGGGCATTCAGGGCACGCTCGTGAAGGCCACCAAGCGAGAAAACTCCTCGCTGGCGTGGGGGATTTTCTACCAGACGGTGAACATCGGTGGCTTCCTCGGCCCGCTGATGGCCGGCTACATGCGCAAGCTGGAGTGGCGGTACGTCTTTTTGTCCTGCGCCGCCATCATCTGCCTGAACTTCCTCCTGCTCTTCACCTACCAGGAGCCCGGCAAAGCCGAGCGCATTGCCGCTCAGGCAACACAGCCGAAGGTGACGGCCGCCACCGCGATCGCCGAGCTCAGGCGGCCCCACGTGTGGCCCTACCTGCTCATCTTCTCCGGCTTCTGGTTCATGTTCAACGCCATCTTCGATGTGCTCCCCGCGCACCTGGATGACTGGGTCGACACGCGCGACATCGTAACCAGCCTCTTCGGAGCCAACGCATCGCCCGGCGCGTTCGTCAGCTTCTTCGTCAACATGAACGAGGCCAAGACGGAGATCCTCCCCGAGGGGATGCTCAACGTGAACGCCATGTTGATCATGATCACCTGCTTCGCGTTCGCTTGGCTGAGCGGGAAGATGAAGGCCATCCATTCGATGGTGCTGGGCACGCTCTTGGCTTCGCTGTCGATGGTGGGCGTCGGCCTTTCGATGGTGGGATGGGTGGCGATCGGGGCGATTGCGGTGTTCTCGGTCGGCGAAATGCTGTCGAGCCCGAAGTTCTCCGAGTATGTCGGCAACTTCGCCCCGGCCGACAAGAAGGCGATGTACCTTGGCTTCGGGCAGATTCCGATCGCAATCGGCTGGACGCTCGAAGGCAAGCTCGGGATGACGATGTACGACCACTTCAGCAGCAAGGAGCGCTTCGCGCGCGAGATGCTCGTGGAGAAGGGCATGTCCGCCGCCGATGTCGCCGCCATCCCCCAAGGCGAAGGCTTCCTCAAGCTCTGCGAGCTCCTCGGGCAGGACAAGTTTCAGGTCACGCAGCTCCTGCTTCAGACCCACAACCCCGGCCTGGTGTGGCTGATCATCGCTGGCGTCGGTGTACTTTCGGCCGGCGGCATCTGGTGGTACGGCACCTGGGTGAAGAAGCTCTCCGCCACCGAGGCCGGCGCCCGTGCCTGACGCTTGGAGCCCCGACAGCTGGCGGCGTTTTCCGGCCGAACAGCAGGTCACCTACGACGATCCCGCCGCGCTCAGCGAAGCGATCGGCCGCATTCGCCGCTTGCCCCCCATCGCCACGAGCTGGGAGATCGAGAAGCTGAAAAGCCAACTCGCAGCCGCAGGGCGCGGAGAGCGCTTTTTGCTCCAGGGCGGCGACTGCAACGAACGATTCGTCGACTGCGAGTCGCACGTGATCGACGCCAAACTCAAGATCCTCTTGATGATGAGCGCCGTGCTCACGTGGGGCGGCGGGCGCCCCGTGGTGCGCGTGGGGCGCATCGCCGGCCAGTACGCCAAGCCCCGCTCCGAACCGAACGAAACGCGGGACGGCGTCACGCTGCCCGCCTACCGCGGCGACCTCGTGAACAGCATCGAGTTCACCCCCGAGGCTCGACGACCCGACCCGCTCAACCTCGTTCGCGCCTACAACCGGTCCGCGCTCACGCTCAACTTCATCCGCAGCCTCCTGGCGGGCGGCTTCGGCGACGTCCACCACAGCGCGCTCTGGGACATGAAGTGGGCTGTGAGCTCCGAGCGCGAGGCGGAGTACCACACGCTGCTCCGCGACATGCAGGCGGCTGTCCGGTTCCTCGACGCCTCCGTCGGAAGGCCGCTCGGCGAGCTGTCGGTGGTGGACTTCTACTGCAGTCACGAGGGGCTGCACCTCGAGTACGAGAGCGCGGCGAGTGAGCAACCACCGATGCGATCGGCCTGGTACGACCTCTCCACCCACATGCCGTGGATCGGCGAACGCACCCGGCGGCTCGACGGCGCACACGTAGAGTTCTTCCGCGGCATCCAGAATCCGATCGGGGTGAAGGTGGGGCCGACGATGGCGCCCGACGAACTGGTGCAGCTAGTCGACACCCTCAACCCGGCCGACGAGGCCGGCCGCATCACGCTGATCGTGCGGATGGGCGCATCCACGGTGCACACTCGCCTGCCGCCGCTCCTCGACGCGGTGCGCCGCGCCGGCCGTTTCGTGACCTGGTGCTGCGACCCGATGCACGGCAACACCTTCAAGACCGCGAGCGGCATCAAGACCCGACACTTCGACGACATCGTTCGGGAGGTCGACGCGAACTTTGAAGTGCACGCCGCGGCGGGCACCGTGCTCGGTGGGGTGCACTTCGAGATGACAGGGCGCGACGTAACGGAAGTGCTGGGCGGCTCCTGCGGGCTCACCGAAGCCGACCTCCTCCGCAACTACGAGAGCGATGTAGACCCGCGCCTGAACTACGCACAGTCGTTGGAACTCGCCTTCCTCGTGGCGCAGCGGCTCCGCAACGTGTGAGCTACGGCGGCACGCGGGTTTGCGTGGTGTTCCCGACCGATCGAGCTACATTCTCCACTCCCCCGGAGTGCGCGTGTTCCTGATGCTCCTGCTCGCCGCTTGCACCCCCAAAGAGGGCGATGCCCTCACCGCGGTGGATGTTCGTTACGCCGACGTCCTGCTGAGCCTCGCCGCCGCCGAGCGCGATGCCACCCGCAACGTGCACAACAGCGACGCCCGCCGGCGCGTAGCGGAGGCCGAAGGCCGCAAGGTGGCCTTCTTCAACGACGCCGCCGTGCTCACCGCGATCGAGGCCGCGAAGGCCGCCCCCGAAGGAACGAGCCTGCGCGTGCGCGGCGAACGGTACGCCCGCCAGGCCCTGTCCGCCCGCAGCTGGACCGAAGCCGAGAAGGCCGAAGAAACGCGCCTGCTGGGCGAGCTCGACGAGCTCGCGTCTGCCGAGGCGGAGTGGTTCGCGCCCGACCGCACCAAGTTTCCGCTCGAACGGTCGTGGCAGCAGGTGTCCGAGTCGGCCGACGCGATGGAGGAGTCCGTGCGCCAGGAGCTTGCCGGCGCGTTCGTGGCCCACCGCATGCGGCTTGCGGGCGAGCCC
>CANKOI010000006.1 GCA_947484175.1 Deltaproteobacteria bacterium
CGATCTTCGTGCCCTACGAGGGGCTCGCGGCCAAGGTGGACGCCGCCGTGCCGCACGGCAACGGCCCCGACCTCTTCATCTTCGGCCACGAGCGCGTAGCCGAGTGGGCGGGGCGCGGAATCGTGCGGCCCACCGAGCCAGGCGAAGGCTACCTCCCGGTGGCGCTCGACGCCCTCCGGGTAGCGGACACCCCGCACGGCTGGCCTCTGGCGGCGAAGTCGCTGGCGCTTTTCCGGAACACGGCGCTCGTTCCCAACGCGCCGACCACGACCGACGAACTCCTCGCCGTGGCGGCGAGACACACGACCGGCGACGGCTTCGGCCTCGCGTGGGAGACCGCCAGCGCCTACCAGAACGCGCCCTGGCTGCACGGCTTCGGGGGAGGCGTTTTCGCTGGCGACGCCGTGCGCCTCGATCGCCCCGAAAACTCCGCCGCGCTCCGTTTCGTGGCCGAAGCCGCCACGTTCGGACCGGCCGACCCGAACGGCGCGCTGGTCACGCAGCTCTTCAACGAAGGCCGCGCGGCGATGGTCGTGAACGGCCCCTGGTTCCTCGGCGAGCTCGATCCCGCCATCCCCTTCGCGGTTTCGCCCCTCCCCGTGGTGAGCGCCACCGGCAACGCCGCCGCGCCCTACCTCACCGTCGAGGCCCTGTTCCTCGCCCGCGAGAACCCCGACGCGGCCTTGTTCGCCGCATGGTTCGCAGGGGCCGAGGGGGGCCGCCTTCGGCAGGATGTGGGGCGCCAGATCGTCGCCCGCACCGACCTCCCAGCGCGCCTCTTGGCGGACGGCAGCGCCGACCCTGTGGCAGCAGCGTTCGCGGCCCAGGCGGCGGCCGGCGTGCCGATGCCGACGCACCCCGACATGGCGAAGACGTGGGAGCCGCTGGCCCGCGCGATGCGGCGGCTCGCGCGAGGCGCGGTTTCGCCGGAGCAGGCGGCGGCCGAAGCACAGACCGAGTTCGTCATCGTCACCCGTCCCCCTCCCCCACCGACCGATCCCCGCCCCTGGCTCGTAGCGCTGGGGCTCGGCGCTCTCGTCGCGGTCGCCTTGGCCGTCCGCTCTGCCCGCACCACCGCGCTCCGCCCGTGGCTCTGGGTGCTCCCATGGATTCTGCCCGCCTTCGCCGCGATGACGCTGCTGGTGATGGTGCCGTTCGTGGTGGGCGCCACCGTCGCTTTTTTTGAGACCGACGGCCAGACGTGGAGCTTCGTGGGGCTGGCCCACTTCTTCGACATTCTTCTGGCGCGTGACTTTCCCCTCACCTCGCCGCTGTCGTTCTGGAGCACGCTCGTGGTCACGGTCGGATGGACCGTGGCGAACCTCGCGCTGCACGTCGGCATTGGGGTTGCGTTGGCCATGCTCCTGCGCGAACCGTGGGTTCGGATGCGTGGGGTGTTCCGCGCGGCGCTCATCCTGCCGTGGGCGGTGCCCTCCTACATCACGGCGCTCATCTGGAAGGGGATGTTCCACCGCCAGTTCGGCGCCATCAACGCGCTGCTGGCCGGCCTCGGCGTAGAGCCCGTGTCCTGGTTCGGGAGCTTCGCCACGGCCTTCGCCGCCAATCTCGCCACCAACACCTGGCTGGGCTTCCCCTTCATGATGGTGATCACGCTCGGGGCCCTCTCCGCGATCCCTCGAGAGCTCGAAGAGGCCGCGGAGGTCGATGGCGCCGGCTGGTTCATGCGGTTCCGCCACATCACCCTGCCGCTCCTAAAACCCGCGCTGCTCCCCGCCATCGTGCTCGGTAGCGTCTGGACGTTCAACCAGTTCAACGTGATCTACCTCGTGAGCGCCGGCGAGCCCGATGGCAGCACCGACATCCTTGTGTCGCAGGCCTACCGCTGGGCCTTCACGCGCGGGCACCGCTACGGCTACGCCGCCGCCTACGCGCTGCTCATCTTCGGCGTGTTGGTGATCTACGGCAGGGCGGCCAATCGGCTCGCCGGGCGCAAGATGGTGTAGCTCAGGGAATCAAGACGAGGTCGCCCACCTCGATGAGGTGGGGGTTTGGGAACCGGTCCTTGTTGACGGCCCAAAGCTCGGTCCACTTGGAGGCGCTGCCCAATTCCCGAGCGGCGATCTTGCTGAGGCTGTCGCCGGCGGCCACCTTCACCGTCTTCTTGGTGCTGTCGGCAGGCGCGTCGGCCGCGAGACCGCTGGAAAGCCACGCCCTCAGCGCTTCCCCGTAAGCGGGGCTCTCTTGCCAGGCGCCCACCGCGGCGTCCACAATCGGGAGGAGCGCGGCGTCCGTAGAGCGCAGGCCTACGGCGTAGAACGACTCGCTGAGATTGTACTGCGCGATCCGAAAGGCACCCTTTCGATGCGGGTTCTGCGCGTAGAAGCGGTTGATCTCGGCCACCGCATAGGGGTAGTCGTAGATGAAACCAGCGAAGCGGCCGGCCAGCAGTTGGTCCCAGTAGCCATCTTCGAGGCGAACCAGCTCGCCGTAGCCCTGCACGAGCGTAGCCACATCGTCCGCGGCGGCATCGTCGTCGAAGATTCCTACGGCTTGGCCGAAGAGGTCCTTGGTGCTCTTCACCTTCGACTGGGCGGGCACCACCAAGCAGAGCCCGTAGTCGAGGTAGGAGTCCGACCAGACGAGATCGGGCGTTTCGGTCGGCGAGTAGCCGCTGATCAGCAGGTCGGCGCGATTCGCCGGGTCGGCGAGCAGCGCGGGAAGCTCACTGTAGCGGGCGTGCACGACTTGCACCTCGCTCACCCCCAGCGCGGCGGCGATCACCCGGGCCACCTCCACGTCGAAGCCCGTGTCCTTGCCCGCGGCGTCCTTGCTGTACATCGGGGGCGTGCCCGTCCACGGGGGTTCGCCGGTGTCCATTGCGACGCGGAGCACCCCCGCTGCACGGATGCGCGCCACAGCCGCGACCCCCTCCGCGGAGGGCGCTACGGCCACGTTTTCCGGGGCCTCGGCCGAGGGCGTCGCGGCGGCCACCGGCCCGCCAACCTCCTCCGTTTGGCCCGACCACAGCGCCCACCCGGCCAATCCTCCCACGGCGCACAGCACCGAGAGGAGGACGACGACCATCAAACCCTTCACGACGTTGCTCATCGAATCGCTCCCGTTTCCGCTTGTACCACAGCCGCCGCCCCCATGCCGCCGCCGATGCACATGCTTATCACGCCATAACGGGCGCCGCGCCGCTTCATTTCGCTGAGCAGGGTGGCCATCTGGCGAGCGCCGGTGCAGCCCAAGGGGTGCCCCAGCGCGATGGCGCCGCCGTTGACGTTCACCTTCTGCGGCTCGATGCCCAGCTCCCGCACGCAGTAAACGGCCTGCGCCGCGAAGGCCTCGTTGATCTCCCAAAGATCGATGTCGCCGATCGACAGGCCGGCGTGCGCGAGGGCCTTCGGGATGGCCGCAACCGGGCCGATGCCCATGATCTCCGGGGGGACGCCGGCCACTTGGTAGCTGCGCAGCCAACCCATTACGGGCCAGCCCTCCTTCCGCGCGACATCGCCCGCCGCGAGGATCGTGGCGGCTGCACCGTCGCTCATCTGCGAGCTGGTGCCCGCCGTGACGGTTCCGCCCGAGGACTTGAACGCCGTGCGAAGCTTGGCCAAACCGGCCAGCGAAGTGTCGGCGCGCGGCCCCTCGTCCACCGCGAACACGATCTCCTGCCAGCCCGCGTCGGTCATCACGCGGGTGTGCAGGGGCACGATCTCGTCGACGAAGCGCCCGGCGGCTTGGGCCGCGAGCGCCTTCTGGTGCGAAGAAAACGCGAAGGCGTCTTGCTCCTCACGCGACACGCCGAAACGCTCGGCGACGATCTCGGCCGTGATGCCCATGGGCGTGTAGGCCGCGGGGCGGTTGGCCATCAGGGAGGGGTTCGGCGAGGGCTTCTGGCCGCCCATCGCGATCTCGCTCATGCTCTCCACGCCGCCCGCCAACACCACATCCTGCCAGCCCGCAAGGATGCTCGCGGCGCCTTGAGCGATCCCCTGGATGCCCGAGGAGCAGAAACGATTGACGGTGATCGCCGGGACGCTGTCGGGGATGTTGGCGAGGAAGGCCCCGATGCGCGCCACGTTCATGCCCTGTTCGGCTTCGGGCATGGCACAGCCGATCACGACATCGTCGAGGCGCGCCGGATCGAGGCCGGGCACACGGTCGAGCGCGCCCCTCATCACGGCGCCGAGCATGTCGTCGGGCCGCGTGTCTTTCAAGGAGCCGCGGGGGGCCTTGCCGATCGCGGTGCGAACGCTGGAGAGAATGGCAACTTCACGCATGGCGGGCTCCTAGTTACGCAGCGGCTTGCCCTTCTCCAGCATGTGCTGGATCCGGGCCTGGGTCTGGGGATTGCCACAGAGAGAGAGGAACGCCTCTCGCTCGAGGTCGAGGATGTCCTGCTCCGTGCGGATCGTGCCGAAGGGCACGTCGCCGCCGCAGAGGACGTTGGCCACCTTCTTGCCCACGACCACGTCGTAGTCGGTGGCCTGGCCGCCCTGGTTGAACTGGTAGAGCGCGAGCTCGAGGGTGGCGCGCCCCTGCGAGCCGGGCACCTTGGCGGTGCGCGGCCGCGGGGGCTGGTACGCGCCGGCCACGAGGCCCAGCGCCACCTGCTTGGCCGTGCCGATCACGGCCTCCGGGTCCATCTCCACGCGGTCGGTCACCCGCAAAAAGCGACCATCCCGAGCCTCCTCCGCCGACATGAAGATCTTGGCGGTGGCGATGTATTCAAACACCTTTTGCACGTAGGGGTTGGGGTCGACAGCCACGCCGGGGGGCTGGTCGCCCAAGAAGCGCATCAGCATCTCCTTGCAGCCGCCGCCCGCAGGAAGGAGCCCGACGCCGACTTCCACGAGCCCCGAGTACATCTCGCCCGCCGCCACGGTAGCGGCGCTGTGCATCGCCACTTCAACGCCGCCGCCGAGCGTGAGCCCCCAGGGTGCAGTGACCACGGGCTTCCGGGAGTACCGCGCCCGCTGCAGGCCGTCCTGCATCGTTCGAATCAGCTTCTCAAGGCCGGCCCAGTCTCCCTGCATCGAGGCCATCAGGACCATCAGGATGTTGGCGCCGGCGCAGAACGCCTGCCCGCCGCTGGCCCAGGCCTGGTTTCCGACGACGAGGGCGTCGTACTTGTCGCCCTCGAGGAGGTTCTGCGCCTTCTCGTACATGGGCAGGATCAGGTCGTCCAGCGCGTTCATCTTGCTGTGGAATTCCAAGCACAAGACACCGTCGCCGAGGTCGAGCAGCGAGGCGGACAGGTTCCGATCGATCTCGCCGCCGCGGGCGCGTACGTCTTCGAGCTGGAGTTGGCCCTTGCTGCGCGGGACGCACCGCGGTGCGCCGGTCCGATCGGCGAAGGTCAGGGCGCCGGTGGCGTCACGATCGTAGAAGCGCGTGCGCCCGCTCGCCAGCATGGATTTCACCCAGGCGGGCACTTCGCGGCCCTCGGCTTCCATCCGGGCCACGGTTTCGGGAACGCCCAAGCTGTCCCACGTTTCGAAGGGGCCCTGCTCCCAACGGAAGCCCCAGCGCATCCCGCGGTCGATGTTCACGACGTCGTCGGCGATCTCGCCCACGCGCCGGGCGGCGTAGATCAGCGTGTCGGCAGTGACCGCCCAAGCGAACTGTGCAGCCGGATCCGTCCCCCCAAGAATGATCGCTGCCTTCTCGGCCGTGGTGTCGACCTTGCGCGCCTCGCCCAGACAGGGGAACCGCACCTTTTCGGAGGGACGGTACTCCAGCGTGGCAAGGTCGAGGGCGAGAATCTCGCTTTTCGCGCCCTCCTTCTTCACCTTCTGGTAGAAGCCGCTCCCCGTCTTGTCGCCGAGGCGGCCCGAAGCGATGAGCGCCTTCACGTAGGCGGGCACCTCAAACGAGGCGCGCTCCTCGTCGTTCGGGCAGCTGTCGTAGATGCCCTGAATCACGTGCGCGAGCGTGTCGATCCCCACCAGATCGGCGGTGCGGAACACCGCGCTGTCGGGCCGCCCCATGGCCTTGCCGAAGACCGCATCCACTTGCTCCACCGTGAGGCCGAGGCGGGCCATGTGGCGAAACACACTCGTCATCCCGTAGGTGCCCACGCGGTTCGCCACGAAGGCGGGCGTGTCCTTCGCGTAGACGATGCCCTTCCCCAGCTGCCGCTCCCCGAAGCGGGCGGCCTCCGCGGTGACGGCGGGCAGCGTGTCGGGACCGCTCACGATCTCGAGCAACTGCATGTACCGGACGGGGTTGAAGAAGTGCAGGATGAGGAAGTGCGCCCGCATCTCGGGGGAGAACTTCGCCGCCATCACGGTGAGCGGAATCCCCGAAGTGTTGCTCGCCACGATGCTGCCGGGGCGGCGGTTCTTCTCCACCCAAGCGAACACCTTCTCCTTGATGCTCAGCACCTCGGCCACGACCTCGATCACCAAGTCGCACTCCGCGAGGCGGGCGGCATCGGTGTCGTAGTTGGCGGGCGAGATCAGGCTGACGTCGGCCGCACGGAAGAGCGCCGGCGGTTTGAGTTTGCCCACGTTGCCGATGCCCGCTTTCGCCAGCGCTCGCGTGTCCGCCCCTTCTTTCGGCGCGATGTCGAACAACAGACTCGGAATGCCCGCGTTGGCGAGGTGGGCGGCGATGCCCTGCCCCATCACGCCGGCCCCGAGTACCGCTACCTTGTGGATGCCCATGGTCGGACCCTGAATGAACGTTCATTCAGTATCCCCGCGGGGCCGATGCGCAAGGGGGGAGGGAGCCGTTCCTACCGCAGTTCGGCGTCCATCTCGCCGACGTAGTCGGCGTACCCGTCGAACTCCGCGAAGAGCTCAACGAAGGCTACTCCGTCGGTGATCTGGCCCTCGCCCTCAATGTCCGCTGACTCGCGCCGTGAACCCACAGTCCAAATCAAGGTCACCACGCCCTCGGCATCCACCTCGCCCAGCACGTCGCCTTCCTGGTTCGAGTCGCCGCCACCCCCATCGAACTCGCAGGATGCATACCCCTCGAGAAGGCCGTCGTCGTCGACAGTGAACTCCACGTCGCCCCTGCAATCCACGCTCCGATCGTCGCCACTGAGCGTGCCCCTGTTCTGCCCCTGGTAGTCGCCCGCGTAGTCGCCCGGCGTCGGATCCTCGATCTCCTCTTCGGTGTCGCCGCCTGTCTCAGCGCCCGTCTCGCCGCCGATGTCGGTGTCGCCGTCGCCGTTGCCGTTGCTGCCGGTGTCCGCCGGGTCGCCCTCCTCCTCCCCGCCGATCACGGTGGTGCTGGGGGAGCAGGCAAACGACAATACGAGGAGCAGCAGTGAAGACGTCATTGGGGATACTAGTTCGCGGCGACCATGCCATACGTGGGTGCCACCCGCGGTCACGAGCGTGAAAATTTCGCTTCGGCAGGCCGACCCGCTACTCCTCGCTCACCACGCTCACGTCGCCGTCTTCGTTGATCGACATGGGAACGAGCCCGAAGGGCGTGGTGACGTCGCTGGTGGCCTTCAGATCGACGGTGAGCGGCTCTCCGCTGGCCAGGGCGACGAGGGCTGTGGCGGCATCGACGTAGTCCACCGAGAACGGCACCGTAAGCTTCTTGGTGGTGGCGCCCTCGACCGAACCGAACTCTTCTTGCGAGCCGACGCCCACCTCGGTGCCGGCGAACTTCACCTTAAAATCGAGATTGGCGAAGTCGAGCGTGGTGCCGTGGTCGTTGTCGACGTCCACATCCAGCACGAAGCCGGCGCGGGTGTCGGTGATCTCGCCCACCCGTAGCTCGCCTAGGTCGATCTTCGGCACGCGGAGCGCCGGGAAGTCGCCTGACTCGTCGAAGCTAACATCGACCGGGCCAATGTCGGTGTCCCAGCCGAAGCCGCCGACGAACCGGAACGGCAGGTTGTCGTCGCCCCGATCGGCGGTGACAAGGTCGTAGATGCCTGTGAAGCTGAGACTGACGGGCAGCACCATTTCGCTGGTGGACTCTTCGCGGAGCAACACGCCATCGGGGCTGTCGCCGCTCAGGATCTCGATCTCGGCGAGGTCGAGCCCGTAGTCGAAACGTTCGAGTGGGAGGTCGACGGGGTTGGGGTTGTGCACGTCGAATACGAAGTCGACCGAGAGGTTCTCGAAGTCGATGTCGGTGAGCGCGAGCCGGTTGAACTTCACCGTGGGCACAAAGCTGGACAGCGCGCTGCCGCCACCCCCACAGCCTACGAGCAGAAAGATAATCATCGGAAGAACCCCTCGAGCGATGGTACGCGTGGCGGCTGGCCGGATTCGGCGCCCGCCCCTGAATCTTCGGGCACGAGCGACAGAGCCACGCTCCCCGCCCGGAGGCCGTCGGCCCAGCTCACCAGCGCTTCTGGCGTGAGCTCCTGAAGGGCTGCGAGCAAGGCGGAGGCGGGCACGTAGTGGCCGCCGCGTAAGGAGCCGAGCAGGAGGCTCGCGGCCTCACGCTCCGCGGCCTCAGCGCCGACCTGAGCCACGACATCGGCGCGCGCCCAGGCGAAGCCGGCGCGGAGCGCGTCGGCGTCGGGGAGCGCGCTCAGCACCCCCACGGGGTCCACGCGCGGGGGGGGCGCAGGGTCGCCGACGATGCGGGCGGCGACCGACAGGAGCGCTTCTTCCCGAGCGCCCCAGCTGGCCGGTGTAGCGAGCACCCAGGCCGCGCAGCCCGCGGAGACCGGCGCAGAGACCTTGACCCCGGCCGCACGCGGCGCGAGCGCCACCGCGGGGGTGACGCTCCGCGAGAGCATCGGCGGCAGCACCAAGGAGAGCGCCACCGTGTCGGCCTCCGGCGCTGCGACGAGCACGGCAGCGTCACGCACGTAGCGCAGCTGGCGAAAGGCTTGGAGCTCCCCCGCCCGCAAGGTGGGGAGCACGCTGGTGCGGCCCTCCGGCCGGTGCCCGTAGGGGTGTCCCGCCACCCCCCACGCGAGGGCCGCGTGGCGCGCCTGGGCCGCGCAGCCCTCCGCGGGCCCGGCGGCGGCCACCCCGAGCCGCACTGTCTGCTCGTCGACACTCTCCACAAACGCTGCAGCGAGCGCCGCGGCCCGACCCTCCGGGATGCGGAACCGGACGAGCTCAGGGCCCACCTCCACCTCCACCCCCGCCTTCGCAGCCAGCCCGTGGGCCAGCACAAACGAGAGCCCTTCCCGACCCGGCGGATCGTAAGCGCTCCCCGCACGAACCAGCAGGAGCGCCCCCCCCCGCCGCCCAGCCGCATCGGCCACGAGGCGCAAGGGCGACGACGCGACGACGAGCACCGGCGGCCGTGCAGGAGGCCGGGCGGGCGCACACCCGAGGGCTCCCGCGATGAGCACGGCAGGCAGCCGTCGAAGGAGGAATCGCACGGCGCTGCCTATCTGGCCCTCGGGCAACTGTGCTACCGTTCCGCCCATCGGAGGTTGTTCGTGAACGGACTTGTCAACGCCAGCGCCCCTTCCCGCGACCTCCTCCGTCTCCTCCGAGCCCCGCCCGAAACGAGGGAGCGGCTCCCGGAGTCGGTTTGTTGGCGGGCGTATTTGGAGCTGCGGCGTCGGGGGGAGCCCCAGGCCAGCGGGCACTTCGTGGCGGGCCTGCGCTCGTTGCATCGTCGCAGAGGGATCGGAGCGGGCACACTGGCGGTCACCGACCCCGATGTGGACGATCACAAGCTCGCTCACGACCCCTATGTCGGCGAGTTGTGGCGCTCGTACAAACGGGCTCTGTGCGCCAACCGCACCGGGCCGGCCGGCCAACTGCTGCGCGAATTCGAACAGCAGCTTCAGACGCGCTGAGGCCGTCCGCGGGGTGCGGGCACGCGGTCTTGCCCCCCGTTTCGTGATAGCGAGCGCTGCCCTCGGGGAGACGTGATGTTCTTGGACTGGTCCGACATTCAGCGGCGTGCGGAGGCCGGCGAAGGCGTATCGGAAGGCGAGGCCCTCACCATCGCCTCGCTCACCGACCCGAGCGAACTGTCGCGGCTCTTCGCCGCGGCCGGAGCCGTGCGTGTGGAGCACAAGGGCAACTTCGTGAACACGTGTGGCATCAGCAACGCGAAGTCTGGCCGCTGCGCCGAGGCATGCAGCTTCTGCAGCCAGAGCGCCCACTTCAACACCGACGCCCCGAAGTACCAGCTCAAGAGCGCAGATGTGATGGTGGCTGAGGCGAAGGAGGCCGTGGCCAACGGGGTGCGGGAGTTCTCGCTCGTGGCCAGCGGGCGGGCGATGACCAACGCCGCGGAGCTCGCCGTAGTGAAGGAGGCCGTGGGGCGCATCCGCGAGGAGACGGGCATGCAGACCTGCGCCAGCCTGGGGCTGATGGGGCACGACGCACTCGCGGAACTGCAGCAGGCCGGGCTCCAGGCGGTGCACCACAACCTCGAAACGGCACGTTCCTTCCACGCGAACATCGTGCAGACCCACACCTACGACGAAGAGGTCGAAACCGTCCGCGCCGCCCGGGCGCTGGGCATGTACACCTGCTCGGGCGGCATCTTCGGCATGGGCGAGAGCTGGGCGCAACGGGTGGAGCTGGCGCTCGAACTGCGAAACCTCGATGTGGACAGCGTGCCGCTGAACTTCCTCAATCCCCGCCCCGGCACCCCGCTCGCCGAGCAGGCCGATCTGAGCGCCACTGACTGCCTCAAGATCATCGCGCTGTTCCGCCTCGTGCTGCCCACCAAGGACTTGATCGTGTGCGGCGGGCGAGCCGTGAACCTCGGAGCGAGGCAAGACGAGATCTTCCGGGTGGGCGCAAACGGCGTGATGCTCGGCAACTACCTCACCACGGCGGGGCGCCCGGCGGAACTCGACCTCGACTTGCTGCAAGCTGAGGGGCTGGTGATTCGGCCGCCGCCGCACAAGCCCCACCCGCAGAGCCTGCGCGCGGCCGTTCGGGTAGACGGAACCGACGCCAACGGCGTGGCCTGACGGCCCTCGGCGTGGCCGACCGCTACGGCCCGCTGCTGGCACGGGTGGCGGCCCTCGAAGCCGCGGGCCTCCGGCGTGAGCTCTTGGCGTTGGAGCCGACCGGTCCGACGACCGCCCGTGCAGCCGGGCAGGAGCTGACCGTCTTCTGCAGCAACGACTACCTCGGATTGGCGCAGCACCCCGAGCTGCGAGAGGCGTTTCGCGGCGGAGGAGCCGGCTCGGCACGCCTGGTGAGCGGAAACCGGCCGGCACACGCGGCCCTCGAAGCCGCACTGAGCGAACGATTCGGCCGCCCCGCCACCCTCTTCAGCTCCGGCTACGCGGCCAATCTAGGCCTGTTGACAACGGTGCTCCAGCGAGGCGACCGCGTGGTGAGCGATGCGCTCAATCACGCCTCGATCATTGACGGTCTCCGGCTCACCGCCGCCGAGCGAACGATCGTCCCACACGGGAGCCCAGCCCAGCTTTCGGGCGCCCGGCTCGCGGTGACGGAGTCGCTGTTCTCGATGGACGGCGACGTGGCGGCCTTGGAAAGCTGGACTGGCGAACATTGGCTCGCGGTCGACGAAGCGCACGCCGTCGGCGCCCTCGGCCCCGACGGCCGCGGGGTGGCGGCCCAGCAGGGCGTGGAGCCAGACTTCTTGGTGGGGACGCTCGGCAAGGCGTTCGGCGCTGCGGGGGCGTTCGTGGTGGGGCCCGAGGTGCTGCGACCGCTGCTGGTGAGCACCGCCCGCGCCTTCGTGTACACCACGGGTCTGCCGGAGGGCGTAGCCGCAGCGGCCCTCGCGGGGCTGCGCCATGCCACGCGAGAGCGGCGCGAGCGGCTCGCCGCGAATGCGGCGAGGTTGCGAAGCGGGCTCCGGCAAATCGGCGCCAACGTACTCGGCAGCGCGCACATCCTGCCCGTGCTCACCGGCGAACGAACGATGGCGGTGGCCGCCAGGCTACGGACGGCGGGCATCTTCGCTCCCGGAATCCGCTCGCCAACGGTGCCGAGGGGTCTTGAGCGGGTGCGGCTCACGGCCAGCAGCGAGCACACCGAAGCGCAGATCGACCGCTGCGTGGAAGCGATGGACGCCGCGCTGCGCGGCTGAACGGGTGGCGCGGCTGAACCTAGGGCGGGGCGTGCGTGGCGCGCCGCGGCCACGTCAGTCCCGCCGCACCGCGATCGCCCGTGCCCGCTTGCACGCTGCGGCGACATCCGCACCGGCGACTTCCTCGCCGGCGTACCGGGTCCGGTAGAGCAACTGCGCGAGCTCCTCGAGCGGCGAGCCGGCCGCCCCGGCCTCCTGGATGAGCCACCGCCCTGCCTCCAGAGGGGGCAGCTCTGCCGGGATGTCCCATCCACGCGCCACCGACCGCGCACGGGCCGAGCGGAACTTCGTCAGGATCGGATCGGAGTGATCCTCGCGCCTGGGCGGACGTGCGAGCCACCACAACGTGACCCGAAGGAACGAGCCGCTCAGCACGAGGAGCGCCAACAGCGCACCCACGCCCGCGGCGCCCCTGCGCGTGTGATCGCGCACCGGGTCGCCGGGGATCGGCGCCACGAACGCGCTCCCGAGGCGTGCGGCCGCTTCGAACTGCGTGCGGAGGTCGTAGTCCAGCACCAATGAGAGCCACGCCTCATTGGCGGCCTCGCCGGCCAGCTGCAGCCAGGAAACGCTGGGGAGTTCGAGGGCTCCCGTGGGCGTCGCATCGACGACCACCCAGCCGCCGCGCACCGCCACCTCGACCCATGCGTGGGCGTGCCCGCGCCGCACCGCTAGGTAGTCCGCGGCGCCGTTGTACTCGTCTGAGTAGAACCCGGTGGCAAGGCGCACCGGCACCCCGCGCGCCCGGAGCAACACGGCGAGGGCGCTGGCGTAGTACTCGCAGTGGCCGGCCTTCGCATCGAGGAGGAACCAGGCCAAGGGGTCGCCCACCGGTGCGTCGGGCTCGAGCGTGTAGGTGAACCCCTCGCGTAGCGCTGCGGTGGCCGCGGCGATGATCGATGCCGCGTCGGTGCGGCCGGGGGCGAGACTCGCGGCGAGGGCCTGCACGCCTGGGTGCAACACAGGCAGCTGCACCAACTCCGGGGTGGCCGGCCCGACCTCGTCGAGCGCTCGACTCCGCGAATAGGTCTCGTACGCGAGCCGCTGGCCCGCTTGGGTGTGTACGAGCTCACCCTGGCCCCCCTGAAGCATCGGGCCGAGGTCACTCGTGGCGTAGAGGAGATCCGGCGGCCCATACACCACGGTGCCCAGCAGCGGCTCCAACATCACCTCGGCGCGCGTGTCCCACGCGCCCACCGAGGGCACACGAACTCGCCCGCTCACCGACCAGCGGGTGCCGTCGAAGTGGTCCATCGAGCGACCGCGGAGGTACTGGGGACCATGCACGCGGGTGCCGTCCCGTGCGTACGTGCGCACACGCATCACGAGCACGCCGCGGTCGCCGTCGTCGGACTCGTCGCCCAGCGCCACGTCGTCGGCGAAATCTGTGTCTTGGCCAACCTCACCCGACGAGGCGAGAAGGCCGCCTTGGAGCCGCGGCACCAGCACGAAGAAGGCCAGAGAGAGCGTGAGGGTGCCCGCCGAGGTGCCCAGCGCCAACCGCCGGTCGTGCACGCCGTTGGCATGGAGGAGCGCAACCGGGGCCGCCGCGGCAAAGAGAAGTAGAGCGGGAGCGAGCGCCAGCGAAAGTGCGCCCACCGTGCCGACCAGCGCCATGAGCGTGCCCAGCAGGAGGAGCACACGCTCGTCGGCGCGCCCCTCTGCGACCACGGCCCGGTGGGCGGCCAGCCAGCCGAGGAGCAGGGCGAAGGCGGGCACCACGTCCACGAAGTACAGCAAGGCGCCCGAGCCCGCGAGCACCGCGAGGTGCGCCCCCGTCCAGTCCTGAACGAGGCGAAGGCGCGAGCCTCCCACGAAGCCGACCACCGTGAGCGCGGCCGCGATCGAGCCCGCCCATCCCGAAGCGGCGAGGCACACGGCACCCGCCACGGTCGCGGCAGCGAGCGGGGCGCGCGTCAACGGTGCTCCAAAAGCGCCATCGCGGTGAGCAGCCGCCGGCGCCAGACGGCGCCGGTGCGGGGCGGCAAGCTCTGTCCGTCCACCTCGATCCCCACGGCGTTTCCTTGTGCGAGCTGCTCCTCCGCGCGTCCCGCCACCCGCTCGATCGCCGCCTCGCGCGCCTCACCGCGCAGCGCGGGATCGAGGCGCAGCATCAACTCCTCTACGCCTTGCGCCGAACGGTTGACCACCATCGGCTCGCCGACACGCGCGGTCGTGGGCCAGTGGACCCGCCGCAAAGGGTCGCCCGGTCGCCACGGGCGCAGGCCCGCGAAGTCGCCCGTCGCGCTGGGGCGCCCCCGCGCGGCGGCGTCCTCCCCGTCGCCCTGAGGGGCAGGTGGCACCGGCCGCACCGACGCTGCGGGGTAGACGAGCACTTCGTCGGTCAGCGCCACGTCCCGCCACCGCCGGACCATCCCGAACGGGAAGTCGGACTGGATCCGAACGAACGACAGGGTGGCCGCGCCGCGCGCCGCCGCCAAGAATTCCGCCGGCGCCTCGCAGGCTTCACCGGGCGGGCAGCGCTCCACCCGGGCCCGCGCCGCCACGTCCCCCCGTTCGATGAGCTCCACCTGCCAGGCCGCGCCGCGGCCGCGGCCGTTCCGTAGAATCAACCCGCCGGACGCCGGTATTCCCGCCCGCAGCTCCGCTGGCAGCCGTCGCTCTACCGAGAGAGACCGGAGGTTCCACTCCGCGAGCACGTTGGCCACCACCAGCGCGGCCAGAAGCACGCCCAGCACCAGGTACACGAGGTTGTTGCCAGTGTTGACCGCGCCGAACAGCACGCCGCCCACCAACGCGAGGTACACGGCGCCCGCGCGGGTGGGGGCCACCCGGTTCACCTCACCGAAGCCCCAACGCGAAGGTGCAGTGGTGGCCATCCTCGCCCTCGTCAGGCCACCGGGCGCTGGCCCGACAGCAGCGCACGGATGGCGGCCGCGGCGGCATCGACGCCGGTATCGGCCCGCACCACGACACGGTGGGCGAGCACGGGCACCGCGAGGGCGCGCACGTCGTCGGGGGTGGCGTAGTCGCGGCCGTCCAACAACGATCGCGCCCGCACCGCGCGGAGGAGGGCCTCGGCGCCGCGGGTGGAGACCCCCCGGGCGAGGGCGGGTGCCATGCGGGTGGCGGCCACGAGATCGAGTACGGCATCCTCCACGTCGGGATGCACCTTCACCGCGGCACACGCGGCGCGGAGCATGAGCACGCCGGCGGGATCGAGCACCGCGCCCTCAGCCGCTCCGGCGGTCGCAGCACCCTGGAGCACCGCTCGTTCGGCGGCGCGGTCGGGGTAGCCCATCGCCGTACGGATGAGGAACCGGTCGAGCTGGCTTTCGGGAAGCGGCCAGGTGCCGTGGTACTCGTGAGGGTTCTGAGTGGCGATCACCAAGAAGGGGTCGGGCAGGCGATGGGTGGTGCCGTCCACGCTGACGGTGGCTTCGTTCATGGCCTCGAGCAAGGCGGACTGCGTGCGGGGTGTGGTGCGGTTGATCTCGTCGGCCAGCACGACGTTGGCGAAGAGCGGGCCGGGCCGGAACTGCATCGTTCCCGCCTCGAGCATCGTGAAGCCGAGAATGTCGGCCGGCAGCAGATCGCTGGTGAACTGCACGCGCCGGAAGCTCCCGCCGATGGCCCGGGCGAGCGCAGTTCCGAGGGTGGTCTTGCCCACGCCCGGAACGTCTTCGAGCAACAGGTGGCCACCGGCGAGCACACAAACCAGCGCGAGCTCGATGACGTCAGCCTTTCCGTGCACCTGGCGCGACACGCGCCCCCGGAGCGCGGCCACGGCCTCGGCCGGAATCATTCCGTGATGCCAACGTACGACCCGTGGGTCTGCAGCTCGTAGGTGGTGCCCACGGGGATGGCTTCGTCTTCGCTCGCCACGATCTCGAAGTACTCGGTGCCGGACCAGTAGTCGTCGCCATCCACACACGGGTCGCCCTCGGCGGCCTCGATGTCGGCCTGCCCGAACAGCTGCCACTTCACGCTGCCCCCCTCCGTGTCCTGCCCGACAACGACGGATTGGTACACGACCTCGCAGACCGACACCGTCCCGCGAGCGAACGCATCCTCGCCGATGAAGATTTCGCCCGAGCTAGCATCGAAGCTCAGGTAGTAGTCGAAGGTCTCGCTGTAGGTACCCTCCCCCTCGAGCGCCGAAGCGGTCACCCGAAAGTGGGAGGATTCGGGGGGGATCTTCGAGGTCTCGCACGCGGCGAGGAGGAAGAACGACAGCACGCGCGGCTCCAACAGCCCCACAGGGTATCACCGAAGCGCAAAGCGCGCGTTGACGCGGGGGGGGTCCGGACCTACATTGCCGCGCGTTTTTAGCTGTGCTCCCATTGAGCGCTCCGGAGTTTCCCTTGGCCGATCTCGTCTACGTTGCCCGCCCCGCCGAACTTGCCGCGCTCCAAGCGCACTTCGACTCCGCGAAGGGGGGCAAGTCGCGCCACGTGGTGCTGGAAGGGCCGCTCGGGTCGGGCAAGCGGGTGCTGGTAAGTGAGATGCTGCGGCTCCTCCCCAAGGACGACGACGTGCTCACGATCCGCGTGGGCTTCACCGAAGACATGGACGGCGACGCGGCGATGAAGGCGCTCTACGCCGGCCTGTGCGGCGCACTCTATCGGGACACCGTGCTGCGCGGAAAGCTGGAGCTTGCGCTCCTCGGCCAGCTCCCGCTGTACGGAAAGCGCCAGCAGAGCTGGTTCCAGGTGTTCATCGACGGCGTAAAGAAGAACGTGCCGGAGCCCGGCGCCGACAAGATGCAGCTCGCCGTGCCGAGCGACAATCCGCTGGCAGCGTTCGTGGAGATCATCGCGGCCGTCGCCCGCAAGATCCCCACCATCCTCGATCTCCAAAACGTCCACGTCGTACAGTCGCTCGCCCTGTTCACGCCCATCGACGCCCTGTGTGAGCTTCGGAAGGAGGGCAAACTCCTGCTCATCCTCGGGACAGAGTCGGTGGACGATGCGGCGCGCGCGTGGATGCCAGCGCCCTGGCTGGAACTGCTGGAGCGGCGGAAGGGGCAGCTGGAACGCTTCGTGATGGAGCCGTGGACAGGCGAAGACGTCGCCGCCTACACCGCCAGCCGCGACATCGCGCTCGCCGCCCCCGCGCGGGTGGCAGAGCTCGTACAGGGGCGGCCGGGTTTCATCGGCGAACTGATCGACCACCTGCAGGCCACCGGCCAGCTGGGGGCGGCCCTCGACGGCGAGCTGATCTCGCTCCTGCCTACCACGCTGGATGCCGCCGAATTGACCGCCGCACCGGCCACGCCCCCCAAGGAAGGCCGGAAGTACGCCGGCCCCGAAGACGCCGACCGCATCTTCCACCTCGCCGCGCTCCTCGGTGTGCAGTTCCCCAGCGGCCTCGTGGCCGACATGGCGGGCTTTGACCGCGACAGCGTGGACGACATCATGGACGCCGCGGGCGACCTGGTGAAGGAAGACCAGTTCCACAAGGGCTTCGACACCTGGCTCTACCAGTTCCACAAGCCGCTGTTCCGGGAAGCGGTGCTCCTCGCCCACCAGACCGATGCCGACAAAGAGGTGGCGCGCCGCGTGGGCCTGTTCATGGAGCGCGTTTTGGCCCCCCGGGGCTACTTGTTCGTGGTGAAGACGGCGCGGCTGTACGCCGAGTACGGCGTGGGGCAGCGGGCCAACCAGCTCCGCAGTTTGGCGCTCGGTCAAGAGAACCCCGCCGTATGGGGCATGGTGCACGACCTGTTGAAGCACTTCACGGAGGTCAACTGGAGCGACCCGCTGCGGCGCACCGTTTACCTGAACCTCGGCGAGCGAATGGTTAGCGGCGGTGCGGTCGAGGGCGCCGAGGCACTGATCAACGAAGCGTTGGAGTGGGCCAGCGGCAAGGAAGACCGCACCCTGCAAGCTTGGTTGCTGTTCGCGGGCAGCCGCCTCGACTTCCGCCGCGGCGACATGTACCGCAGCCGTGATCGCGCGAAGGACGCCGCCAAGCTCTACGCCGCGGCCGACGAGAAGATGAAGCTCGCCGAGCTCGAGAACCACCTCGCCAGCATCGAGCTGCAGGAGGGCAACGCCAACGCCTCGCTCGACCACATCCGCAAGGCGCTGGAGCACGCGAACGAGCCGCCGATTCAGGCCACCGCGGAGTTCATCCGCGGGATGATCGCGCGTCGAAACAACCGCACCCAAGAGGCCGCCGAACACTTCAAGAAGGCGAATGAAACGGCAGGCCAGCTGAACATGGCCCCGCTTGCGCTGGAGGCGGGCTTCCACTACGGCGAGGCCTTGTTGCTGTCGAAGCAGGCGTCGAACGCGGCGGACGTGCTGGCTCGGGTGGCGCAGCTCGCCAACCAGCTTCAGAACCCCGTGCGGGAACGGTCCGCGGCCGCGCTGCTGGCGCAGGCTCAGGGGCAGCTCCGCAACTTCGAAGCCGCGCTGCAGTTCGCCAACCGCACCCTCCAGCTCACGCAGTCCCTGAAGTTCGACAAGTTCCTCCCCGTCGACATCTACAACGTCGGCTACTACAACCTCGCCTTGGGTCGAAACACGGAGGCCGCTTCGCTGTTCGGCAAGGCGCGGGAGCGCGCCGGCGGCATGGATCCGCGGTTCTTGAAGGACCTCACGTTCAACTCGGGGATCGCCTTCGCCAAGATCGGCGAGAAGGCGAGCGCGGAGAATGCATTCGGGGAGGCGCTCGGCCACGCCAAGGCCAGCAAGGACCTGAAACGTTTCGTGGAGGCGAGCGAGAGCCTCGCCGGCCTCGTAGCCGCGCGCGACAAGCCTGCGGCCACGCGGCTCCTCAACGACGCGCTCGCCGCAGCCGACCAAGGCGGGCTGAAGGAAGAGCGGAAGGGGCTCCGTCGGAAGCTGGAAGAACTCGGCTCCTGATGGCGTGGACCGAGGCGGACATCCCCGATCAGTCGGGGCGTGTTGCGATCGTCACCGGCGGCAACGGCGGGCTCGGTTTGGAGAGCTCGCGGATGCTGGCCGCGGCGGGAGCCGAGGTGGTGATCGCGGCCCGCAACGAAACAAAGGCCGCCGAAGCCGTCGCCGCGATTCGGGAAAGCGTTCCCGAAGCGAGGCTGAGCGTGCAGCCGCTCGACCTCTCGAGCCTCGTGAGCGTGCGGGCGTTCGTGCAGCGTTGGCTTGCCGAGCGGGGCGCCCTCGACATCCTCGTGAACAACGCCGGCGTGATGGCGATTCCGCGCTCGCTCTCCGCCGACGGCTTCGAGATGCAGTTGGCCACCAACCACCTCGGCCACTTCGCGCTCACACTGGGGCTGATGCCAGCCTTGCAACGCGCCGCCACCGCGCGGGTGGTGACCGTTTCCAGCACCGTACACTTCGGTGGCCGCATCCACTTCGACGACCTCGATGGGGAGCGGGGCTACTCTCCGTGGCCCTGGTACTTTCAGAGCAAGCTCGCGAACCTCCTGTTCGTGGCGGAGCTGGACCGGCGCCTGCGCTCCGCCCGCAGCTCGGTAGCGGCGCTCGCGGCCCACCCCGGCTACTCCGCCACCGACCTGCAGTTCGTGGCCGGGCGGGCGCGCGGGGCAGCGGCCGAGCAGACCCTCATGAGCTTCGCCAACGCTGCGTTCGCCCAGTCGGCAGCGGCCGGGGCGCTCCCGAGTGTGCAGGCGGCGACGGATCCAGCGGCCCTCAGCGGTGAGTACTGGGGATCTCGTTGGCTGGGCTGGTTCGGCGCGCCCGCCCGGGTGGGTCGCTCTGGAGCGGCCCGCGACGAGCAAGTGGCTGCGCGGCTTTGGGAGGTGTCGGAGGCGCGGACGGGGTTGTCGCTGGCGCTTTCCTAAACGGCGAAAACGCGCCCCGCGTGCCGCTGCCGGAACCCGGACTCCGGGCCCGGGCGCAGGAGCACCGGCAGGCCAAGCAGCCACCGCCACGAAACGCTGGGGTGAAACATCGGCGCCGCCGGAGTGAAGCGGCGGGTGAGGCGCCACCCGGCGGCGGCGAAGGTGTCGTCTACGAAGCGTTCGCTGTACAGGCGGTCGGGCGCTTCGTGCTCGAACTGCGAGATGGCGAAGGCGCCCCGGCCGGGCAGCACCCAGGTGACCACCAAGGCGGCGTCGGGAGCCGCCACTTCGCGGAGCGCTTGCGCAAAACGGGAGAGGTTCAGGCACCAGGGCAGTGAATACCGCACCAGCAGCAGATTCCATGTTCCGGGCGCCCGCTCTGCGAGCTCCCCGCCCTGGAAGTCAAAGGGGCTGGCCGCCACGCCGAGCCCGTCAGCGTGGGCGCGGGCGTGGGGGCTGAATTCAAGCAGGAGGGTGCCCGTCACGTCGGGGGCGGCGGCGAGGTCGGCCGCCACCCATCCCGGACCGCCGCCGACATCCAGCACGCGGCCGGACGGACGGATGCCCGCGTCGGCGAGCCAGCCACGCACGAGCGCCACCTCGCGCACCCCCGAGTCCGGATCGGAGTTGCGGAAGTAAGCGATCTCGCGCTCGGGCTCCGATCTGCGAGGCTCTCGACTGGCACTTCCGCAGGCCGAACACACCCACCAGCGGTGCCGCCACACGCCCAGGGCCTGCACACTACCGCCGCACGCGGGACAACCCTCCATCCACCCGAGCTAACGGATAGCCCTCCGGCGTGCGGGTCCTCGTTCACGCAGACGACCTCGGCCTGTCCCCGGCCGTGAACGAAGCGATCGGCCGGAGCTGCCGCGCCGGGTGGGTGCAAAGTGTGAGCGCCTTGGCCACCGGCCCCGCCTTCGCCCACGCCGCGGCCGGGTCGCTTCCTGCAGACGCCGACGTGGGCGTGCATCTCGATCTCACCGAGTTTGCCTCGCTCACCGGGGTAGCTGCGCTCGAAGATCTGCGCGGCCTCGCCGCGAAGGGGGGGGCCCCGCTGTTGACTGCGCTCGACCGGCTGGGCTCCAAATCGCCAAGCGTGGTGGAGTCCGAATGGGCCGCCCAGATTGAAGCGGTGCGTGCCTGGTGGACGGTGTCGCATCTGGACAGCCACCAGCACATCCACTGGCGGCCGGCGCTGTGGCCCCCGCTTCGGAACGTGATGCGGCGCATGGGCGTGCGCGCCGTGCGGGGCGTGGCGCCGTGGCGGCCGGAGGCCGACGCCGCGGCGCGGGCGCTACAACGGGGCCGCGCGGCCCGATTCCGCGCGGCGTTCCGCGACTGGGTGACGACCGACGCGGTCGCCAATCCGGCCGCCTTCCGCTGGCTCCTCGCCAACCCGCGCCGGCAGCCCCCCGTGGTGGAGCTCATCGTGCACCCCGGCAACCCTGCCCACCCCCACTACGAGGCCGACATGCACTGGCTCGTAGAGGCATGTGGTGTTCTGCAAGCGCGGCACCGCCCGGTGTCGTGGCGCGAGCTCGTGGGAGACTCCAAGGACAGGATGCACAAAACAAACGGGCACCCGTCGCCTTGAATTCCGCGCACTGGCGAGGTAGGCGCCGGCCATTCCCGAGTTCGCCATGGCCAAGTCGTCCGACGCTCCGAAAAAGTCTCGCGCTGCCCCCAAAAAAGCGCCGAAGGCTGTAGCCCCTCCCGAAGCCGCCGCTCCCGCCCCCTCGGCGCCGCCCACCCCCGAGGCGATCCGTCGCCGGGCCTACGAGCTGTGGCTTGAGAACGGCGGGAGCGCCACCGAGAACTGGCTCGAGGCCGAGCGGCAGCTGCGCAGCTGAGCCCCCGTGCGGTCCTTCGCCTCCACCCTCGTGACGATCCTCCTCACGATCGCCGCTTGGGAGTTGCTCCGGTGGGCCGCGTGGCGAACGCTGCGAGAGCGCTGGCAGCGCAGCATCGGCGACTGGATGCGCAAGCACGACGTGCGCCTCGAGCAGTTCCGCTTCGTCGACCGGTTGTGGGTGAGGCAGACCCTCCTGCAGGACCCGGCGCTGGACGGAGCCGCAGCGGAGAGCGCCGCCGCCTCCGGGGAGACCATCGGAGTGGTGCGGGCGCGAATGGAGCAATGGCTCGACGAGATCGTGCCGGTGTTCAACGTTTTCAGCTACTACAAAGTGGGCGGGGCCGTGGCGACTGCAGCCGTACGCCTCTGCTACGAGCTCGTGTTCGACCACCGTGGGCTTGAGCGCGCGCGGAAGGCCGTCCCGACCGGCGCGGTGACCGTGTATGTGGCTAACCACCGCAGCAACGCAGACTACATCGTACTCTCCGTGGGGGCGATGCGACAGGTGGCGCTGAGCTACGCCGTGGGCGAGTGGGCGCGCGTGTGGCCGCTGGACTCGCTATTTCGGAGCTTCGGGAGCTACCTGATCCGACGAGGCGAGCGCGACCCGCTCTACCACCGCGTGCTCAGTCGCTACCTGCAGCTGGTGGCCGGCCGAGGGCTCACAACCGCCTTCTTCCTCGAAGGAGCGCTCTCGCGCGACGGCGCCTTCCGGGTGCCCAAGATCGGCCTCCTCGACTACCTCGTAGGCATCCTCCACGACGATCCGGGCCGCGAGATCGTGTTCATCCCCGTCGGCCTGAACTTTGACCGCGTGCTGGAGGACCGCAGCCTCACCGCCGAGGCGCCCGACGCTCCGCCGCCCCGCCGCCGCGAAAAGCTACTGTCGTTGTGGCGCATCCTGCGGTCGCTGCCGCGCATGCTGCTCGGCTTGTTCGGACCGCGCTGGCTCGCCGCACACCGCCGCTTCGGCTACGCCGCCGTCTCCTTCGGTAAAACCCTGCCCATCCGGACACTCCTGCCGGATGCCGACGCCGTGGCCCGCCTCCCGCGCAAAGAACGCCACACGCGGATCGCGTACCTCGCGGACCAGTTGATGGCCGAAGTGGCGCGCGTTGTTCCGGCCACGCCGGTTCCGCTCGTTTGCCGCGCGCTCTCTGCCGGCGAACGTGAACACTCAGCGCTGCTTCGCTGGGTGCGCGAGGACATCGCGGCGAGGCGCGCAGAGGGCGGCCCCGTGGCACAAGGCCGCGCCTTCGCCGCCATCCACGCCAGCCGCGCAGACGACGAAGGTGACGACCGGGACGCCGAGCGGATCAGCCGCGAAATCCTCGACGCCGAAGAGGCCGAGCGCACCGTCGACCTCGGCCTCGAGCTCCTCCGGAAACGCGGCGTGGTTCGCAGACGCGGGAGCCGTTTTGAGGTTGACGAAGCGTCTGCCGCCCTGGTGACCTACTACGCCCTCTCCCTCGAAGCCCCTCGACACTTTGCGGCTACACGGGGCCCGTGAGGCCGAGATGGCGCCCCCGGCGCGGTTCGAACGCGCGACCCCCAGTTTAGGAAACTGGTGCTCTATCCAGCTGAGCTACGGGAGCGGTGACCGGCTCAGGCCGGCGTAACGGAGATGATTACGGTGGTTTTCCCGGTGGCGGCAGTGCAGGCAATTGCCATGCGCTCCCCCGAGCCCGTGAGCGTGGTGGCCCAGGTGCCCATCGCTTCGGTGTCGAACTCGATAGCGTAGCCGGCTGCCGTGGCCCAGGCTTTGACCGCTGTGCACGAGTCCTGAGGCGTGCTCTTCGACTGCATCGTGATGGAGTCGCTTCCGCCGCCCTCGGTGCACACCTGCACGGTGGTGCCGGGGGCCGCAGTCAGCGTCCTGAACTTTCCGCAGGCGCCGACGAGCGGGCCGGACCCGACCGCCAGAGCGGCAGGTGTACCCGGGCTGTCCGAGACCTCTACAGGCTCCGAGGGCGCCCCGAGCTCCGTGAGCGTCGAAGTCAGGTCCTCCCCGCAGCAGCAGCAGGCACCCGCAGCGAACGCCATCGCGGACACGGGGAGAAGCAGCTTCACGGGAGGCCTTGGAACCGCCGGAGCGTACCGCGCGACCGTCGGCATGGCCAGCCGGCCGAGGCCTAGCCCCCGCTGTTTCACGTTATTATCGCCGCATGTTGCTCCTGCTCCTCGCCTGTGACGGCGCCCCTGAAGACAGCACCGCGCCGCCACGCGCCGTCCCGTGGTCCCGCGCCCGGGCACGCGTGGATGAGGCCACTTCCGACGGGCGACAGCTCCGCCGGGCGATCGTCCACTTGCACTCGCCCCTGTCGCACGATGCCTGCGACGACCACGAAACGCCCGCGGAGCCGTGCTTGGCCGACTTGCGCGCCGGCCTCTGCGACGCCGCCGTAGACTTCGCGTTCTTCACCGACCACCCCGACAGCGCCGCGGCAACCCCCTTCGCCGACCTCTTCTGGCCGCAGGAGGGCGACGAGTCGGTGGATGGTATCGCCAGCCGGCTGCACTGCGACGACGGCAGCTCCACCCTGTGGATCGCGGGAATCGAAGACGAACTGATGCCCGTGGCGCTCGACCAGCACGTAGCGAGCGACGAGGGCGAAAATGACCGCCTCTACAACGGCTCCGATCAGGAGGCGGTCGCCGCACAGGTGGCCGCTGGCGCCGTGGTGTTGCAGGCCCACACGGAGGGGCAGGAGCTCACCACCCTGCTGGAGCGCCAAGAGTGGGGTCAGTCCGGCGTGGAGATGTTCAACCTGCACGCGATGGTCGACCCGCGGAAGCGGGAAGAGGACCTCGGCTTGGAGCCGCTCGACTACCTGACCGATGCCGGCCCCTTCATCAGTGCCACTTCCGGCGCCGAGCCCGACCTCGTCTTCCTGGCGTTTTATCAGGAGCAGACCGTCTCGCTTGAGCGATGGGATGCGCTCAATCGGGTGGCCCCCTCGCTCGGAACGGCGGGAACCGACGCTCATCAGAACGCCCTCCCGATGCTCATGCGCGATGGCGAACGCGTGGACTCCTACCGTCGCATGATGACCTGGTTCGGAAACTACCTTGCGGTGGAGTCGAACACCCCTGCCGCCGCAGAGGCCGCCCTGCGCGAACGCAAGGGATTTGTCGCCTTCGACATCCTGGGCACCCCCAGCGGATTTTACGTCGCCTACGGTCAGAATGCCTGGTCGGCAGACAACGCCGCCGTCGGCGACGTCTTGAGCGTGGCCTGCCCCACCCTCGCCGAGCTCTCCCCCACCGACACCGCCGAGCCCGTCGTGACCGTTTCGGTGCTCCGCGACGGCGTGCCTTGGCAAACCGGCTGCGGAACCTTCAAGGTGGACGAACCCGGCGTGTACCGCGTACGCGTGGACATCGTGCCCCACCACCTGACCACGTTCCTCAGCGATCAGGCGTCCACGCTCGTTCGGCCCCACCCTTGGCTGTATTCGCAGGCCTTCCGGATCGGACTGTAGATTGACGCCACCCTCCCCCTCGACTACCCTGCGCCATCTCGCGGAGTCCTGCATGCGCGCACCCCTCCTCACTCTCGGCGCCGTGCTCGCCGTGGTCGCACTCGAAGGCTGCGAAGGCTGCAACGACCACACCATCGCGCCGCTCGGCGACGAAGAGGACCTGTTCACCAACGACATCGGCGCCTGGCTGTCGATGGCCGTCACTCCCGAGGGGAAGCCCGCGATCGCCTACTACGACCGCACCATGGGCGCGCTTGGCTACGCAGTAGGCACCGTCGACAAGAACGGAAAGGTGAAGTGGGAGCGGGAGCAGGTGGACTCCTACCCCGACGAGAACGGCCTGAACCCCGGAGACGCGGGGCGCTACGCAAGCATGAAGATCACCAGCTCCGGCCAGGTGTGGATCGCCTACCAGGACGTGAGCAACGGCACCCTGAAGTACGCCCACAAAGGCGACGGCGTGTGGGACATCGGCGTGGCCGACATCGGCGGCGGCGCCAAGACCGACGCCGGCTACTGGGCGAGCCTCGCGCTCGACTCCAGCGAGAACCCCGTCGTGGCCCACTTCGACAACGGCAAGGGCAACCTCCGGGTCACCCGGTGGAACGGCTCAACGTTCGCCGGAGTGGTGGCTGCGGAAGGCGAAGCCCACACCCCCGACACGGGTGGCGAGGCGATCGCTGCCAGCGTGGGCGAGTACGCGAACTTGGTGATCGCCAGCGACGGCACGGAATACATCGCCTACTACGACCGTGCCGCCACGGCGTTGATGCTGGCGAGCGGCAAGGGCGGCACCTACGACACCGAAGTGGTGGATGACTCTGGAGACGTGGGCCAGTGGCCCTCCACCGTGCTCGACGGCTCGGAGCTGTGGATCGCCTACCAGGACGTCGGCAACCAAGACCTGCGTGTCGCCAGCGGGAAGTCAGGAAGCTGGACAACCGAGGTGGTAGACGCCGGCGACCACATCGGAGCCGACGCGGCCTTCTTCTTGGACGACGGCAAGCCCGGCATCGTGTACTTCGACGGCTTCCAGAACGACATGAAGCTCGCTCGGAACACGGGCGACGCGTGGACGGCAGAAAAGGTAGCCGGCGACGAGGGAGCGTTAGGGTTTCACAACGAAACGGTGAAGATCGGAGCGGCCCGCTACGTCGCCTGCTACGATTTCACCGCCCGGTCCGTGTTCTTCGCCACGCTGCCCTGAGCCTCATGTTTTCCTTGGTGTGTCTGCTTCTGGCGTCGTGGGCGGCTGCGGCCGACGTGACGGTGCACATGCTCGATGTGGGGCAGGGCGACTCCATTCTCCTGCGAACCCCCGCGGGCAAGACCGTGCTCATCGACGCAGGCGACCGCGGCGCAGGCATGCTGGAGAAGCTGCGCGCCCACGGCGTCGACCACCTCGATTTGGTGGTGGCCACCCACCCGCACGCCGACCACATCGGCGAGATGCAGAAGGTGATCGAGGCGCTGCCGCCGCGGGTGTACGTAGACAGCGGGCAGACCCACCCCACCAAGGTGTACGCGTCGCTGCTTAGCGCTCTGGAGGGCAACCCCGCCATCCAGTACCGCACCGCCACTCCGGGGATGGTGTTCAACCTCGACGACGGCGCCAAGCTCGAGCTGCTCTGGCCGAATCCCAAGGGGTTGCTGACCGGAACGCGCTCCGACCTCAACAGCAACAGCGTCGTGACCCGACTTACTCACGGCGACGACTGCTTCCTGTTTACGGGCGACGCAGAGGAACCCACGGAGGCGGCACTGCTTGAGGCAGGCGTAGGCCAGTGCGACGTGTTGAAGGTGGCCCACCACGGGAGCCGTCATTCGAGTGGGGTCGCGTTTCTGGCGGCGGTGAAGCCGTCGGTGGCGCTGGTGTCGGCGGGCGCCGGGAACCGGTACAGTCACCCCGGCGTCGAAACCCTCGCGAGGCTCGACGCCGTGGGTGCCACCGTCTACCGCACCGATCAAGACGGAGAGGTCACGGTCGTCTCCAGCGGAAAGGGGCTCCGAGTGCTCACGGAGCGAGCGCGGCCAGCGCCCCAGACCGAGGTCCCGAATGCACAGGCCGCTGTAGCGGTGGCCACCGCCGGAGAGGCCCACGCCCCCGAGGGCTCGGCCGAGCCCGAAGCGGCCGCCTGCGCATTTCCCGGCAGCAGCCGTAGCGAAGTCTTCCACGGAGCCGGGTGCCGAACGGCGGCGAAGATCAGCGAGGCCAACCAGATGTGCTACGAGAGCCGTGAGGCCGCGCTGAAGGCCGGCAAGCGGTCGGCGGGTTGCTGCCACCCCTGAGGAGCCGATGATTGTTGTCGACCGAATCGAAGCGGACCGCGCCATCCTCACGATGGGTGGTGAGCGTGTGGAAGTTCCGGTCGCATTCCTGCCCGCAGGCGCCGCTGAGGGTACGGTTTTGCGGCTGACTGTCGACCAAGCCGCTGGCGCACAACTTCGTGCCGAACTGGAGGACCGACTCGCGCGCCTCCAGGACCGGAACCAGACTTCCTCCAACGAATTCGACCTCTAGACACGGGAGTGGCGATGTCCCTGTGGTTCCTTCTCCTCGCGTTGGCCTTCGCGGCCGTTGACGTGAACGTGGCCGATCAGGCCGCCCTCGAGTCGCTCCCCGGCATCGGGCCCAGCAAGGCTCAGGCGATCCTGGCGTGGCGGGAGCAGAACGGACCGTTCAAGTCGCTGGATGACCTCGATCAGGTAGACGGTATCGGCCCCAGCACCCTAGCAAACCTTCGCGATCAGGTCAGTTTCGGAGCGGGTGCCGCCGGCACCCCGGCTCAGGTGGCGGCGACTCCAGCGGCCAAGTCCACAACTGCGGCGAAGGCGCCCCCAACGAGTCCGGCAGCCGACGCGGGCTGCCCGGTGAACGTCAATACGGCCGACGCGGGCGCCCTCACCGCGCTGCCCGGCATCGGCGACGGCAAGGCCGCGGCCATCGTGCAACACCGCACGGACCACGGCAATTTCGCCTCCTGCGATGCCCTCGACGACGTGACCGGCATCGGCCCTGCCACCCTCAGCGCGCTGCGGGCCTGCTGCGTGGTGAAATGACCCTTCTGGCGATGCTCGCCTGCGGGGGAGAACAGGTGGGGGGAGACGCGGCCGAGACAGCCCCAACCGCGCAGGACAGCGCCGACGACACCGACACCGACACCGACACCGACACCGACACCGACAGCGCTTCAACCGGCGACACCTTCGACCTGCCGCCGGCCGAGTGCCCACCCGACAACGGCTACGTGGCCGAAGCGCCCCGGGCCGCCCGAGCCTTGAGTGGAGTGGGAGGCTGGGTGATCGACTTCGACGCCACTGCCGAGGCGAACGGCTACGCAGACTGCAGCTACGCTCGCAGCTACCCCAAGCTGGTGGAGCAGGTTGACCACGAGTGGCAGTGCCCCGCCTGCGACTGGTTCGCAACCGGCGAAGCTACCGTGGAGCGGGGGTACAACTGCCTCCAGTTGATCTCCTCTGCCGAGCCCGTCCGCGAGGAACATCTCGGCCTCGGCACCGTAGACGACGCCATCCACCTTTTCCGGTCGGGGGCCAAGAACGTCGCCCTCGCGGACATGGGGATCATCACCGGCGATCCAGCGTTGGGCGAATCGTTCCAAGGGGGTTGGAGCGACGAGGGTGAGTTCACCGACGGGTCCGGTGCCTTCCAGCTCACGGCGACGATGACGCTCACCTCCACCGAAGTCGCGGACACCCTGCTGGAAGACCCCTTGGTGCCCCGCGAGGAACCGTACACGTGCGCCTGGCCCACCTGCAGTCCTGGCGGCCCCTCCCCGGACCTCACGCTCACCACGGGCGGCGTGTTGCCCAACGAGCGGTTCCTCGACCCCTGCGGCGACGAGGTGGACCTGTGGGACTTCTGGGGCCGCTACCTGGTGATCGACGCTTCCTCCCCCGACTGCGGGCCCTGCCTGTCGATGGCCGAGCACGCGCCCGCGTGGACGGCGGAGATGGAGGCACGGGGCGTCGAGGTGGAGTGGATCACGCTGCTGAATGCCTCTCTCGGAACGGTGAACCTCCCCGCCGACAGCGACACGATGAACGCTTGGGTGGAGACCTTTGGCCAGCACGGCCCCGTCCTCGCGGATGAGGGGTACGCCTATGCGCTATTTGCGCCCTACTCGGGCAATCAGAGCGGGATGAGCTTCCCCACGGTGGTGGTGGTGAGCCCCGACATGCGGGTGCTGGGATGGGACAGCGGCTTCGCCACCGAAGCGTCCGGTGGCACCGGCTTCTCCGTGGTGGAGGCCCTGATCACTGCCGACGCCGACGGGCGCTGATCGCAGCGAGGCCCAGCGCTGCCGCTCCGGCGCCGCCGCCACCCGACTCGCAGCTGCAGCCGGGGCTCGCGTTTACCGACTCGCCGTCGGCACAGACGCTGTCGTTGCCGCTGCAGTCCTGATCCACGGCATCGCCGCACTCGTCGGTGGCGTGGGGGCCGATCGCTGCATCGGAGTCGGCACAGTCCGAACCGCCGACCTCGGCCGCTGCGGCGCCGTCGCCGTCGAGGTCGACAAGATCGCTGCCGTCGCAGTCCTGGTCTACCCCGTCGTAGGCCACCTCCCCCGCCCCAGGGAGCACCATCGGGTCCTCGTCGTCGCAGTCCTCGCCCCCCAAGGCCAACGCCACGACGCCGTCACCGTCGGAGTCCGCCGGCTCGGAGTCGACCTCCATGGCGTAGTAGTAGTCCTCGGCGCGGTCGGTGGGGAAGCTCTCCAAAAAGCTGTCCGCCTGCACCTCCAACGTGCCCGCCACGGCCCCGAACCAAGGGTCTTCGCTGCCGCGCTCCGAGTAGGCGTAGCCCCAGTCTCCCTCGAGGTAGGCGCCGATCGCATAGTTCCCTCCGGCCTCGATGAGCCAAGACACCGCACCGCTGTCGGCGAAGCCCTCCCCCTCCTCGGGCAAGCCGCTGCCATCGGCACTGCCCACCAGCTCGTACACCTCGCCGCGCTCGCGGTACAAGGCCAGCATCACGACCCCGGTGTCGTCCGGGTCGCGCGCTGCCTCGACGTAGAACCGCAGGCCGGTGACCACCGCTGTTTCTTTTGCTTCGACGAGGATCACCTTGATCATGTCGCCGCTGTCGTTGTTCGATTCGTACCCGCCGAGTTCGTCCGTGAGCGCTACGGCCTGAGCAACAAGGAGAAGGAGCATCCGCCCAGTTTATTCGTTACTCCTCCTCTCGCCACTCCGCTTCTCGTCGGTAGATGCTTCGAGCACTGATGCCCAAGAGGCTGGCCGCGAGGTTGCGATCGCCCGCGCAGTGGCGGAGGGTCGCTTCGATCATGCGACGCTCCATGCCCGGCAGAGAGCTTCCTACCGCGAACGTGATCCACCCGGCCTCGGCGGCTCCGGCCACCCCACGCAGCGCCGCGGGGATGTCGTTCACCGTGATGCTGTCGCCACGCGCCAGCACCACCGCTCGCTCGATCGTGTTCTCAAGTTCGCGAACATTTCCGGGCCACGCATGCCGCTCCAACGCAGCGAGCGCGTCGGGGTCGATGCCCGTGATCGTGCGGTGGTGCCGCGCGGTATGGACGGCGAGGAAGTGGCGGCTCAACAGGGCCACGTCTTCGCGCCGTTCGCGGAGGGCCGGCACGGTGAGCGGAATCACGTTGAGCCGGTAGTACAGGTCCTCGCGGAGCCGCCCCTCGGCCACCGCTGCGGCGGGGTCGCGGTTGGTGGCGGCGACGAGGCGCACGTCCGCGCGGAGCGTGCGGGTGCCGCCCAAGCGTTCGTACTCGCCATCCTGCAGCACCCGCAGCAGCTTCACCTGGAGCAGCGCCGGCATCTCAGTGATCTCATCCAGAAACAGGGTGCCGCCCGCCGCAAGGTCGAACCGCCCCTCTTTGCGCCCCTGCGCACCGGTGAACGCGCCCGGCTCGTAGCCAAAGAGCTCGCTCTCGAGGAGGGCTTCAGGGATCGCCCCACAGTTCACGGTGACGAGGCGGCGTTCACGCCGCGGGCTCATCTCGTGAATCCACCTCGCCAGCAGTCCTTTTCCGGTGCCGCTCTCGCCCGTGATCAGTACGTTCGCGAGCGACGGCGCCACCTGTCTCGCCTCTTCGAGGAGCGAGCGCATCGCCGCCGACTGGCCCACCACCTCGCTGCGCGCCACTTGCGCGATCTGCGCCCGCAGCCGGAAGTTTTCCCGCACGAGCTCGTACTTTTCGATGGCCTTGCTCACGCCGTGTACGACGGCATCCTTCCGAAGCGGCTTGGTGACGAAGTCATACGCCCCTTCCTTCATCGCCTCCACCGCCGTTTCCACCGACCCGTAGGCGGTGACCACGATCACCTGCGTTTCGGGCGAGACCTGTTTCGCCGCCCGGAGCAGCTCCAAACCCCCGAGGCCTGGCATCTTCAGGTCGGTGAGCACCACGGCCACCGCCCCGTCTCGAAGATGCTCCAAGGCCGCGCGGCCGTCGTGCGCCGTGCGCACGGTGTAGCCCTCTCGAACAAAGATCCGCTCGAGCGCGAGCCGATTGGCCTCTTCGTCATCCACCACCAAAATTGTCGCCATCCGACAAGTTGGCACGGAACTGCCAGTCTGGCAAGCTCACGCAGGGGTCGGCGCGACTCCGCTGAGCAAGGGCAGCCGGATGACGAAGGCGGCGCCGCCGCCCTCGGCGGTCGTCAGGGCGATGCTGCCGCCCTGATCTTCGATCTCCTCCCGGGTAACGGCGAGCCCGAGTCCGGTGCCGCGAGCCTTCGTGGAGAAGAACGGATCGAACACTCTGGCGGCGGTGGCGGCATCGAGGCCCGGGCCGTCGTCGGTCACCACCACGAGGAGGGACGACAACTCCCGCGCCACCTGCACGCGGATGTGCTGGGCGCCTGCCTCCGCGGCATTCCGGACGAGATTGAGCAGCGCGCGCCGCAGCACGTTCCCGTCCACCTCCACACTGCCCAGTTCCTCCGCGCTGACCGCCACCTCGACCCCGAGCCGCCGCAGCCGCTCCTGCTCCAGTGCCACGACGCTCCGGGCCAGCGCACCAGCGTCTTCGGGGGCCAACTCCGGAGCGCGGCGACGGGCCAAGTCGAGATACCGCTCGGTCACCGCTTCGAGACGGCGAATCTCTGTCACGACGGTGGCGAGCAGCGCCTGCTGCTCAGGCGCGCGCAATTCGTCGGCCAGCAGCTCCGCGTGGAGCGAGATGGCGTTGAGCGGGTTGCGCACCTCGTGGGTGACCTGGGCGAGGAGTTGGCCCACCAGCGCGAGTCGTTCGCTCCGAACGAGTCGTTCGCGGTCCCGCAGGCGCTCGGTGAGGTCTTCTCCCACCAGAATCCGCCCCGCCGAACCGAACGGTGCGACCACGACTTCGAGGGTGCGCTCGCCGCCCACTTGCTCGTGGCGCCCCTCCTCAAGCTGCCTCAGCCCGACAGGCAGCTCGTCGCCCTCCGCGAGCCCCCAAAGAGCGCCTGCTGCCGGGTTCGCCACACGCACCCGCCCGGCCTCGACCACCAGCACCGCCACGAGCAGGCTGTCGAGCACTCGCCTGAGCTGGAGAGACACGGCCTGCAGGTTTCGGTCCCGCTCATCCACGGCATGCACCATGGCCTCGAACGCCTGGCCGAGGGCGGCGATCTCGTCGTCTCCGCCGACATCCACGGGGCCCGGCCGCTCCCCCGCCTCCAGCCGCCGTACCTGCGCGGTAAGCGTGCGCACGGGGCGGAGCGCTGTGCCAGCCAGCCAGAGCAGGAGTACCCCTAAGGGCACACTGAGGCCAGCCAGGACCAGTGACACCCGGACCGCCTCGGCCTGCGAGCGCGCCGTGCGCTGACTGAGTGCGCTCACGCGAGCCTCGCTCAGCGCGCCCAGCTGGAGCACCTCGTCACGGAGCGCGCGGCGGTCGCCCTCGCCCTCGCCAAGCCCAGCCGCTGCCGCCGCTTCCACGTCGTCGAGCTGCACCAGGGCGGCCCGAAGGTGGGCCTGTTCCTCGGCGCCTTCCGCCAAGGACTGCCCGCGCATGACGGCCGCCCGCGCATCCCTGAGCAACGTGTTGACATCGCGCCGTGACTCCCGCGGGCGGTCGAGCTGCCCTTCGATGCGGGCCGTGAGCCGCGCCAGGGGGAGCCACGCCTCGTTCACGGTGGCCACGCTGGCACCGATGCGCCGAAACTGAGAGATCTCGAACGCGAGGGCGCCCAGTTGGCAAAGCGTGGCGAGGAGCACGGCTCCGAGCACTCTCCCCCGCAACGTGCGTGTCCACGCGAAGCCCGTCATGCCCGCCCCATAGCGGCTCGTCGCCGCTTCCGGTTGGTCATAGTTGGTCGCGGCGTTCATCGGGCGCCGTTGCTGCCCGGCGGCCATGGGTTAGCGGGGCCCGGCCTACCCGTGGAGTCTGGATGTCTGTGTCTTTCCGTTCCGTCGTGCTCTCGCTCTCGATGTCGGTTCTCTCAACCGCGGCCGTCGTGGCCTGCGACGGCGGCGAAGCCGGTGTCACGCCTGCCGATGGCGAAGCGGCGGCCGCCGCCGATGTAGGCGAGGTGCTGGCTAGCGTGAACGGGGTGCAGGTGGGCAGCAAGGAATTCCTCACCGCGGCGGAACGGAAGGCGCCCGCGAATGGCGAATCCCTCTCCCCCGAAGAGAAGAAGGAAGTCCTCGACTCCCTCGTGGAAGAAAAGCTCCTGTACGCGCAGGCCCTGAAGAAGGGCCTCGATCAGGACCCCAAGGTGCAGAAGGTAATGGTCAACACCCTCCTGCGCGAAGAGGTGTACAGCACCGTGAAGAACAGCGACTTCACCGATGAAATGCTGCAGAAGTACTACGACGACCACAAGAGCGAGTTCATCGTTCCCGAGAAGGTGCAGATCCGTCGCATCCTCGTGAAGGTGAGCGAGGCCCGTACCGACGAGGCCGCCAAGGCCGAGGCGGAGCGGCTGCGCAAAGAAGTGTCAGGCAAGCCTGACAGCTTCAAGGACGTGGCGGCGAAGTTCTCCGAAGACATGTACAAGCGCCGCGGCGGCGACGTCGGCTTTGTGAGCAAGGAAGGCAAGCCCGGCCTCGATCAGGAGATCGTGGACAAGGCCTTTGCCCTTGAGACGGGCGCCGTTTCCGAGGCGTTCAAGACGGGCGACGGCTACAACATCATCCAGGTGGCCACGCGGCGCGAGCAGGTGGAGCGGACGTTCCAGCAGATGAAAGGCTCCGTGCTCCGCAAGGTGAAGAACGACCGGATGAAGGAGCTCTACGACGGCTACATCACCTCGATCAAGACGGGCGCCACCATCACGGTGGAAGACGCCAAGCTCGCCGAGATCGAGGTCAAGAGTGCCCGACGCGGGGCAGCCCTGCCCAGCATGCCGCTTCTCGGCGGCGGCGACGAACACGAAGAAGGCGGTGAAGAAGCCGGTGAGTTGCCCGGCGCCCCCGGAGCACCCGGCGCCGGAATGCGTCCCGGCAACGGCCTCTCCGCCCCGAAGCCGGCCGGCGAGTAGGCTCCGCGTTGCGCGGCGCCGTCCCCTACGGAGTTGCCTGCGGCCTCGCGCTCGGCGTGCTCCTTTCCCCCCCGGCCCAGGCCGGCGAGCTGGGGCGCATCACCGACCGAGTGGCGGCCGTCGTAAACGACGACGTGATCACCGTTTCCGAAGTCTACGACCTAGGCGCCGACTTCATTGAAGATGCAGTGAGCGAGGCCGGAGAGGGCCGCAGGCACGAAGCAGAACACGCCGTGCTCCAGCGCCTCATCGAACGGCGGCTCGTGGAACAGCAGATTCAGACGCTGAAGTTGGATGTCACGGAGCAGGAGCTCGACCGAGCGATCGACGACGTGGCCAGGCGCAACGGCATGGACCGCGATCAGGTGCGCGCCGCCGTGGAACAGCAGGGAATGGACTGGGACACGTTCCGGGCCGAGCAGCGCGAGCAGCTGCGCGAGATGAAGTTCCAGCGGTCCGTCCTTCAACCGCGAATCACGATCACCGAAGACGAACTGCGCGACGCATTCTTGCGCTCCGGTGGATCATTGGGCGGGGAGTCGGCGAGCGTGCAGGGTCTGCTGCTCTCGATTCCGCGGGGAGCGGAGCCCGCCGCCGTGGCAGCGGTGCGAATCCGGGCCCATGAGGCCGAGCTGAGGCTCGTCGCGGGCGAGCCTTTCGCGGCCGTCGCGGAAGCCTACGACGAGGGCACCACGCGCGCCTCGGCCGGCGAGATGGGCGACTTCGAGCGGGGTCAGCTGGTGCCGGAGCTCGACGGTCCGGTGTTCAGCGCAGAGGTGGGCAAGCCCTTCATCGTGGAGCTGCCCACCGCCATCCTGGTGATGCGGGTCAAGGAGAAGAAGCGTGTAGACACCGGCCTGGAAGGGGCGCGAGCGAAGCTGACGGACACCATCTTTGCTGGTCGAATGGAGCAGGAGCAGGTGCGCTGGGCCGAGCAGGCGCGACGCGCCGCCATCGTGCGGGTGCTCTTGCCAGGCGGCGACGGTCGCGCCCCCCGCACCGAACCCTAAAGGGCCGGATGCGGCCCCTTGTGGTCACCCCCGGCTGCCCTCGGGGCATCGGCGCCGAAGTCACCGCAGGTGCCATGAGCCGCCTCGACATCGGTGACGTGCTGGTCGTGGGAGACGTGGCGGCCCTGCGCGCCGCCGGCCTGGCGGAGCGACCCGGACTGCAGCTCCTCTCGCCCCCGTCCAGCTCGGAGCCCGTGGAGATCGCCGCGATCCGCTGGGCGACGGAGGCCTGCCTAACGGGCGAGGCCCGGGCGTTGTGTACCGGGCCGATCCACAAGGCCCGCGCCGCCGCCGGTGGCTTCGCGTTCAGCGGCCACACCGACTTCCTCGCCCACCTGTGCGGCACCCCCTCCCCGGTGATGGCCTTCGTCGGTGGCGAGGTGCGCGTGGCCTTGGTGACCGTGCACCTGCCCCTCCGCGATGTTCCGGCGCGGATCACCGAAGCGGCGGTCCTGCACACGCTCCGCGTGGTGGACCACGCCCTGCGCACGCAACTCCACCTGGCCGCGCCGCGCCTCGCGGTGTGCGGGCTCAATCCTCATGCCGGAGAGGGCGGCCTGCTGGGCGACGAGGAGCTCCGAGCGATCACCCCCGCCATCCTTCGAGCCCAGGCGGAGGGGATCGGCGCCTACGGCCCCGTATCGGCGGAAGAGGCGTTCATGCACCCCGAGGCGGCCGACCTCATCGTCGCCATGTACCACGACCAGGGCCTCGCTCCGCTCAAGCGAGTCGACTTCGGCCGCACCGTGAACTGGACGATGGGTCTGCCCATCGTGCGTACGAGCGTCGATCACGGCACGGCCGATGCCCTCGTGGGAACGGGACGGGCGCGATGCGACAGCATGGAAGCCGCCCTACGACTGGCCGACCGCCTCTCCCGCCCGACCCTCAGTCCGCCGTAGGCTTGACTTCGGCCTCGTCGGCACAGGACGGGAAGCCCCAAAGCGGCCAGACGCTGGCGTCGCCGCCGTACACTCGGCAGTCGGCGACGGTATCGCCATCCCGGGCGTAGACCACCAGCAGGCCCTGCAGGGCGGGGGTTCCGCAGTTGAAGCTCGTTCGTGAACCGGCCGCCACGTCGCGGAAGTCGCTGGTGATGGCGAGGGTGAAGCGCAGGTGGTCGAAGGACCCGTCGAGGGCGGCCTCCGCACTCGTGAAGGGGTGGGCCTCCACATACACGCCGTCCACGCTCATCCACAGCTCGCCGCCGCCGGTCCACGCGTCGGTGTGGAGGTCGAAGGCCCAGGCCGGCACGGAGGCATCGCAGACGACGGAGACCTCCGTAAACGCGGGTAGGACGGATGCGGGCGAAGCCACGCCGCTGTCTGCGAGGGGGGCGGGGCAGCCGAGAAGGAGGAAGAACACGGCCCCCCCGTAGCGCGGCGCGAGGCGCCCCGGCGCGCGCAAGGCTATCCCCCGACCGGGCGGACGGGCGCGGCGCGCCGGCCACCCAAAAAATGGAAGCGGCGTGGAGGAGACCCCCACGCCGCCCACGCTACCCGCTCACGCGGGAGAGCTGACTACTGGCAAGCGTAGTAGTCGGTGAGGTCGTTCTGCTCCCAGCAGTCGCCCGTGGCCGCGTCGCCCAGCATGGTGGCGAGACTGCCGCCGTTGGCGATCGTCACGGTGATCAGCGTGGTGGAGTTCGCGACCACGTCTGCGATAGCGTGCACAGTCGTGAGCGTGATGCCGGTAGCGGAAACGTCATCGTGGCAGATGTCAGTGCTGCCAGAGTTCGGGCCGGGGCCAGCGACACAATCCTCGCCGTACCAGCCGCCGCCGCTCTCTTCGGCCAAGCCGAAGGAGTAGATGCCGGTGCCGTTGTTGATGGCGAGCGTGACGCCCGTGGTGACCCAAGTGGTGGTGAAGCTGACGTCGGTGTCAGCATCGGTGTCGGCGTCGGCGTCGGCGTCGGCCTCGCCGCTGTCGCAGATGCCCGAATCGCACTTTCCTTCGTCGCCAGGGCAACCGACGAGCACAAACAGCGCACTAATAAGACTGAGAGCCATGTGTATCCTCCATGCCGCGGCATGCGGCAGCGCCACCATTACACCTCTTTACCGGTATCAGCAAGGAGAATTGCTCTCGACGGCCCGAACGCGAAAAACCTCCGTCTCGATACGGGCCAGCAACGCGTCGGTGCCTTCGCCGGTGCGTGCGCTCACCGCGATTCCGTCGTGAGCCGTGAGGAGCGAGGCCACCCGCTCCGGATCGGCAATGTCCACCTGATTGAGGACGAGCAAACGCGGCACGTTGCCCGCGCCCAGCTCCCGCAGCGTGCGCTCCACGGTGTCACGGTGGAACTCGGCTTCGTCGTCGGCGGCATTCAGGACAACGAGGAGGAGGTCGGCCTCGACGGACTCGTCGAGGGTGCTTCGAAACGCATGGACGAGGTCGCGGGGCAGGCTGCGGATGAACCCGACCGTGTCCGTGAGCACGATTTCCCGTTCCTCGGGGAACCGAAGGCGGCGACTCGTGGGGTCGAGAGTGGCGAAGAGTTTGTCCTCCGCGTCGACCGCGGCGTTCGTCATCCGGTTGAGCAGCGTGCTTTTGCCGGCGTTGGTGTACCCGACGATGGCCACGAGCGGCAGGCCGACACGCTTCCGCCTCTCACGCCGCATCGTGCGCTGCTCGCCGATCTCCCGAAGTTGGCGCTCCACACGATGCTCCCGCTCGTCGGCGCGCCGCCGGTTGATCTCCAGCTTCGTTTCGCCAGGGCCCCGCCCCCCGATCCCTCCGGTGAGCCGTGACATTGCCGTAGGCATCAGCGCGAGCCGCGGACGGCGGTACCGCAGCTGTGCAAGTTCTACCTGAAGTTTGCCCTCCCTCGTGGTGGCGCGTTGGGCGAAGATGTCGAGGATCAGCTGCGTGCGGTCGAGCACGCGGAGGTCGGTGGCCGTGGCGATGTTTCGAAGCTGCGAAGGCGAAAGCTCCTGGTCGAAGATCAGGTTCTCCGCGCCAAGATGCATACACCGCACCACGAGCTCCTTGAGCTTGCCCTCCCCTACCAGCAGGCGGCCGTCGAGCTGCCGCCGAACCTGTAGCACCCGGTCGGCGACATACAGGCCTGCCGTGTCGGCGAGACGCTCCAGCTCTTCGAGCGACCGACGCGCTGCGTGGGGGCTGCCCGTAGTGATCGAGACACAGACCGCGGCGTTTACGGGGTCGACCTTGCGGGCCGCTGGCTTGAACTGCGCTTCGAGGCCCCGGATGAAGAGCGCGAAGTCGTCGTCCCAGGCATGAACGTCGGCCACCGGCTGCACCCGCCACACGTCGCCGCTGCCAGGCGGCAGGAGGTGGGCGACTTCCCCCGCACCCGGTAGACCATCGCCACTGGCCTGCACCACGAATACGCCGTCGAGCCGCAAGAGAGCGAGGTCGGTGAGGTCGTCCTTGCTGAGTCCTTCCCCGCGGAGATGGGTGTGCAAGAGCCGCACGCCACGGAATCGGCCGCCGCCTGCGCGTTCACGGCCGAGGTCGGGGATGAAGAGCTGGTGCGCGTCGCCCACGATCACGTGCCCCACCACCCCCACTCGGTCCACGAGCACGCCTACCTGCCGATTCAGCTCCCGCGAGAGCTCGGTCATTCGGCGAAGCAGCTCGGGCGAGGCCCACCGGTTGGCGGGAATCCGCCGACGATAGAGCCCCTGCAGAGCCCGGTTCTCCGATGGCTTCAACCCGCCGGTGTTGCCGAACAGTTCTTCCAATCAGGCGCCGTTTCGGAAGGCCGCCCAGAGCCAGCCAAGGATGAGACAAACGCCCCCAAACGGTGTGATCATGCCGAGCCACGGGGCATCGAGAAGCACTAGGCCGTAGAGGCTGCCCGAGAACAACAGGACGCCCGCGAGGTGGAGCCCGCGGGTGGGCGGCGGCAGGCCGGGCAGGAGGAGCGCCACTGCATGGACGAGGTGGTAAAGCGCGGCGGTCTTCCACACGTCGAGCCGGGGGTTCCCGGCGAGCGCGTGCGCGCCGAAGGCGCCGGCGCCCACTGCCAGCGCCGCGAGCGCAGCACCGAGGCGCCGCCACGCAAGGGGGGCGCTCAGGACGACCTCAGCGCAGCGAGGGCCTCAACGACATCGTGTACGCTGCCGCATCGGAGCATCGCACCGTCGATCCGGACGAGCAACGAGCGCTCACAGGCCTCACACTTGTCGAAACACTCCACCAGTGAAAAGTCACCGCCCGCCGACGCGACCAACCCCCCGAGGTCGGGCGCATGTTGGTCGACACCTCGGGCGCACGCCACGACCGCGCAACGGCTCATCCCACGAGCTCCGCCTCACGCCGCAGACCCGCAGCGTCGAGGGCGATGCGACGGGCCAGAGGGTGCGACCAGTTGGCCGCCAACGCCAGAGCCACCTCGTCGTAGTACCAGAGGGTGCCATCCCGGCCGCCGGTGAAGCGGTCGAAAACGGCGGAGCCTACCTCGCCCAGATCGCGACGGATCGCCGCGCAGTTATGCACCTTATCGGCGGCTGAAATGAGCTTGAGCTCCGCAGGCGCGTTTCGAAGGTGCGAAAGGTACCGCTCCTTCCGCTGCCGCCACGGTGGCTTCGGGTGGCCCACGGAGTCCGAAAGGCCACCGACGAGGCCCGCCACACGCGCACCGAACCGTTCTTCCAGTACGGCCACCTTGGCGCCCGGAATGTCCTCGAGCCAATCGTGGAGCACCGCGGCGATGAGCTGGTCTTCGTCGCCTCCGTACTCGCCGACGAGGCTCATCACCGCGAAGAGGTGAGTGAGGTAGGGAGTGGTCGAGCCCTTCCGCCGGATGCAGCGAAAGTCCTGAATCGCCATGGCTACGGCAGCGTCGAGTCGTTCGCTGTAGCAAGGCGCGGTCGGCACTCGCCACGCTATCCCGCTTGCCGATCCACACGCCCGAACATACACGATGGCATGGCAATGCTCCAAGAGTGGAACGTACGGATGGGGGACTCCGAGGCCGTGGTCTCGGCGGACAACTGGCTGGCAGCTCTGGCGCTCGCCCTCCCGCTACTGGGCCTCGATTTGGGAGCGATGGGGAGGCTGGTCTGCGCCACCGACAGCGATGGCAGCGCCACCGCGCGCGACCCACGCTCGGGCGCCGAGCTACACATTTCTCCAGTCGGCCGGGGGCAGCCGCCGGCGTTTGCGATGCCCGAGTCCAGCTTCGCCTCCATCAACGCGCCCCAGCTCCGCACGCGCGCGCCGGAGGAGCCGCCGCGCCCGGCTGCACCCGCGCCTACGCCCCCACCCGCGCCTACGCCCCCACCTGCGCCCACCCCCGCGCCCAGCCGCGCAGTGGAGCCACCACCACCCGCGCCCGAGGTGCAGCCTCTCCCGGAAGTCCCGCCTGAGCCGCAGCAGGCGCTCGGGGATCGCCTTGAGGACCTGTTCATGCGCCTCGGCGACATCAACGACGCCTCCAACGTGAGCGAGGCGTGTGCCACCGCCTTGTCGATCGCCTCCGAACTTGTGCCTTGCGATGCGGGCGCAGTACTCCTCCGCACCCAGGCGGGCGACGCGCTGCGTTTCATGGCCTCCCACGGTCCCGCCGGAAAGGCCGTGCTCGACACGACGATCCCCCTCGACCGAGGAATTGCTGGCTTCGTCTCACAGCTCGGCTTGAGCATCACCATCCGGGACGCGCGGACGGATCAGCGGCACTATGGCCGGGTGGACAAAAGCACCGGCTACACCACCCGCTCGATCCTCGCGGCGGCCGTGCGTACCGACAGCGGGGGCTGCTACGGGGTGCTCGAACTGATCAACCCGCCCGCGCGCTTCACCGCCGACGACCTCGAGATCGTCTCCCGGGTGGCCGTGACACTCGCCAACTACCTCCAGGGCATGCACGCCTAGACGGGCATGTTCCAGATGGACTGGTAGGCCTCGACGAACTTGTCGCGAACGCTGCCCATCGCGCGCAGCGTGATGTTTGCCTCTTCCAGCGCAACCATCATGCCCGCGTAGTCTTGGTCCTGCCCTGACATCACTTCGTACACCTTCTGGTCCGACGCGGCCTGGTACTGCTCGGTGCGGTCGACCGCGCTGGCCATCGCCTTGCCGAAATCCACCCCACCGGCCGACTCCGCCTGAGCGGCACCGCTGCCCGGGCGGGTGACATTCGGTGATTCCAAACCGGTGAGCAGCCCCGGGTTCGCTCCAATTGCCGTAACCATTTGTTACCTCCCGATCCCGATCGCAGCCATCGCCATGTCGCGCGTGGCCTCGATCACGTTGGCATTGGCCTCGTAGGCGCGCTGGGCCGTCATCAGGTCGACCATCTCCCCCATCACGTTGATGTCGGGAAGCAGCACAAATCCGCGCGCGTCGGCGTCGGGATGAGTGGGATCGTAATGCTGGATGGGTGGCCGGTCGTCGCGGTTGATTCCGCTCACCACCACGCGCTGAGTGGCCGCCTCCAGAGAGTTGCCGAAGGGGTCGAGCGCTTCGGACTCGAACACGGGCACCTGCCGCCGATAGGGGCCGCCCTCCGGCGTGCGGGTCGTGCGCGCATTCGCCATATTGGAGGCGATCGTGGTGAGCCTTGCCCGCTCCGCCGCCAGCCCGCTGGAGGCCACGGCAAAGGCATCGAAGAAGTCGGCCATCAGCTCCTCCCATCACTGGCGGCGAACTTGAGCATCGCGAGCCGCCTGGAGGCGCCTCCGACCGCCGCCTGGTAGAAGAGCTTGTTCTCCTCCACCCGCGCCGCTTCCCGCTCGAGGTCCACCGAATTTCCGTCGAGTGACCACGCCGGTGCTTCGAGCTCCGTGAGTCGCTCCTCGAGGAGCGAGTTCAGGTCTACCGACTCGCCGGCCACGGCCTTTGCCATCGCCTCGCCGAGCAGCTCCGAGAAGGGCAACTCCTTCGCGAGGTAGCCAGGAGTGTTCACATTCGCCAAGTTGCCGTTGGTGAGCAACTGGCGCGCTTGGGTGATCTCCATCGCGTGGCTCAGACCACTCTGGAGACCATCGAAGAGCTGCAGTCCGGTCGTAGAGACCATGGGGCTTTCCCTCCGCCCTCCCCATCGGTCAGCAGGGGAAAATGTTTAGCACCAACAAGAAACTCTTCAGGGCGTCCGGCGCTGCTTGAGTTCGGCCCCGAGCACTCGCTGCGCCTCTTCTTCGCGGGCCAACGCACCCCATATGCTAGGGTCTGCCCCCGTTGCCTGCGCGAAAAGCGGGTTCACCGTTCGGCCGGCGTCACTCTCGAGCCTTGACGCCCTGGAGCCGGCCCAAGCGCGCACGTCGCCGTCGGAGGCGAGTCCCGCGACGGCCACCGCCGCATCGGCGGCCGCCGCCGTACGACCGGTAGCGAGGAGGCAGCGCAGCAGCGTTTCCTGAACGACAATGCCGTCGCTTCCGGCTGGAGGCGACTCCGCGGCGACCTCCAGTTCGGGCAGCGCCTCCTCGCACCGACCCTCCCGCGCGTCCAAGATGGCCAGACGGAGCCGGGCCTGCACGGCGAAGCCGGGCGAACGCTCGAGGGACTTGAAGCGGGCACGAGCCCGCTCGAGGTCGCCGCGACCTTCGGCGGCAAGCGCCTCCAGCCACGCCAGGTGGCCGTCCAACTCAGGGGCGTTGTGCCGCCGAAGCCAGTCGACGGCGTCCAGAGCATCCCTGTACCCACGAGTTCGTACGTACAGCCCGGCCATCGCCATCACGGTCGGTCGGCTGTCGATCCCTCGGCGCCGTTCGAGCTCCGCCGCGAACCGCCACGTGGCCTGTGCCTGCTCCGACAGGCCGGCTTCCGCGTACGCGCGCGCAATTGGATGGAGCGGCGACGAATCGGCGAGGTGGAGAACGAGCGTCTCCGAACCGACGGCCCGGTGGAGCGCCAGGGCGTCCATGCGGCGCCCCTCCGTGAGCAGGCGTTCGCTGCGGCGCGTCCACGCCGCCGTGAGGGACGCGCCGACAGGACCCGCAGCGAGCCGGGGAGCCCGGAACACCAACGAGGCCCAGGCCTCCACAGCCTCTCTCTCCAACCCCAGCACGGCGCTCACCTGCGCCAACAGGTTCAGGCTCTCCTCTCCAGCATCGCCCGGGAGCTTGGAAGCACGCTGAAGATCGGGAACGAGGCTCCCCCAGCGAGAGGTCGGCAGCGCCAAGACCGCGAGGTGGCGCGTGCGGGTGCGGAGCAGCGGGCCGAAGGCCGCGGGGAGATCGTGCTCGCTCACCTCTGCGTAGCCCCTGCGGGCGGCATCGATATCGCCAGCACGAAGCTGGCTGTCGGCCAACAGCAGGCGGCCGACGGCGTCATCGGGTGACGCCGATTGCGTAGGCGGGAGGGCAAGAAGGGCCACCGCCTCGCTCTCGCAGCCGGCCCGGCTGAGCGCGACCCCGACCAAGCGCCTGTGCTCTCCCGAAAGGTCCGTGGAGGCGACGGCGCGTGCCATGCCGCGCAGGTCTTTCCCTTCGCTCTGCATCTCAGCCCACAGCATCGCAACCAGCACCATCTCCGGCGCGCCCCCGGCCGCCTCGGCGTCGCGGGCACTGCGCCGGGCGCCCTCCCAGTCCTTCACGTTCATGCGAGCCCGAGCCGCCTGGAACCGCGCCGCCACGGCGTGCGCCCCCCCGACCGCGCCGGAGCGGTCGAAGTAGTAGGCCGCCTCGCGCTCGTGACCGAGCGCCCGCAAGAGGGCGGCAAGGCGGTACATGAGCCGTTCGTGTTCGCCCGCGGTTTTGGCCTGCGCGAGCAGCCGGCGAGTGTCCCAAACCTCGGTCCACTGGACCACCGAAGGCTCGCCGGCAGACCACTCCGGCAACGCCGGAGGCTCCGCCATCGCGTCGAGGCTCCAGCGGCTATCGGCGCCCGAGAGCGGCGCGGGGTTCGGGGGTGAAGAAACACAGACGCTGCCGTCGAATTTCCCTATTAGGGCCTCCGCGCCCGAGCGCGCCCCAGCGACTAGAGCGAGCGGGGCGACGCGTGGCACCACCACTAGAGCCGCCCCGCCTTCGGTGGCCCGCACCACCACTGCGGTTCCCGGATCGGTCAGCGTGAGCGCGAGTACCTGCCCTCCCCCCCTCTGCCAGACTTGCACGCGTGCAATCCCGGTGCCCACGGTCCAACCGACCTGAGGCCCGAGGTCGATCTGGTTCTCGTGCACGAGTACGTCAACGTGGCCCGGGTTGGCAGAGGTGAGCACCTCCACCCTGCCTCCGGGGGAGAGTTGCAGCTCCAAAGGGAGCGCGAGAGCGATGCTGACAAAAAGCAGGGTCATCAGAACCGCACCAGCGCCCCACCCGCCACCCGCAAGGCCGACCAGTCGAACCCGCAGGGCTCTCCGTTACACACGGTGCCCGACACGCTGTCGGCCACGTCGCTCGCTCGGCCCCCGAACGACGCAAAAAGGTCGAGTCCCTGCGGCCCCTGCGCGCCGGGCGACAACGAGGGACGCAGGTAGGGCGTGTGCCATCGCACCGAAGCTTCCACCAGCGCACCCCAGCGAACGCCCCAGTCGAGCCTGCCGGGCACCGCCACCTCCGAGCCAGCCTCCTGCCAAACGACCGCGCTCGGCCCCACTCCGCCCAAGAGTGACACCGCCCCCCAATCAAGGCGACCCGACACCAGCAAGCTCGTAGGCGCGTACCAGATCCACGAGCGAGTGTCGTCGGAGCGAGCGCCCTCCAGCCGTCGGTAGCCGAGCTCCAGCGTGGTCTCGATCGGCAGCCGCCAGCTCAGCGTGGCGATCCCCTCCAAGGCCAAGCTTCCGCCCAGCTTGGGGTAAGCGGCGACCAGCCCTCCCTGCGTAATGGCCTCTCCAGAGGCGGAAGCGCCCAGCGCAAAGCCCCCTAAGAGCAGGGATGGATCGAACGGCGCGGGCGCAGCACCCGCCAACGAAACGACCATGGCGATCGGGAAGGACACCACGACTCCTCAGGCACGGCGCCGCAAGCGGACGCCAGGGTCGGCATGGAGGCAGGCTTGCCCCCTCACCGCCCTGCGCCGGCCGGGGATCGCGGCGATTTCTCCGTTCGCTCGCACGCGGGCGAGCCCGATCCCATCGGTGAGCCGGAGGACGACCGCCTGGCCACGCTCCACGTCGGCCGGCGCCGCGCCCTCCAAGAGGCGGACCAGCTCTTCGATTTGAAGATCGAGCTCCGAAGCACGAACGGGCGCTCCCCGTAGCCAGCCGGCCCGGACGGTCTCCAAATGCAGCAGGAGTCGATCGAGAGCGGGCGTCACCCTGTCCCCTCAACGTCGTCATTGGCGTGTTCGGCAGCGTGCCGGAAGGCCTCGAGGAGGTTCTGGCTCACCCTGAGGAGACCGTTCACCCCCTCCACGTCATGGTCACGGCTCAGGTCCCCCAGCCGCCTCACCACCCAGCGGTAGGTCAACGAGAGGTTTTGCACCAGCTCAGGAGCCACTTCCGGGTCGAGGGCGCCGTGCAGCTCGAGGTAGATGGTGCGCACGGTGGCGAAGTCTTCGGCCACCCGAATGCGGTGGCCCCGCTCGCCACTCTGCATGGCCGCGCGAGCGCTCTCAAGCCTCGTGATCACCATCTCAAAAAGCATCACCACCACCTGTTCATTGGGGGCGGAGAACAAACGATTCTCACGGTAGCTGTCGAGTCCACGCATGATTACCCCTATGAGTCGCTGGAGGTGGATGTGCTGGGAAGCAGGGCTTCAAGCTGAGCTTGAGAGGCTTGGAGCTTGCCGAGCGCAATCTCCATCGCGATGAACTGCCTCCGAAGGCGGGCCTCGTAGGCGTCCATCCGTGCGTCGAATGCATCGATGTCGTCGTTGAGGAGCTCGATCTCGTCGTCGAGCGCCCCCATGCGGTTGGTGAGCATGCCACCGGTCTGCACGATCGCGCCGCTGGCGTCGACCGAGACCTCATCCTCGCTTGCGTAGAAGTCGATGAGCGCCTTCATGTCGTCGCCGAACGCCGCTGCATCCGTGGCGAACAGCGCCGCCACGTCGTCGCTGGCCTCGTCGAAGGCCTTCTCCATGGTGTCGTCGTCCACCTCAAGCGTACCGTCCTGCGCCGTCTTGATGCCGATCTCGGAGAGCGAATTGTACAGCGTGCCGCTGCTGTAGGCGGTTCCCACCACAGTCTGCATGGCCTGCATAAGCGCCACCACCGTCCCCTCGCCCACGAACTCACCCTTGATCCCGGCATCGGCGTCGTAGGCCCGATGGGTGTTGATGAAGGTGCGGACGGTGTTGAAAGCCTCCACGAAGGTCTTGACGTTCGCCATGGCCGTGTCGACGTCGCCTGCTACCGTCACCGTCAACGCGGAGCTGGTGACGTCCTCCAGGGTGAACGTCACGCCGTGCACAACGCCGCCAACCTCGTTGTCGGCACTGGTGACGGCCACTCCGTTGACGGTGAGCTCAGCGTCCAGCGCGGTACTCGTGGCCGTGAACGTCGGCACCGTGCCGGCGCCCGTGAGCCCGGAGGTGTCGAGCGAAAGAGAGTTCGTCGCACCCGTATCTTCACCGGCAATGACCAGCCGGTAGGGGGTTGCGGCATCCCCGGTGTCCATGATGTACGCGGTGACACCGTCAACGCTCTCGTTGATGAGGTCGGCCAAATCGGACAGCGAAGAGTTGGTGCTGTCGATTGTGAGTGTCGTCGTGACACCCGCGTAGGTGACGCCCAAGGTTCCCTCGGCGATCGTGCCCGTGGCAGTATCGCTAGCGAACCCGTCTGACACGCTGGTGGCGGACGCCGCGAGCTGCGAAACAGTGATGGAGTATCGGCCGGCCACCGCATCGCCGTCTACTTCGACGGTAACGCTGCCTTCGTCGGAGCTGCTCCCCGTGGAGGCGCGCAGCTCCGCGGAGGTATCGAGAGCCTCCAGTGCCGTGAGCATGTCGCTCATATGCGTGCGCAACGTTTCATACGCATCGCGCCGCTCTTCCACATCCGCGACCTTGGCCTCCATGACGGCCTGAGGCGCTCTGGCGGCCGCGACCAAGCTGGTCACCATGCTGTCAGTATCGATGCCGCTGACGATGCCGCCTATGCTGATTGCCATGCACGCCTCCCGAATGCGCGTGATCTCACATCGGCCGCCCGGCGCCCGACTTTAGACGAATCCTTCACACGCGACCTTGAAAAATGGCGAGGACCGGGCACTACCGCCCCGGTCCTCGGCCCAAGGGCTCAGCTCTGCAGGAGCTGCACGACCGACTGGCCGAGATTCTTCGCCTGTGCGAGCACCGCCACTCCGGCCTGTTGCATGATTTGATACTTGGCGAGGTCCGCCGTTTCCTCCCCGAAGTCAGCATCCCGGATCTGGCTCTCAGCGGCCTTGGTGTTCTCTGCGAACACCTCAATGTTGTTCAGCGCGCTGCCCAACCGGTTCTCTGCGGCACCCAACTTTGAGCGATAGGAATTGACGGTGTCGAGCGCGGCATCCACGAAGGCGAGCGCCGCGGTCGCGCCGGCCGCCGTGCTGAGGTCAATGGTAACCGAATCGACAGCAAGCGTAGTGGAGCGAAGGTCACCGAGATCGATGCCGACCTGATCGTTCACCGTGGCACCAATACCCACCTGCACGTTCATCAAGGTGTCCGAGCCGTCCGACAATTTCATGCCATTAAACTCAGTGACATTTGCGATGCGGTCCACTTCGGCGGAAATCGCGAGGAACTCGTCCTGGATGTACGCACGTTCGGCGGTGCCGAGCGTCTCCGAAGCGCTTTGAACCGCCAGCTCTCGGATTCGGCCGATGATGGAGGCGACCTCCGTACTCGCGCTCTCCGCGACCGTCACGACACTGATGCCGTCTCCGATGTTGCGCTGCGCAACTCGTGAGGAGTCGTAGGAAACCTTCAGACTCTCTGCCACACCGAGGCCCGCCGCGTCGTCTGCGGCGCGCACGATGCGGAGTCCCGAAGAAATCCGCTGAAAGGACTTGGAAAGACTCCGGCCCGTTTGGCCGAGTTTGGTGATCGCCGAATTGGCGGCCGTGTTGGTGTTGACCCTGATTGCCATTCCTTACTCCTTCCGGGTGTTGCCCGACGGACACGGTTCGGTAAGGAGTGGTGCGGCTTGAGCCAACTGTGGCGGCTACGCAAAAAAAAGCGCAACACGGCACCCGGCCGTGAGGCCGGATGCCGTGCGCCCGGTCGACTACTGCAGAAGTTGCAGTGCGCCCTGGTTCATGCTCTTCGCCTGCGCGAGAATCGCGGTACCAGCCTGCTGCAGGATCTGGTTTTTGCTCATCTCGGCGGTTTCGTAGCCGAAGTCGGCATCCCGAATGGCGCTTTCCGCCGCGAGGGTGTTCTCCGTGAAGCTCTCAAGGTTGTTGAGCGCTCCCAAGAGGCGGTTCTCCGCCGCACCGTAGTCCGAACGGTACGCACTGACGAGGTCAATGGCGATATCGATCAGGCCAATCGCGGTACTCGCGAATGCAGCGGTGCTCAAGTCGACCGCGCCGGTGTCGACGCCCAAAGCCACCGACCCGAGGTCACCGAGGCTGATGGCCACCTGATCGTTGGCGGTGGCGTGAATGCCCACCTGTACACTGATCGAGGTGATCGTACCTTCGGTAAGCAACAATCCGTTGAATTCGGTCACTTCCGCGATGCGGTCGATTTCTCCGGAGAGCGCCACGAACTCGTCCTGTACGTAGGCGCGTTCGGCGGTGCCGAGCGTTTCCGAGGCGCTCTGCACAGCGAGTTCACGCATACGGCCAAGCATGCTCGCGACTTCCGCCGAGGCGCCTTCTGCCACGGTGACCATCGAAATGCCGTCGCCGACATTCCTCTGAGCAACCTTGGCGGAGGCAGCAGCCACCCGGAGGTTCTCCGCGACGCCCAAGCCGGCGGCGTCATCGGCCGCCTTCGAGATGCGGAGTCCGCTGGAGATTCTTGCGAAGGAGCCGGAAAGCGCGCGAGCCGACTTGTTAAGTTCGGACATCGCTCGATTTGCGGCTGTATTGGTGTTAACGGTCAGGGCCATGGTGTGTTTCTTCCTTTTGTGCGTAATGGGCGAGCGAAATTGCTCACCCGGAAGGACGATCGGCGCCCCCCCTCGACGACATTAGGCTTTTTTTACCACCGGCCAAAAAATCGTAAAGCCCCTGCGGCCGGCCTGTGGGCCAGCGGCGACCAGGCGCTCGTTGTTTCAGATCAGATCAAACAGGCTTTCCCCTTTCCCCGATGCCGCCACCTGAAGGGCGCTCGAGTAGGCGTTCCGAAGCTCCGACAGCTTCATGTAGGTGGCAGCCGGGTCGGCCTGCACCATCTCATCCATCCGTGTGCCCAGCTCGCTGCGGAGCGAAGCGGCGAGCGCGGTCGCGTCGTCCGCGACGTTGGCGGAAGCGCCTACCTCCGCGCGCGAGAACATCACCTGCCCGAGCGAGGTGTCGATGTCCGCGAGGGAGGCCTCAATGGCAGCCGTGTTGTCGGCGTTCAGCGCGGTTGCGAGCCCATCGAGCACCGCCAAAACGTCCGCGCCCCCTTGGAATACCGACGAGCCATCGAGGGAGCTCGTCACCCAGGTGTTGGCGCCCACGCGCGTGCGAGGCTCGTCGGTGCTCCCCATGTAGGTGCCCGCGGCGTCGAAGGGCTCGGTGTCCCACGCATTGCCGGAGAAGAGGTAGCGCCCGGCGAGGTTGCTGTTGGCGGACTGAAGCACCGTGGCCCGCAGCGCCTCCACCTCCAACGCAACATACGTGCGCTGTTCGGCGCTCATGAGGTCGCCCGAGGACTGCACCACTAGCTCCCGCGCGCGAGAGAGAGCATCGTGAACGTGGCCGAGCTCGCTGTCCATCTGATTGAGCCGAGCCAGCGACTGGCCACCGTTCTGCTCGTAGACGTCTTGATCCATCGTGGCGGCGTGCAGGCGGTCGATCTGCGAGAGCAGCGCAGGAGCGTCGGAAGGTCGGTTCACGGCGAGACCGGTGATGGCCTGCTCCTCGACCTGACGCGTGCGCGTAGCATTCGCCGCGAGGTTTTGACGAACCAACTGCCACAGGCCTGCTTGAGTGACACGCATGCTCAGCCTCCCACCTGGAGAAGGGTACGAAGCAGCTCGTCGGCCGCGCTGAGCACCTTGGCCGAGGCCCGGTAGGCCGCCTGGTACTCAAGGAGATGCGTGGCCTCCTCGTCGGTGTTGACGCCAGAAATTCCCTCGCGGAGGATCTGGAGGTCGGAGAGCAGCGCCGACTGCGCGGTGCTGTCGCTGCCGGCCGCCGCCACGGCGGTGCCGACGTCGCTGACGATCGCACTCGCCGCCGCGCGAGCCGTGCCCACCGGGAAGAGGGTGGTGTCATCCTCGAGCGCGAGGAGGGCTTCGAGGTTGCCGCTATCGCCCGGGAGCGCGGTGGCTGCCGAGGCGAAGGCGAGAAGGGATGAGTCGGCAGCAATGGTGGCGTTCACGGCCAAGCCCAGCGCCGAGCCCGGGGCGGTGCCGCCCACATCGAACAACGGGAGCCCCGCCACGCCAGCGCTGTCGAAGCCCGCTGCGTGCTGGGTGTTGAAGGCGTTGGCCACCGTGAAGGCGAAGGTGTCGAGATCGGTGGCCCAGCCGTCGATCCGCGCCCGCGCCGCCACCAGACCGCCCACGGAGCCGCCTACCTCTGAGGTGATGTCGAACGTGCCATCGTCCATGCTCACCTGCACCGCGGGGTCGCCCGCGGCGTCGGTGCCGAGCGAGAGCGGCCGGAAATCCCCGCGCCCCACCACGCCATGACCCGCCACGAACACCACAGCCTGCCCGTTCGCCTTCAGCTGAACTGTGGCTCCCACTTGTTCGGCGAGCTGAGTGAGGAGGTAGTCGCGACGGTCGAGCAGGTCGCCTGGACCCTCCTCGGCCCCCAAGTTGCCGATCGCGGCGTTGAGCTGCGCGACCTCCGCGAGCGTAGCGTTGACGGTGTCGAGCTCGGCCGCCAGCTCGTCCTCGGCGCCGGTCAGCCCGTCGGCGAGCCCCCCTGCGATGCGCGAAACGGTGCTGGCGAAGGTGGTCATCGCATACACGGCGGCGCCGCGCTGCGCGGGGTCGCTGGGGTCGACGGTCGCACTAGCCAACGCGTCGAACACCAAGTCCAGAGACTCCCCGAGCCCGGTGGTGTTCGTGGCGTCGAACAGACCCTCGACACCGCTGAGCTGCCTCGAAAGGGTACTCGCCTCACTGGAGGTGCCCGCGGCCTCTACGAGCCGAACGCCGAGCAAGCGGTCGATGGCTCGTGTCACGCCGGCCGCTTTGGCGCCCTGCCCAACGAACAGCGCGCCCTGCTGCACCGGCGGCAACTGTTCCACCCGCAACGTGCGGCGGCTGTACCCTGGCGTCTGCGCCCCGGTGACGTTCTGAGCCGTGACGTCGATGCCTGCCGAAGCGACGGCCAAGCCGCGCGCCCCGACGCTCAACGTACCGAAGAGGCTCAAGAGGCTCTCCGCAGCACCGCGTGGCGGCTGTAGGTCGAAGGCCCTTGGTCGGGCGCCAACGAGGCGATCGCCTCCAACACACTGTCCCCGCAGGCGCGAATGCGAACGTCGAAGGACCGAATCATCGCGGCTACCCGCGCGATCTCCTCGCGACGCCCAGACTCCAGCTTCAAGAGCACTTCAACGTCGAGCGCCTCCTGAAGGCTACGCCGCGTTTCCGTGGCGGCCACGAGTGAAGCCGCGTTGGCGGTGCGGGCTGCCTGGAGCTGATGCTCCACTGCCGCGAGCAACCGCCTTAGGGCGAGCTCGGCGTCGTCCGCCGTGTCCATCTCAGAGGTCGGCCATGAGCGCGCCTACGGCGGCGTTCATGTCGGTTTCGTTGCCGAGCGTGCCGGCAGCGATGTCTGCACGGGCGGCGGCGACGCGGTCGGCCCGCACCTCGCCGAAGGGGTGGTTGCGGGTAGACTCTTGCAGACGAGAGAGAAAGCCACTCTTCTCCACGCTTGCCGCCGGCGTCGCCGAGGGCGTGGCCGAGGGGGTGTTGGTGGAGCCGCCGATTTCGGCCGGAGCTGCACTACGGATACGACCGTAAGTGATGGGGCTCGGCGTTGCGACTGAGGGTGCAGAAACTTTCACGGATGCCTCCTTCGTTCCGATTCGGACAGCCACTCCCGAACTTTAGGCCCTTTCGCAGATTCAACGATCTTTTTCGCCAATCGGTCGGAGCCCGCCCCAACTAGCGGGGTCCAACGCCGCTCCATTACGACGCACTTCAAAGTGAAGATGGGGCCCGGTGCTTCGGCCCGTGCTGCCCACCGTGGCGATCGTCTGGCCCGCCTCGACCACGTCGCCGGCCCGGACCCCGAGGTCTCGGCAATGGGCGTACCGTGTCTCGGCGCCGTCGGGATGGGTGACGATCACCACGTTCCCGTAGCTGCCTCGGGCGCCCGAAAATCGCACCACGCCCGCGGCCGCGGCCCGGATGGGCGTGCCGGCAGGAGCGCCGTAGTCCACCCCCCGATGAGCCTTCGCTTCGCCGGTGAACGGGTCCTTCCGGGCCCCGAACGCACTGGTCACCCGCACGGCCTCTCCCACGGCCTCTCCCACCGCATGGCCCGCGGCCGATCCCGCCGCCCTAGCCTTCGCCACGGGGGCCGACGCCGAAGCCTGGGCCGTCTCGCCCCCAGCCGCGAGCCGGCGAGCCTGCAGCGACCCGATGAGCTGCGCCTGCAAACCGAATCCACCGGTCTCCGCCACGCGCTCGCCCACTTCCTGGTCGAAGAGCTCGGCGAAGGTGCCCATCGCCCCCTCCGACCACGGCCCCTCCTTCACCGTTTCGCGCATCTGCTTCGAGAGCAGCGCCACCATCCATGCTTCAAACTTCCTCGCAGCCGCCTCGTCGGCATCGGCCACGTTCCCGTCAGGACCCGTGAGCGCCGCCAGCGAAGAAAGGGAGGAGACGGGGTTCACCACGCCGCCTTCGGTCAGGCACCGGAAAACTTTAGGCGCAGAGGCTCAGAAGCTCTGGGCGGCGCTCGGAGCGGCCGCGCCAGCGTCGGCCCCGGTCATGCCGGTGAGGCGAGCCCGATAGGTTCCAAGGGCCTTGGCGCGCTCCACAGCCGGCGAGCGAAGCGCCTGCCGCAGCTGGTGGATGGCCGCCTTCGCCACCTTTCCCGCCGGCGCCATGTAGTCGCTCGTCATCACGTCCACGACCCGACGGTCGATCAACACCTTCAACAGAGAGTGCGGGAATCGGCCGCTTCGCGCGAGGAATAGGAGGGTGTTGGTGTAGCTGTCGTGCCGCTCGAAGAACATGCGGTCGTAGATTTCGGCCTTCTCGTCGTTCACCAGACCGTCGCGGCTGGCGAGCGTATGCAGCGAGGTACCCGGGTAGTAGATGACCGAGAACACCTGCAGCCGGTACGGCTTAGGCAGTTCGCTCACGAGCCGCAGGGTGTCGAGCTTGTCCTCGATCGTTTCGTAGGCGAGATCGTAGATGAGGTCGTACTGCGGAGGCGCGGTGCGGTCGGTGTAGCGGGTGATGACCTCCGCGCTCTTAAGAATCTTGTCGTTGCCCATCGTGGAGCGCTTGAACATCTTCTGGATGCGCTTGCTGCCGTGCTCAACGCCCATCTGGATGCAGTGGAGGCCCGCGTCTACGAGTGCGCTGTACTTCTCGTCGGTGATCGTGCCCGGGCTACCGAGGAGGTAGAAGGGATCGCCGATCTTCGCCTTGTACTGGGCGGCGAAGTCGAGGAGGTCGGGCAGGGGGCGCCCGAAGAAGCTGTCGTCGGAGAACCAGATGAAGTTGATGAAGGGGTACTCGCGCTTGATCGTTTCCAGCTCGCCGATGACGTGCGGAGTGCTGCGGTAACGAACGTAGCGCTGGCGCTTGTAGAGGTCGCGGTAGAAGCTGTTGCCGCAGTAGGTACAGGCGTGAGGGCAGCCGCGGCCCGTCATCGTCTGGTACCCGGTCTTGCCAAACATGCGGCTGACGGTGCCGTTGTGCAGGTAGCGACGAAGCAGGTCCTTGGTGACGGGCATCAACTGCCCTTCGAAGAGGATGTGGTGATCCTCCCGTGAGAAGTCGGGAGCCGGGTAACGGTCGAGCTCCTGCTCGAGGCTGCCCGGCTGGTTCCGCACGACCTCCGAACCCTTACGCCACACCAAGCTCTTGATGCCGTGCAGGTTCTGACTGTCCCCATTGGCGAGCTTCGTACATAGGTCGAGCATGAGGTCTTCCGCATCGCCGATCGCCACGTAGTCGGCCCACCGCGCACACTCGTCGGGGCGGACGGAGGGGTGGAAGCCGCCCCACACGACCGGAATACCGAGGCGCTCCTTCACGGCGCGAGTGATCTGCTTGCTGGAGTCGAAGTAGTGGGTCATCAGCGTGACCCCCACGAGGTCGCTGCCGGCACAGAGCGCGAGCATCTGGTCGATGACCTCGGGGGAGTACCGGTCTTCGCTCATGCGCACATGCACGCTCTCGCCATCGCCCGCGAAGTCGGGCATGCAGATCACCTGAGTCTGGATGCCGTTGGCCCGAAGGTGCGCGCTGATGCTGCGCAGACCGTAGTTCGTGATGTCCGGGTAGGGGCTGATGAGCGAAACCTTCACGGGCTACCTCTGCGGCATACTCTATAGACGGCAGCCCGCCGCTCGTCTACCGCCCCCTTGCAGCGAGTGGGCCGATGGTGACGTAGAACACGGCTTGGACTCAGTTCCCCCACCCCGGCTTCTCCACAATCTCACTCACGATGTCGGCGTCGAGCAGCACCTCACGGGTGAAGCGCTCGACGGCCTTGTACTCCGTCTTGCTGCCCGGGATGAAGACCAGCACGCTCCCGTCTTCGTGCTTCTCGAACTTGTAGATGAGCATCTCCGAGCGCGGCGCCGGCCGGCCGACGAGCTTTTTCTTGTCGAAGGGGGCGCCCCAGGCCATGAGCACCATGTCTTTGACCCACCCCTCTTGCACGGCCCCGTCGACGATGAGCTGGCGCACGTTCGCAGGGTACTGGTAGAAGACGTCGTAGAGGTTGATCGGGGGCACTCGCTCGAGCTTGATGGACTTGAGGTAGGCGGAGCGCTCCTCCTCCGTCTTCAAGAGCAGGAACGCCTTCTCCACCTCTTCGCCCATGAACGGCTTCAGGGCGTAGTAGTGACTGAATTCGTCGTCGCCCAGAAACTTGATCCGGCTCTTCCATGAACAGCCGGCGAGGACGAGGGCGCACACAAGCAGGAGACGCATGGACACTCCGAGAACGAGCCGCTGCTAACCGGACTTCGCGAGACCGACACGGCCGCCGCCCAACCCACCGCCCGATCAGGCCTTCCGATTGCGGTACAGCTCCGCGTCGACCACCTCGCGCATCTTGGCTTCGTCGAGCTTCCCAGCTAGAAAACTGTTCACGAGGCGGGCGGCGGCCGCGGGGTCTTTGACCGCGGTGTCGTACCTCACCTCAAGCATCTCAAAGTTGGCTCGCTTGCGAGCGAGGATGCGCACGCTGGCGAGGTGGTTCATGTACGCGTCGACCATCATGCGGTCGTCGCTTTGGTCGACCTCGCCGCGGTGGGCCAACATCTTGTTTTGTGATGCGATCACCTCGCCGAGGTCGCGCCGCATGAAGATGATCCGGTAGCGGTTGTCGTCCGGAAGGTCCTTCAAGAGCCAAGAGATCACCTTCAAGGCTTTGCCGCGCCCCTCGCGGACGTAGCTCTTGTCGGTCTCCTTCTCGAGGTCCTTCACGCGCTCATACTCGTAGTACCCCTTCGGGTTGTCCACGTCGGCCGTGCGCACCGAGTCGGTGAGGATGGGGAGCCCGCCCGCTTCGAGCATCTTCATCATCATCGAGGTGCCCGAGCGAGGCAGCCCCGACACGATCACCAGCGGTTCGCCGAGGTCGGTGCCAAACAGGCGAGAGAAAAAACCAGCCATGGTGGACTCCGATCAGAGAGTGACGCCGAAGATGTCTTTGAGGAGGAAGCCGACGAGCAGGGACACGGCGAAGAACCAGAGCAGGATGCCGCCCTCCCCGCTCGGGAGCCAGCCGAGCGGCTGATCGCGGCGCTCCATGATCCGTACGCTCCATACGGGCGACTCGGCCGCCGGCACCGGCTCTGCTGGGTACAACAGCGCCTCCAGCCCCTTCGTTCGTAGCATCGAGACCTTTCGGGGCTCTCCACCCGCCGACAGCCGTTTCTCCTCCGTCCACGCCCCCGCACGCACCCGCAGCACATGGTCGCCGGCCTCCGTGGCTCGCAGGCGCCAAGCCACCACGTTCCCGGAAGTACGCACCGGGGGTGCATCAAGCTGTACTCCCGCCGGCAACTCCAACGACACGTCGGCCGGTTTGACTCCGGCTACGGCTCGATCAAGCTCCACCACGAGGGTGACGGGGCTGTTGAGCGGCAGGGGGGCGTACGCATAATGCGACACCAACTGCACGAGGATCGCCGTCATCGGCACGATCATCACGAACATCGGGACGATGTTGTAGGCGAGGTACTGCACGTTGTAGCCAAGCGCGCGGACCGTTGCGGGGAGCACCACCCGCAGCTGGTCGCGGAAGAGCACGATCTCGAGGAGGTGCACCTGGATGAGGTTCTTGGCGCGCAAGATGCCCGCCTGGTTGCTCACGGCCTTGATCACCAGCAGGGCCATGACCCCGCCCACCAGCGGCCAGAGCAGCAGGTCGAACCACGGCCGACCGTACCCGAAGCGCGCGAGCAGCAGGTCGAACAGCGTGGTGAAAATGGAGTTGAAGAGGGCCATCGGCGAGCGCTAGGAGATGTAGCCGAGCCCCTTGAGCTTCGCGCGAATGTCGGCGTCGTTGCCGCTGTCCTCGAAGTGGAGCATCTCCTTCTCGAGGATGTGCTGCACGAACTCCTCAGCGGTGGCGTAGCCGGCCACATCGGCCACCTTCGCCACGCGCGCGTACAGGTCTTTGTCGATCTTCACGCCGACCGTCTTGCCGAATCCAAACATGAGAACTCCCGAATCATGGGGTGAGGAAGGGGGCGCCCAGCATGCCGGGCAGCGGATCCACGCCGTACCACGCGAGGATGGTAGACGTCACGTCGGTGAGGTCGTGAGCCTCGCCCTGGATCGCATGGCTCGACAGCAGCACGCCGGGAACCACTTCGGGGGCCATGAGGTGATTCCCGGACCAGCGTGAGGTGTTGTCAGCGAGCTGCGCCTCAAGGATCTCGCCGAGCGTGCTCTCATCGGAGTGACCGTACCCGCGGTCGTAGCCGATGATGAGGTCGGGCGCCTCTGCTACGCGGTCCCCGCGGTAGATGTCGCGCCCACGGTCCACGCGCAGCACCACGCGGCGGGCTTCGTCACCGTCTGTAAGGGCGAGCAGGCGGGTGCGGAGGTCCTGCGCCACGGCGTCGGCCTCTCCTGCGGAGACGATCCCCTGCGCTTCGCGGCCCTGCAGGTTGAGGTAGACCGAGTTGAAGCCCAGCGCGTAGGCCTTGGTGCGGCTCCAGTCCACGTCGCCCAACGCGATCTGGCCCGTTCGCTTGCCGCCTTTCAGCATGAGAAAGCCGTTGTCGCGAAGCCAAGCGTTGAGGTGGACGACGCGCGTGAACGGCTGGAAGCCATGATCGCTCATGGTCAAGAGCAAGGTGTCAGGAGGAAGGCGCTCCATCACTCGACCGAGGAGGCCGTCGACATGCCGGTAATAGCCCTCGATGTCGAGCCGGTGTGCGGCGGCGGAAACGGGCTCGAACGCCGGGTGGGCGGGCGCATCACCGTGTTTCGGATCGCCGTGGCGCCAGAGCATGTGGCACTGAAGGTCGATGTCGGAGAGATAGACGAACGTGGCGTCTCCGCGCTGAAATCGCGCGAGGGCAAGGCTGAGCATCGCCGAACCGTCTTCTTGGATGAGCGCCACCTGCCTTACGTAGTCATCGTCGTCGAAGGTGCCATCTTTCAGCGCGTTGGTCTCCTCCGGCATACCCTGGGTGTAGTACTGACCGCCCAGGAGCTCGGCGAGGTCGGTGGCGAAGGCGGGCGGCGTGGAGATCGGCTGGGGGGGGGTGTCGGCGGAAAGGTTGACGGGAGAGGCGTAGAGTTTGAAGGCCGGCCGCAGCTCTTTGGCGTAGAAACGAACGCTGCCGGCCAGCGGCATCACGCCACCCGGCAGCGCGTCGAAGCTCACGGGCACCCACGGCGACCATTCGCCCTCTTTCAGCACCACTCGCTCCTCGCCGAGCTCGATGAGCGCCACCTCCTCCGCGGGATCGATCGACACGGTGATCGCTGCTGAGAGGTAGTCGCTCTCGCCGGGGAGCTTGCCGGGTTCGAGGTGAAAGAGGTCCGGCGGGCCCTTGAGGCTGGCCTTCACCGTGTCGGGAATGCCGTCCAGATCGAAGTCTTCGACCGCCACCAGCTGTACGTCGCCCTTGAGGTCGTGCCCCTGGGGCGGCACGGGAGCGCTGTCGGTGATCCACGTGTACTCGCCGTAGCCCCCGCGCATGTCCACGGTGCCCATGCCCGACAGCGTCTTCGCCTCGGAGGCGGGCACCGGGTAGTTGCCGGGGATCCGGTACACCTCGACGTCGACCCCCGCAGCGTAGACCGCATCCCACCATGCAGTGCCGCTGCGGTTGTTGAGCACCTCGTCGCCCGGGAGGACGGGCAGGTGGTAGCCGCCCACCTTAACGAAGGTGCCGGGATCGCCCGGCGGCGGGGTGGCCGACGAAGTGGGCATGTAGGTGGCCGGGTCGCGATGCACAAAGTCGTAGATGCCGTGCCCGCCAGGGTCGAGCCCGGTGACAAAGTTGGACCACGCTACGGGGCTCTGCGGCGGGTTCGAGGTACCCAACTCCTGGAAACCACCCTGCTCGGCGAGCTTCTTGAAGTTGGGCGCCTTGCCCTCCGCGATGAGCCGACGAAGGATCGCGGGGTCCATGCCGTCGATGCCGAGCACAAAGAGGCCGGGGCGGTCGGGCGACGTTCGCGACGGCGACGCGCAGCCCGAAAAGGACAGCGCGACCGCCGCCACGAGCACCGCGCCCTGCCTACTCACCCGCCACTTCCGGGAAGATGCGAGCGCCGGGCGCAGAGCCCGATTGGGGCAGGAGGCGCGGGTCTACCGGCCCCCGCACGGTACCGCTCTCCCCCTTCGGCGCGAAGAGCATGCGCCCTTGCATGTGTTTCGGAGGCGTCTGGCCGAACATCGACAGGATGCTGAACGGGACGTCCGCGATGTGGGGGTTCTCCACGGTGAGCGGGCGGTTGCAGAACAGCACGCCCGGGACGATGGCGGGATCCACGCAGTGGTCGCCCGACCAAGACTTCGAGTTGTCCTCGAACACCGTTTCGGAGACCGAACCGGTTGCGCACGCCCAGCTGTTCCGGAATCCACCTTCGTAGCCCACGAGAATATCGGGGGAATCGAGCCGATACGGACCGTCGAACACCTCGAAAGCGGCGACGGCACGCCGCACCGCGCCGAGATTCGACTGCGGATCGACCAGCGCCTCGAGCTTGCCACAAAGCTCCTTGACGAGCGCACGATACTCCTCCCCCTCGGCCACGATGCCCGACTTCTCGCGCCCCTTCCGGTTGATGAACATGCCCGTCAGGCCGAGCGCGAACGCCCGGGTGCGGCTCCAGTCCACATGTTCGAACCAGTCGCCGGAGAGCTCCGTGCCGTCGTGCAGCGTGAGGTAGCCCTCGTTTCGCAGCCACGTGTTGAGGTTCACGCCTCGCCGGAAGTTCGTGAACCCGTGGTCGCTCATCACCATCACCAAGGTGTCGGGGCCGACCTCCTCGAGCACCCGACCGATCACCTTGTCCATGTGGGAGTACACCCGGGCAATGGCGTCGGCGTAGGCCGTGCCTTCCTTGCCCACGTTCGCGGGATGCGTGGGGTCGAGGTACCGGTAGAACATGTGTTGAACGCGGTCCGTGGTGTCGAAAACCGTGGTGACGAGGCCCTCGCGGGTGTGCTCGAGCGCGTCGAACAGCATCTTCTCCCGCTCCTCGCAGTACAACATCGCCTGATCGAAGAAGGCCCCCTCGTCGATGACGCGCTCGTTCAGGGCCCAGGTGTCTTCGGCCAGCCCGAGCGTGGCGAAGGGTCCGAAACGTTTGGCCAGGTAGACGGCGTAGACCTCGGGGTGGCTGATCGGCATCGCCGGGCTCTCCGGGTCGATGTGGATGGGCGTCATGTACAGGCTCACTTCCGGCTGGACGGACAGCAGGTAGAACCGCACGATCCCCGCCACCTTCACGCCCGGAGCGGCCTTGAAGCTCAGGTTCACCCAGTCGGAGTAGGTGCGGAGCGCGAGGGTCACGGCGGCGGCGCCGTCAATCTCCACCTGCACGGAGTCGTCCCCGACGGTGAGGGTGAACGGCAACGTCATCCGGGCGCCACCCTTGACCATGCCGTTGTCGGGGCCCACGATCCGACTCCGAATGACCTTGCCCTTCCGGCGCAGCACCGTCTGCTCACCCCCGGTGAACAGGGCCTGGCCGTCGTTGTTGGCGGTGGAGAAGAAGCTGAAGGTGCCCTGGCTGCCGCGCAGATCGGGTACACACATCCCGGAGAGGAGCAGACCGCGGAAGGGCACCGGCGGGAACGTGATCGGCACACGCTGGATGATCGCGGGGATGTGACGGTCGCCCAGAGTCTTCCAAAAGGTCTGGCTTTTCTGGAGCAACTTGATCTTCGGCTTCGCCAGCGGAATGACGTACTTGCCGATGTTCAGCACCCGTTCCGCATTCTTGATGTCGGTGCTGGAGAGCATCGGAGCGTAGGTGCAGGGGTCGCGGGTGATGAAGTCGTAGATGCCGTGGCGAGAAGGATCGACACCCGTGCTGAACGTGCTCCAGGCGACCGGCGACATCGAGGGATTCGTGGTGTCGAGCGGCCGAAAAACACCCTGATCCGCAAGCTTCTGAAGGTGGGGGAGCCGCCCCTCCCGCAAGAACCGCGTGGTGATCCCCGGATCCATCCCGTCGAGGCCGATCACCACCACCCGGCGCACCTGTGCGTGTTTGTAAGGGTTGCCCACCCGCACGAGGCGAATCAGGAACGTGAACGGCCACAACAGAATCGTGCCGATGGCCAGCGCGAACGCCGCGAGCATCACCGCCAGTGAGCCCGCGAACGCGAACCCGGCGCCCGGACCTACGTAGGCCTGCGCCGCCGACGGGAGGAGCAGGAGCCCCAACGCGAACCAGCGGGAAGAGAGCAGCAGGGAACGGGGTTGCATGCGGGCCGCGTGTATAGTCACCGCCATCGCGGTGGGCTACTTGCCGCGCGCCACGATTCGTCCGCGTTCCGAGGTGCCCATGTTCTCGCTGTTCTTCACCCTCACTCTCGCGCTCACCGCGTGCTCAGGCGGCCCGGACGCCGCGAGCCTTCTGGCATCGGTCGAGGCCAAGGCCGCCGCGAAGGACTTCATCGGTGCCGTGACCGAAGCAGACCAGGCCTTGAAGTTGCAGGTGGTGTCGGGCGACGCAGCGACGGCATGGCGTTTTGAGTCGGCACGGCTCAGCGCGCTCGCCATGGGAGGCAAGGGCGCCGAGGTCAAGGAGAGCCTGGAGCGGCTGGCCACGACCTACAACGCCCAGGTCACGTGCCCGCTCTACCTCGCGCTCGCAGACAAGGTTCGCGCCGCGGGCGACGGCCCCGGGTACACCGATTTGCTCGATGCTGGCGTGAAGAAGTGCCCGGATGAGGCGGCCTTCGCCAGCAAGATCGAGGAGCTCAAGGGTTCGGCCGATCCCGCCGAGATCGAGCGGTTGAAGGCCCTCGGCTACCTCTAGCCGCCCTCGTTGCGCCTCCCTCCCGTCCCCGTCACCGTCCTCACCGGCTTCCTCGGCGCGGGGAAGACGACGCTCCTCAATCGACTGCTCGCCGATCCGACGGCACCGCCGACGGCCGTCATCGTGAACGAATTCGGGGCACTGGGCATCGACGGCCGACTGGTGGTCGGCGCAAGTGAACGGGTGGTGGAGCTGCGAAACGGCTGCATCTGCTGCGAGATCCGCGAAGATCTGCGCACGACCGCGCTGGAGCTGTTGGCGCGGCGGGAACGGTTCTTCCGACCCGCGCGGTTCACCCACCTCCTCGTCGAGAGCTCCGGCCTCGCCACGCCCGGCCCGCTCGTTCAGACCTTCCTCCTCGACCCCGAGCTCGCGGCACAGACCCGTGTCGATGGGATCGTGACCCTTGCGCACGCCGAGCATGTTGAGCGGCAGCTGCGGGAGCATCCGGAGGTGGCCGCCCAACTCGCGTGCGCGGACCTTGTGCTGCTCAACCACGCGGACCGCGCCGATGACCTCGACGCCACCGAGGCCGCCGTGCGCAGGGTAGCGCCGCTCGCACCGGTGCTCCGATGCGTTCGCGCTGACCTGCCGCTGGCCCAGCTCCGCGACCTCGGCGGGCATGACGCGAGCCGCTGGAGCATTCCGCTCCTCGACGAACATTCCGCTGGGATCGTCACGCGCAGCTTCCGCACGGGGGCGCCCGTGGACCTCGCCCGCATCAAGCTCTTCCTGCAGTTTGTCGCTTCGCGCCGCGGCCCGGGGCTCCTGCGGGTGAAGGGCATCTTTCACTGCCGCGGAATCCCTACAGCGGTGGTGGCGCAGGGGGTGCACCAGTGGCTGGAGCTCGGTCCGATCGAGGCGCTTGCACCGGAGGAGAGCGCGCTGGTCTTCATTGGCCGCGATCTGGACGCGGCCGAGTTGCAACGCGGATGGGAAGCCGCCACACGCTGACGGCGCCCGATCGGTGCGAGGGGGTTAGGCGGCGCGCCCCGGAGCGACCCGATGAACGCATGGCAGAACCTCACCGAACGGGTGCGTGAGCTCGACTCGCTGGCCGGCGCCGCCGCCATCCTCGAATGGGACCAGCAGACCTACATGCCGGCCAAGGCCGCCGAGTCCAGAGGGGAACAGACCGCCCTCCTCCAAAAGATCTACCACGAACGGTTCGCGGCTCCGGAGTTCGGCGCGTGGCTGGGCGAGCTCGAAGGCGGAGAGTTGGACGCCACCCAGAAGGCGGCCGTTCGCCTGCATCGGCGGCGATACGACCGCGCAGTCAAGCTCCCGAGCGCGCTGGTCTCGGCGCTGTCGGTAGCGCGCACCGAGGGCTTTCACGCGTGGGTGTCGGCCAAGGAGGCAGACGATTACTCGCTCTTCGCGCCGAAACTGCAGCGCCTGCTCGATCTCACGCGCGAACAGGCTGCAGCGCTCGGCGAAGGCGCGGCCCACCCCTACGACGCCCTGCTCGAAGACTACGATCCCGGAAGCACGGTGGCCGACCTTCGGCCGATGTTCGATCGGCTGGGCGTGGAGATCGGCACGTTCCTCACCGCCGTGGACGGGCGCGCCCACCCCCCGCCCTTCACCGAGCGTCTCGACGAGGACGGTCAGAAACGCCTCTCGGCTCGGGTGCTCCGCGACCTCGGTTTCGACATGGAGGGCGGCCGGCTCGACAAAGCCGCCCACCCCTTCTCCACCGGGCTCGGCGTCGGCGACGTGCGGCTGACCACCCGCTACTTCGAAGACAACGTTCTGAGCGGCCTCGGCAGCACGATTCACGAATGTGGGCACGGCATGTACGAGCAGGGTCTGCCCGCTGCGCTGGCGGGAACGGGGCTCAATCAGGCGGCGGGGATGGGCCTGCACGAGAGCCAGAGCCGCTTCTGGGAGAACTTCGTGGGCCGTTCCCTCCCCTACTTCCGCTACCTCGCGCCCCGCATGGGCGCGATCTGGCCCGACCGCAGCTTCTCGCCCGAGAAGATGTACGCCGCCGCCAACCGGGTGCAGCGCAGCTTGATCCGCGTGGAGGCCGACGAGGCCACCTACAACCTCCACATCATCGTACGTTTCGGACTGGAGTTGGCGATCCTCGAGGGGCAGTTGCAGGCGGCCGACCTGCCCGGCGCTTGGGACGAGGCGTATGGCCGCATCGTGGGCATCACCGCGCCGAGCGCCCGCACCGGCGTGCTCCAAGACGTGCACTGGTCGAGCGGCCTGTTCGGCTACTTCCCCAGCTACACGATCGGCAACCTGTACGCCGCGAGCTTTTCGCAGAAGATGCTGGTCGACATTCCCGGCTTCTGGTCGTTGGTGGAATCCGGCGACTTCGCCCCCATCCTCGCATGGTTGCGCCGCCACGTGCACCAGAAGGGCAGCACGGCCACCGCGGTGGACATCTTCCGCGAGGTCGCGGGCGATCGAGACCCCGTAGCCGATCTCATGGACCACCTGTGGTCACGGCATGGCGCGCTCTATGGCGTTTCACGAAGCTGACCGCTACCATGGGCATCATGCCCGCTGGAGTGCTGATGCTGCTCGCCTTCACAGCCGCCCTCGCCGCCGAGCCCTTCAACGACGAGGGGGTGGTGCTTCAACCTGGAGCGGAGAGCGTCTTCGCCGCCGGAGTAGGGGCGCCCACGGTGGAGTGGGACGGTACGCAGTTCCTGATGTACTTCGAGTCCCCTGCTCCCGAGCCGCAGATCCCCGAGGGCTGCGGTGGCGCCTATCAGATTGGCCGGGCCACCTCGCCGGATGGCTTGGTCTGGACCCCCGAGACCCTGCCCAGTTTCAGTTTCGGCGGGGCCGAGGGGACCACCCGGTACTGCTCGGTGGCGCAGCCCGCGGTGCTGTTCGACGGCACGCTGTGGAACCTGTTCTGGAGTTCTTCTCGGGAGCCCGCCGCAGGTTCAACTGCCAACCAACCGACCGGGATCGGATGGGCCACAAGCAGCGATGGGCTCACCTGGAATGTGCAGGCCGAAACTCTCGTTCCGTTCACCGGAACCGCCATGGGCCTCGCCAGCGCCGCGGCGGTGAACGGGCTCGTCTACCTCATCTGGTCGGAGTACCCGAACCTGTTCGTGATTACACGGCCCGCCAAGGGCGGGGCATGGTCCCCGCCGATGTTGGCGATCGACCACGAGCTGCTCGGCGACTGGGGTTCGGAGTGGGCGCTCGGGCCCTCCATCGTTTGCGCCGCAGAGAGCGCCGCGCCGCTGAGGATGCTGTTCGGTGCCGATCAGGCGGAGACGTTCTCGCGTAGCCTCGCTTGGGCCACCACCACCGACGGTTCCACGTGGACCGTCGACGAGGCGGGCCCGCTCACCGGCGGCACCCTCGAGTACGGGGCCCTCAACCACTGGGAGGCACTCAGCTACGACGGCGGCGGAACACGGCTGTGGTACAGCCGTTCAGACACCGAGACCGGGACGAAGTTCATCGGCTCCGCCTGGTCGGGTGCCGCAGGTGGCGAACCGCAGCCCCGGCTGTGCCCCAACCCCTACGCCCCGGCCGACACTGGCCTCCCCGACGACTCCGGTGCCGCCGACACGGCCGACACCCAAGGCGGCACCGACACCAACACCCCCGGCCTCCAGCCCGACGGCTGCGGGTGCAACGGAGCTGCTGAGAGAGGCGCCAGCGTGGTGGGCGTGGCGGCTCTCGCGCTGGCCGCCATGCGCAGGCGCCGCTGAACGCACGGCGGCTGCGCGGGTAGGAGAGGAGATTACGGGCCGCTCCGGTCCGTTTCGGATACGCAACAGGCCGGTCGGAGATTGAAGATGGGACTCGGCGGCTGGGAATGGGGGGTCATCCTCCTAATTGTGTTGATCTTCTTCGGCGCGGGGAAACTCCCCGACGTGTTCCGGCAGGCCGGTAAGGGCATCAAGGCCTTCAAGGATGCCTCGGAAGGCAAAGGCGAGGGAGAGGACGGGGAGGGCGACGCCCCCCCGAAAAAGAAGCCGCGGGAGCTCGCCGCGGGCGACGACCTCGACGACGAACCTGCGCGCGACAAGGCTTCCTCCTCCAAAAAGGAGAGCTGAGGCGCCTCAGCCACCCCCGAGCAGCAGCCTGGCCTCTGCCCGAAGTTCGCACGAAACGGCCCCACTGTCGCGCATCGCGCGCAGGTCCTGCCGCAGAAGCGTTCGCACGAGCTGTCGCGCGAGCGTGGTCGGGGAGCACGGGTTGAAGGCGAGGGCCTTCCTCACGCGGTAGCTCCGCGACCACCGGGCGCTCTCCGCAACGGCTTGGAGAACCTCCGGCGCCGTGGGGCGGAGGGCGGCGATCTTCACGGCGTCACGCTCCACGAGGCACGGATTGTCGAGTAGAGCGCGAATCACCTGGGGGTCGCGGTCGTGCAACAGCCGGTCGATCACCACCCGCTCGCGGGCCCGGGCGGCCTGTTTGCGTGTGCCCGCGGGCAGGTCGAGGTGGGGGTTGTTCGCCGGTTCGTCGACCTTCTTCGGCGGGCGCGTGCCCAAGAGCCGATCGGCCACAGCGTTGAACTCACCGGCGCGAGCGGCCGTGTAGAGCTCGGTTCGACGCGCGTACGGGAGATCGTGCACCACGTTGGGATCCAGAGCCAGTTCCGTCAACATCCAGCGCGCATCCCCTTCCCCGTTGCGGGCGCGAACGTCCACGCGATCAAGAACGGCAATCAGCGAGGCATCGTCGAAGCCTTCGAGGCCCTCCCGCAGCACGGTGTGCCGCAGGCGCGTGTCGCTCACCGACCGAAATAGGCGCAACCAAGGGTCGAGGAGGAAGTCGACCTGTTCCGGCTGGGCGCGGTACCGCTCGAGCTGGCCGAGCACCCATGGGTGCGCACTGGACATGGCCCAATCCTACCACTCGCGGCCGCGATATTAGCGTGCGATGTGGCTCGTCCTGCTCACTCTCGCCTGCGCCCCCGAGAATCCCACTGCGGCAAGCGACTGCTCGTGGGTTCTGAGCAGCGGGGAGAAGAAGAACTGCATGGTGGCCGTGGCGCTGGCCACCTTCCGTACCGACGCCGCGGCCGGGGTGGCGTTCACCGAGTCACAGGTCGCTGACGAAGTGCAGCGGGATTTCATCTTTCTGCAGGCGGTCAACGAGATTCCTTCGGCCGACCCGCGCCTCTGCGAGAAGATCGTGTCGGACACGTTCCGAGCGGCGTGTGAGGTCGCCGCCCGGCGGCCGCACCTCAAGTCGCCCGGGATTCGGAGAGTCCCCCCCGCCTTACCCTGACCGCAAGAGAATGGAGGAGACGCTTAAGTGCCGGTTGAAGCGGGGTCGGGGGGGACCAAGTCCGAAACTCAACTCAAGCATAGGCGCTCTGGGCAGAACCCGCAAGGATTACTTCCCAACGGCTGCGCTCACTCGGCCGCCGTCAGCTCGCTCACCCCCCACCCGGCCGGCGTTCGCAGGGGCGACTCGGCATCCTCCGGCAAGAGCCATCCTTCTGGAGAATCGAGGACGAGCGGGGCGTTCACGGAATTCTCGTCGGCGAGTCCGCTCCACGTGCTGCCGGGATTGAGCCGAACCCAGGCCGCTCCCGCTTGCAGCAGTGCTTGGCCGAATCCAAAGAGGTGGGGATGGTCTTCGAGCTCCGGGACCGCATGGTCGCTTTCGCTGCCGAGCAGCATGAACCGAAGGGCGGGGAAGCGCGCCACGACGGCAGATGCAACCCGCGCGGCATCCCGTTCACCCCAGAAGAGCTCCGATTCCTCGGGCGTGGACCAGTCCGGAGCCGTGGCCCCTGCGAGCTCCGCAGCGGTGAGCAGGGTGGACGACAGCGCGCGCAGCCCGGTGGTCTCATCTACCGTCCCGGAGAACGCTACGTCACCGAAGCACCCGCCATCTCCACCTAGATCGAAACATCGTTCGTCTTCCTCGGCGCCGAAACCAAGGTCGGGAAGGTCACATCGGATGGCCGAACCGCTGTCCAAGCGGCAGGCGCCCGGGGCGTACAAGGAGTCGTCCCCCATGAACTCGTGGTTCACGAACTGGGCGCCGGCGGGGGTCTCCCACGTGAGCACGCCATCGAGCTCGGGCACGTCGAGGGCGGAGTCGGCGAGCGTGGCAAGGGCAAGGTTTCCGCCGTTGCTCATCCCGAACAGCACCACCCGATCGGGGTCGGCCTCCGGCGCGCGGTCCACGATCGAGCAGCCCCCGGCGTCTCGCTCGCGGCCGGTCGCGTAGCGGAGCGCGGTAGCGACGGCCGCGCGACCTTGGGCCCCGCGCCGGTCGTCCTCCCCATCCCCCCATCCCTCATCGGCCAATGCAGGCCGCACAACCACCGTGCCGTCCGGCACTACCCCCGAACTCTCACTCACAGCCGAGGGCGCCCACCCCCCAAAAATCTGCACCACCACCGGCAGGGATGCCACCGCGACTTCCGGCCTGACCATGCGAGCGCCGAGCCGCTGCCCCTGGTCCTCCAACTCGATGCCCACGCCATCGGTGCCTGAGACCGACACCGTCGCGATCATGCAGGGGTGGGCCTCCTCGCAGGCGAGGAAGGACAGCAGCAGGGTCACGCCGACGCGGCCGATGGCGGCTCGGGGAGCTCCCCGTTCCAGCCCAAGCAGAACGCTGGCGGCGGAGGCACGCTCAACAGCAGGCGGTCCGTGCCGCCGGGCCACGGCAACCGCAGCCACCACGCGTGAAGGGCGAGCGGGAAGCCCGCCGGACCGCCATACGCCTCGTCGCCGAGCAGAGGTGCTCCGGAGGCGGCGAGGTGGGCACGCACCTGATGGGTGCGCCCCGTTTCGGGAAACGCCTCGATCAGCAGCCGCCGACCCTGACGGCCGCGCACCCGCCACCGCGTGAGCGCGGCCTTGCCACTCCCCACCTGCACGCGCCCGCGTTTCCACTCCCCTAAGGGCAGCGTACACTCCCCCTCATCCGCCAACTCCCCCTCCCCAACCGCGAGGTAGCCCTTCTCTACGCGACGTTCGGCGAACGCGGCGTTCACGCTTCGCTGGCCGGTCGCGCTCTGCGCCATCACGAGCACACCGCTGGTGTCGGCGTCGAGCCGATGGCACACCCACAATCCCGTCTCCTGCGCCACCGAAGGACCCCCATCCCGGGGCGGCATGGTGGGAAGGCCAGCCGGCTTGTTGAACACCACCAGATGCCGGTCGCTGTAGAGCACGGGAAGCACGGCGTTACATACCCTGGCAAATGACCGCCCGGCTCCTCCCCCCCGACCAGCTTACCTGGCGGCTCCCCGACAACTCCCTCGCATTCACCACCACGGCGGAGGTGAAGCCGCTGAACACCTTCATCGGGCAGGACCCTGCGCTCGCGGCGATCCGCCGAGCGGTGGCGATCCGCGGTCCGGGCTTCAACGTTTTCGTTTCAGGGCCTCGATCCACCGGCCGCCTCGGGAGCATCGGTCGCATCCTCGAGGAGCTCGCACCGCCGCGGCGCGCCGCCCGCGACTTCGTCTACGTGCGGAACTTCGTGGACGACGCGCGACCCAAACTCCTCGTCTTTCCCCCAGGACGAGGATTGGCGTTCCGCAAGGAGCTGTTGCGGGTCGCCGCGATGCTCCTCGAGGAAGTTCCCCGGCTCCTCAATCGTGATGACGTTCGTGTGCGCCGAGAGAGCATCCGGCAAGCCGCCGAGTTGGCCCAACACAAAGCAATTGGCGCCATCGAGGACCAGGCTGACGAGTGGGGCTTCATGCTCGCGGCAGTGGACGACGACGAGGGCCCCGGCCGTCCCGGGGTACTCTGGCGCGGCCCCCTGCCCCCCGACGACAAGGAGTCCGACGCCGACGACGACCACCTGTTGACCCGGGCAGAGCTGCAACTCGGCGTGGAAGCGGGCGACGTTGTGCTTGAGGACGGGCTCGCAGCCGTGCTCGCCCGCTGGGACGACCTCGAGAGCCGACTCGCCAAAGGGCTCGACGACGCGCGCTCGCAGCTTCTCTTCGCGATGCGCTCGGTCACGGAGGCCGAGGCCATTGCCGTGCGGGGAGGCGTGGCGCCGGTGATGCGAGAGCTCTCGCGACGGTGGACTGTTGCGCGCGCGTGGCTGGGGGAACTCCTCGATGAGTTGGTGGAGTCTCCAGAGTGGTTCGCCGCTGAGGAGCCCGACCACGAGTCCCTGTTCTCCGCCTTCGGAGCCAACTTGGTGCACCTCGGGAGGCGCTCTAGGAAGGCCCCGCTCGTGACCGTGCCGAACCCCACCTGGGCGCAACTCCTTGGCGGCCTGGAAGGGGAGCCGGGTTCGGTGGACCACCGCTCGATCCGCGGTGGCGCGCTTCTCGACGCCGATGGAGGATGGCTGCTGATCAACGCATCCGACCTCTTGCAGGAGCCGGGCGTGTGGAAGGTGCTGAAGCGGGCGCTCATCGGCCGCGAGCTCGACGTGCAGAACCCGGAGGGTCCCGGCGGGGGCGGCACGGGCCTGCGGCCCGACCCCCTTCCCCTCGACGTGAAAGTGGTCCTCGCCGGCGAAGCTTCGATCTTCGGGGCCTTGTTCTACGGCGACCCCGACTTCCGGAACCTCTTCAAAATCAAGGCGGAGTTCGAAGAGGACGCAGCCATCAGCTCCGAAGTGATCGAAGACTACGGGCGGTTCTGTGCCCGCATCATCCACCGGGAGGGGCACCTCCCCTACACCCGTGCGTCGATCGGACGCGTGTTGCGGTGGGCCGTACGACAGACGGGCCGCGGCGGCCGCATCACCACCCAGATGGGCACCGTCGCCGACCTGCTCCGAGAGGCGGCCTGCGAAGCCGATGCCGAGGGCGCCGACACCGTGCACAGCCGGCACGTCGAAGCGGCCTTAGCGGCGCGCCGCTACCGGGACGGGTTGGCAGAACGACGCACCCTAGAGCTGATCGAGCGGGGCGTGATGGCCGTGTCGGTGGACGGCGAACGGGTGGGGCAGATCAACGCGCTGGTGGTGTACCACCTCGGCGGGCACGACTTCGGCCGGCCGATCAGGATCACGGCGACGGTCGGCGTGGGGCGCGCGGGCGTAGCGAGCATCGAGCGGCTGGTGGGCTTTTCCGGGCGAAGCCACGACAAGGGCGTGCAGATTTTTACGGGGTGGCTGCACGCCCAACTGGGGCAGACGCGCACCTTCGCCTTCAACGCCAGCATCGCCTTCGAGCAGAGCTACGGTCGGGTGGACGGCGACAGCGCGAGCACCACGGAGCTGTACGCGCTCTTGTCCGCCCTGTCGGCGCGGCCCATCCAACAGGGCATCGCGGTGACCGGCTCGGTGAACCAGTTCGGCGAAGTGCAGGGCGTCGGCGGCGTGAACGAGAAGATCGAGGGATACTTCCGTACTTGCCAAGCGCTCGGCCTGACCGGCCGACAGGGGGTGATCATTCCGGAGGCCAACGTGGACGACCTCTGCCTCGACGACGACGTGATCTCCGCCTGCAAAGCGGGCACCTTTCGCATCTGGAGCGCCGCGTCGGTGGCCGACGGGGTGGAGATGCTGCTCACCGCCCCGCTCGAAACCGTACTGGCCGAGTGTGGCGAAACGCTCGACCGCTACCAGGAGGTGGCGCGGTTGCGCGGGCGGGCGGTGCGGTCGAACTGAATCCGGTTCAACCCTGCCGCTGGGCGAACCAAGCCCGCCAGCGCCACAAGCGGTCCTTCCGCCGCTTGTACGGAGGCGCTCCCGCGCTCGACGTGAGGGCCAGCCCCCAACAACGTCGGGCCTCGGCGACACGCCCGGCGGCCTTGGCGGCCACGCCCGCCTTGAACCAAGCCTCAGCGAACGAACCGTGGACGTCGGTGGCCTGCAGGTAGGCACTCAACGCATCGGCGGGGCGACGGGCACCAAGAAGAGCGTCGCCAAGCACCACCCCTGGCTCGCCCCAACGAAGGTCGCGCCGCAGCCGGAGGGCCTCCTCGATCTCCGCGCGGCCTTCTTCCACCAGCCCTCGGGCGAGGAAGGCCCGGCCACGATGGTAGTGGGCCAGTTCGTTCTCCGGGTACCGCCGAATGACCTCCTGAAGAAGCGACTCGGCCTCCGCCGGCTCACGATCCGCCACGAACCCGGCGAGCTCGGTGCGAACGACCAGATCGTGAGGGTTGACCAGCAGCGCCTCCCGGAGCTGGCGCACTCGCTGAAAGCGACGCCACGGCCCGAGTACATCGGGCAACCGACCCACCCACCAGCCCCCGCCCGCGAGCCAGATCGCCGCCACCGCCAGAATCCCGAGCAGCGGGCTCTGCGTGAGCCAAGAAACGCCGAGGTAGAGCAGCCAGGACTTCACGAGCTCGCATATCAAGGCGCCTGAGCGTGTTCAGCCGTCGCAGCTCACGGCGGAAACGTACTCCACGTCGACCTCGGCACCGAAGGCCGCCCCCGCCTCGACCGGCACCACGACCGAGTTGGTTCCTTCGTCCAACCACCAACCGCCCAGCGGCGCGTGGTCTGCCTCCACCACCACGGTGCCCGGCACCGGCACCTCGGCGAGGGGGAAGCGCACCTCCGAAGGGCTGAGCGGGAAGTCGGCGAACCGCTCAAAGGGCAGCACCCAGCTCTCCGCGCACACATCCCCGAGGATTCCGCCGTAGAGGGCCGGGAGCTCGCTGTACTCACCCACGCCATCGCCGCAGGCCGAACTCTCTGGCACGAGTACGCTCACGCGGAGCCGGGTGCCATCGGGTAGGGCAGCGGCCAACGCTGCGGCCCGATCCACGACGCTCGCCGCCGGAGAAGAGTGCGCCACGATCACCACATCGAGAGCCGCATCGGCACGGCGCCACCCGTCCAAGCAGCCCCCGGCACCCGCCTCGTAGAGCACCTCGTCGACGAGTCCGACGAGGTCGTCGTCCCAGCGCCCGGCCGGACCATCGAACCCGTGCCCGACGATCGCCTCCACCCGCAGCGCGCTGTCGCCGACCTCGCTGTAGTACGGCCGCTCGGCCGGGCAGGCATCGCCGCTGGACACCGAGGTGACCTGCACACTTCCGTAGCTGTCATGCACCCGCTCGGCGTAGGTGGCAACGGCGTCGAGACGCGCATCCCCGCCGAACGCGCCGCCCTCAACCACGAACAGCACATCCGTCGGCACCGTGGGCGCATAGCGGAACGACTCCGACACGCGCGCGCCCTCGTAGGCTAGCGCCTCCAGGGTGACCGCTACCTGAGGACGAAGCGGGTCGTTGGTCTCTAGCGTGAGCACACCTCCGCGCTGCCCGCCGCCTAGAGGAGCGAAGGCGACATCCACGCTCCCCACTTCCCCCGGCATGAGCTCCGGGGGCCAACCCACCAAGGCGAAGTCGTCCCCCGTGATGGACGCGGACAGCGAGAGCACTTCCGTGCCCACGTTCTCCAAGGAGACCGCCCCCATTCCGGTGCAGCCCAAGACCGTCGCCGCAACGTCGAGCGCCCCCTCTCGGAGTACCGGAGCGTGTCCCTGCCCCAGCAGCTCCACCGCTTCGCTGCCCGGATCAAACCGCACGTGCGCGAGGCCAGCGCGTTCCGTGCCGGGGGCGAACACCACATCGACATCCACGCTCTCGCCCACCCCCAGCGTGAGGATCGGCAGGGCGTCGATCCAGAAGAGGTCCGCATCGCCGATCGGCTCGTCGTGGCCAGTCACCGTGACCACGTCGTCGCCAAGATTGACGATTTTGATCGCGCTGCGGCGCTCGCCCTGGAGCGTGGCAGAGACGTCGCCGAAATCGATGCGGGCTGGGGTAACCATGATCCGCTCGGACTCGAAGGCGCCCTCCTCCGCGCTCGGCCAAGGGGCGATCGGCTCACATGCGAGGAGGAGGACCGGCAACATCAATCGAAGGGTAGCGCGGGAGCAGGCCCGATGATCAACGAAGCACCGGTTTCACCGAAACGTGGAGGCCAGCCCGACACGCAAGGAGCCCCCCCCACCGCACCCAACTGCCCGTACACGGGCTCGGCGCCCACCCACCCATCGAGGCGTGCGCTCGCGCTGAGCGAGTCGGTAACGGGCAGATCAACGCCTACGGCCAAGCCGCCCGCCGCCCCGAGGTCGGCCTGCGTGCCGAATTCGCTGGCCCGCCAATTGTCGCGCACATCGGCCGTGACGGCGAGCCATCCCGGCCCAAACACCGGCCCCACTCCCACGCCGACCCCTGCTGTTCCGGAGGTCTGGGTGACCGACTCTCCCGGCGCAACGCCAGAGCCCACATCGAGGCTGGCGTGGATCTCGGTTCGCCAAGGACCCCGGAAGCGGAGCGGATTCGCCCACACCACCGCGGCACCGGCCCCGAAAGGGAGGAGGGCGTCATTCCCGACATGCACGCCACCCCCGCCAAGAAGCGCCAATGATGCTTCTTTTCGCCGGAGCAGACCCTCGAGCGGGAGCGTTTGCCCAGCCGACACCCGAACACGCTCTTTCAGGAGGGTGCGGCCATCAGCGGTTTGAACCTCCAACTCCTGAACTCCGGGCTCTACCGCATATAAGCCTGGCAGTTCGCCACGCGCCGTACCATTGACGAAAAGGCGCGCACGAGAGAGGAGCGAGTCGACGGCGGCGACCACAGCTCGCTCAGCGGCTGTGCGCACGCGGGAGGCGCCGCTGAGAAAAATCTCCTCGCGGCCGACGATGCGGTACTCGGCCCGAGGAATCTGGAGGCCGCCTGTCCACGCCATGGTCGCGTCGCGCGCGTGCTGGTGGGCCTCCATCACATCGACGAGGCCGTCCTGATCTAGGTCGGCCGTGGAGCGGGAGGCGGTGAGGGCGTCGATGAGAAAGTGGGTGTACACGCCGTTCTGGAGCTGGGGGTCCTCCATCGCGGGCTGCCAATACTGTGCCGCATACAGCCGGGCTTCGCTCTCGGACACGTCGAGCGCAGCGCGAGGCGCGGGCGGCTCCCCGCGGAACCCGCTGAGGAGCTGCTGCGTGGGAGTGGAAACGGCGCTGCGGCTCCCGGAACGGCCGTTGTGGCAGGTGTCGAGGATCAACGCCCGACGGCGAGCCGGAAGGTTGTGGAGCAGGGCCTCCACGTCGGCCACCGCGAGGCCGGTCTGCTGGGGGGCATCGAGGCGACTGTCCGAGGGAAGAAAGAAGAGTTGACTGCCTTCTACCGGATCGATCGCGAGAGTGCCGTGGCCGGAGAGGTAGAGAAGGAACGTGTCGTCGCGCTGGAGGTCGGCGGTGGCAACCGAAACGGAGCGTAGCAGTTGTTCACGAGTGGTGGCGGCCTTGCCGCTGATGACGAACACCCGGTCGAAGCCGCCTACGTCAGGCGAGCCGAGCACGGCGCCCAGATCGCGGGCGTCCTTCTCGGGGAACTTGAGCCCTTGGAGCGATGGATCCACGTAGTCCTGCACACCGACGAGGACCGCCACCCGACGCGGCTTGTAGGCCTCCTCGGCCACACCGCCGGGCACGTTCACGACGCCCGCGAGAGCCGCGGAGGTGAACAGCAGGGGCATCATGGCATCACCGCCGGCACGAAGACTCGCTGGAGCTCGGCACCGCCAGAGAGGGTGAAAACCGCGGGCCCCTCCCCCGCCTCCAAGGTGTATCCGACAGGCACATCGAAGGCGCCCCCGGGCGCTGTACCCTCCCACAACACCACGTCATCGCGACGCAGGGTGAGTGAGGTGGCCGTGGAAGTGTGAATGCGGAACATCAGAGTGTCGCCTGCAGCATAGCGTTCATTCGCGGCAAAACGAGCCAATTCCCCAGTGGGGCGGCGCACCGCCACGCGGAGATCCACGGCGACGGCCGATTCTCCGGAGCCGCGCTCGACCATCGTTGCCGGATCGCCACGCTCAGGAGGGGTGACCACGAGCAAGGAAAGTGCCGCCATCGCCGCCATGCCGACCCCCGCGAGGATGCGTACGCGCCAACCGCCGGCGGCCCGCTCCCGGCGAACCGCCTCCAGTGTGCGGGCGCTCAGCTGCGGCGACGGCGCGAGGCCGCCGAGATCGGCGAAGCTGGCGTCGAGCTCGGCGTCGGTCACGACACCTCCAAGAGCTCACGGAGTCGCACGCGCGCTCTCGACACTCGCGCCCGCGCGTTGTCGGGGCTGATGCTGAGCGCAGCCGCCACCTCGTTGTGGTCCATCCCCAGCACGACCGTGAGCACGAACGCTTCACGGAGCGATTCGGGAAGCTCCCCAAGCGCCCGCTCCAGTTCAATACGCTGAAGGTGGTGGGGGTGAAAGAACGGCTCCCACGCGTCGCCGAGCACCTCGGGACGACGCGCCGCTTGGCGGGCACGGTCGCGCACCGTGTTGGTGGCGATGCGGAACAGCCAGCTCCGAAAGCTGCCCTCATGGCTGGACCAGGTGGCGCGGGCGCGGTGCACGCGGAGAAAGGTCTCCTGGAAGACGTCGTCCGCGGATTCTGGGTGCCGCGTCATGCGGAGGGCGTAGCCGTAGAGCGCGGCGCGATGGCGCTCGAACAGCGTTCCATACGCCGCTTCGCTGCCTTCTCGCACCGCGTCCATGAGCTCCTCGTCGGTCTCCACTACGCGCCAGGGGCGTCGAGTGTGACAGGCCGCCGCCACAGTAGGCCAGCCACAGCCAAGCTCACCAACAGGCACACCCATGGAAATGCGCGCCCCCACGTGCGGTACGGCGTGTTGAACGTGGCGAGGCGCAGTTCCACGACCTCAGCCACTTCGGTGTAGGGGCGCGTTTCGTAGCGGATCACGCCGTGGGGCTCCACCACCATCGACACGCCGGTGTACGCGATCCGCACCATGGGCCGGCCGAGCTGCACGGCGTAGGCAGCCGAGAGCATCGCGTGCTGGTGGGGCGCCGCTGTGTCGCCGAACCACCCGTCGTTCGTGATGTTCACAAAAACATCGGCGTTCGCCAACACCCGCATCTGTGACTCGAGAATCGCTTCGTAGCAGATGGGCGACGTGAACGAAAACTTCTCTGTCTGGAACACCGTGGGCGTGGTTCCCGCCCGGAAGCTCCCCACCCCCTGAATCCACGGCTTGAGATACGACACGGGCCACGGCAGATACTCACCGAATGGCATGGGAACCATCTTGTCGTACCGCCCCGCCACCTCGCCCCTGCGGTCGAACAAGTAGGCGCTGTTCCAGCTCGCTCGATGGCCGGGCCTGTCGGGGTCTTCTTCCCGCGTGCCCCCACCCACGAGAAACGCGAACCCATTGCTGCGGGACATCTCGCCGAAGCCCTCGGCGAGGCGCTCCTCGGTGGGGGTGTAGGAGATCGAACCCTCCGGCCAGATCACGAGGTCGGGCCGATCGTCGAGCACCCGCCGCGTCAGCGCCAGCCAGGACTTCAGCACATCGCTACCGCGGTCCTGAATGCGCTGCACCATCGTGACGCCCTGCTGCAGCATCGCCACCCGCGCCACCGGCGCCGCAGACAGCACCGCCTCCACGTGGTTGAACCGCCACACGCCGAAGCCGAGATTCGTGAGGAAGAGGACAAGCGCGAACAGGGCGGGTTTCCATGGCCGGACACGCCCGGCCCGGTGCGAAAGCCACCACTCCGCAAGCGCGCCGTTCGTGAGCAGGATCAACCAGCTCAACCCATAGGCCCCGAAAACGCTGGCGAGCTGCCACGTGTAGGGGTTTCGGTACTGCCCGACACCCTGATAGTAGGGGAAAAGCGCCGGTTGGGCGAATTCCATCGTGACCCAAAGTGTGGGAAAAAGAACCACCCAGATCGGGCCGAAACGCTCACGAAGCGGAGCTACTACGCTCGCGAGCAAACCATAAGGCAGCCCGAAAACCGCCGCAAAGAGGGCCACGATCAACGCAGCCAGGACGAGCGGGATGTTGCTGAACAGGTCGATCGTCTGGGCGAGCCAGAAGAAGAGGAGGAAAACGCCCGCGAACCCGGTGAGGTAGCCGAGTCGGAAGTTGCGGCTGGCGAGCCAGCCCCGCACCGGAGCCGCCGCCGTCACCCGCCCACCCGCCGGATCCGCCACCGCCACCAACAGCGGCACGAAGGTGAACCAATGGATGAAGTGCAGGCCCCCGACGGGGAGGCTCCCTACGAGAGGAAAGCTGCGCTCGAGCGGGGGCGACACAAAACTGAGCACGGCGCCCGAGAAGAGCGCCGCGATCAGCTTCGGAGCGTTGCCGCGGGTGAAGAAGCGGGAACGAACGGGTTCCAACGGCACGGCGGCTCAGGAGAGGCCGCGCCGTATCACGGACCTAGAAGTCCATGCCGCCCATGCCGCCCATGCCGCCCATTCCACCCATTCCACCCATGTCGCCCCCACCGCCACCGCCACCCGCCTTCTTCTTCTCAGGCTTCTGGCAGATGACCGCTTCCGTGGTGAGCAACATTCCGGCCACCGAGGCCGCGTTCACCAGCGCTGTACGAACCACCTTGGTGGGGTCGATGATGCCCTTCGCCACGAGGTCGCAGTAGGTTTCGCCCTGGGCATCGAAGCCCCAGGCGCCGGTGCCCTGACGCACCTTGTGCACCACGATGGCGCCGTCAATGCCCGCGTTCGCGGCGATGGCACGAGCGGGCTCCTGGATGGCCTCGCGAACGATCTCCACGCCGAAGTGCTCGTCGCCCACGAGGCTGGGAACGGTGTCCAACGCGTCGAGACAGCGGATGAAGGCGGTGCCACCGCCGGGGACGATGCCTTCTTCCACCGCGGCGCGGGTGGCGTTGAGTGCATCTTCCACGCGGGCCTTCTTCTCCTTCATCTCCACCTCGGTGGAGGCGCCCACGTGGATCACCGCCACGCCGCCGACGAGCTTCGCCAAGCGCTCTTGGAGCTTCTCCTTGTCATAGGTGGAGGTGGTCTCGTCGGACTGCGCGCGAATCTGCTTCACGCGCGCCCGCACCGCATCGCTGGAGCCAGCCCCCTCGATGATGGTCGTGTTCTCCTTGGTGACCTCGATGCGCTTGGCGCTGCCGAGGTGCTCAAGCGTGACGGTGTCGAGCTTGATGCCAAGGTCTTCCATCACCGCGCGGCCGCCGGTGAGGATCGCGATGTCTTCGAGCATCGCCTTACGACGGTCGCCGAACCCGGGGGCCTTCACGGCCACGACGTTCATCGACCCACGGAGCTTGTTCACCACGAGGGTGGCGAGCGCGTCGCCTTCGATGTCTTCCGCGATGATGAGGAGCGGCTTGCCCGCCTCGTGCACCAGCTCGAGCAACGGGAGCAGGTCCTTCATCGCCGAGATCTTCTTCTCGTGGATGAGCACCAGCGCATCCTCGAGAACGGCCTCCATGCGGTCGGGGTTCGTGACCATGTACGCGGAGAGGTAGCCGCGGTCGAACTGCATGCCCTTCACCACGTCGAGCTCGGTGCGTGGCGACTTTGCCTCCTCCACCGTGATCACGCCGTCCTTGCCGATCTTCGCCATCGCGTTGGCGAGGATCTCACCCACTTCGGTGTCGCCGTTCGC